>CAXTCS010000111.1:0-12960 GCA_964242365.1 uncultured Hymenobacter sp. | reverse complement strand
TCGCGTCGCAGACGCTAACCCAGGCGGCAGCGCGTTGCAAACGCGCGCCAGCGGGAGCGCCAGCGGGGGGGCGCCTGCGGGGCGTCAGCAGGGCTACCCAGTCAACGCTCAAGAAATAAACAGCACCTCCAGCAGCCCTGGCACGCCTGCATAGGCCCCGGCCGAGCTAAATACATAGTGCTTCGCTTCGGCCACGGTAAGGTCCGTCACGGGGTTTTGGTGAATGTAGTGCAGCTTCTGCTGCGTAAACTCGGGGGTAAAGCACTCCACGGCGTGGCTGCCGTCCTGCCACATCTTGTGTTCCTCGATGCGTTCCAACAACTTAGCGGCGTAGGTGAAGCGGTAGAGCAGCCAGTCGCGCCGGCTCTCGCCGCCTTCGTCGATGAGCCGCACCACGGCTTTGGTGGTGTATTTCTTGAAGTCGCGAATGATAGGCCCCAGCTGGTGGCCCTCGGCGGCCCGCGCCAGCAGATGCAAGTGCGAGGGCATCAGGCACCAGCCGTAGAGCTCCAGTCCTTTGTGGCGTTGGCAGTAGCGCAGGGAATCAACGATGAGCTGCTTGTATTCTTTGCGGGTGAATACGTCTACCCATGCCACGGCGGTCAGGGTCAGGAAATACAAGCCGTCGGGGTTGTGCGGGGTGTATTTGTCAGACATTAGTAAAGGCGTTAGGAATGCCCGGTAAGGTAGCGACCTTCCCGCCGGCGGGAAGGTCGCTGGCCCCACTGCCCCCGCTGGCGCCCCCGAAACACCCGAAATAGCGCCGGGAAATGCTTCGGTCGTGCCGGAAAGTGTTTCGGTCACGTCGGGAAATGCTTCGGCTGAACTGGGAAATACTTTGAACGAACCGGCATGTTCATGGGGTAGGCCGGGGCATGCCTTGGACGCGCCGGACAGTGCTTCGAAGGAGCCGGGTAGAACTTTGGGACGAGCCGATGGGTGGGGGAGCAGCCCCGCCCTACCTTAGCGGAGGCAGTGGCCCGTGTGGCCGTTGCGCATCCATTTTTTACCCCCTTTTACCATGCTTGACAAGGCCCCAATCGCCGAGTACCCTTCTACCCAAGCCGACCTATGGCAGCGCTGCCTCGAAATGAGCCCCACCGCCCACCGCGACGCAACTGAGCTGGCCCAGCGCGGCATCAGCGCCGCCGGGCTCGCCAGGTTTGACACCGACACCGCCGCCTTCGGCGACATGGACCCCGACGCCGTGCTGGTGCAGGAGAGCAAGGTGGTAACCGACGACAAAGACGCCACCCAAGTGGCCCTGGAAACCGCCATTCAGGCCGTGATGGATTGCGTGGGGCTGAAAGACGACCCGCGCACCCCCGGCTACAAGCGTTTTGGGGTGAGCGACGTGGGCAGCCTCAGCCAGGCCAAGCTGCACCTGGCCGCCACCATGGTAGCCAAGCAGGGCCGCAAGTACCTGGCCGAGTACGCCGACAAGGGCCTCACCACGGCCTTGCTCGACGCGGTGGCGCAGCAAGACGGCGCCTTTGTGGACAGCATGACGGACCGCCACGACGCCGTGAGCACCCGCGCCGGGGCCACCCGCGCCCGCCTGCTGTTTGCCAACGGCCTCTACCGCCAGTTGGTGACCATTGCCAACGCCGGCCAGGCCGCCTGGCGCCTCACCGATGCCCAAAAAGCCCACGAATACGTGATTGACCCCGCCGTGGCCCGCGCCACGGCCGTAGTGCCGGCCGCTTAAGTCAGCGCCCCGGAAACCCGTATCAGCGGCGCAGCGCCCCGGCAACCAAAGGTTGCCGGGGCGCTTGTGCTTACGCCCCGCCCGCTACTTTTACGCCACCATTCCCAACCCCAAACTTGCCCCCGCATGGCCAATTACCTTTCCGATAACCAAACCCGCTTCCTCGACGAGCTGATGGACTGGCTCCGCATCCCGTCCGTGTCGGCCGACCCCAAGTTCCACGCCGACATCCTGAAGGCGGCCGATTACCTGAAAATGCGCCTCGCAGAAGCCGGCGTGCAGAACCTCGAAATCTGCCCCACGGCCGGCAACCCCATCGTGTACGGCGACTACCTCACCGACCCCAGCAAGCCCACCGTGCTGGTGTACGGCCACTACGACGTGCAGCCCGCCGATCCGTACGAGCTGTGGACGTCGCCGCCCTTCGAGCCGGTGATTAAGGACGGCAACATCTACGCCCGCGGGGCCTGCGACGACAAAGGCCAGGTGTACATGCACGTCAAGGCGTTCGAAATGATGATGCGCGACGGCCAGGGCGGGGTGCCCTGCAACATCAAGTTCATGTTTGAGGGCGAAGAGGAAATCGGCTCGAATAACCTTGAGGTTTTCGTGAAAGCAAATAAGGAAA
Source organism: uncultured Hymenobacter sp. (assembly GCA_964242365.1). GTDB lineage: Bacteria > Bacteroidota > Bacteroidia > Cytophagales > Hymenobacteraceae > Hymenobacter. The sequence goes on along the minus strand of CAXTCS010000111.1, from coordinate 10,624 downwards.
AGCTCAAAGCCGATGTTATCCTCATCTCCGATACCGGCATCTTGGCCAACGACGTGCCCAGCATCGAGGTGGGCCTGCGCGGCCTGAGCTACCACGAAGTAACCGTGACCGGCCCCAACCGCGACCTGCATTCGGGCCTCTACGGCGGCGCGGTGCAAAACCCCATCAACGCCCTGTGCGAGATGATTGCCAGCCTGCACGACGCGAACGGCCACATCACCATCCCCGGTTTCTACGACAACGTGGACGAGCTGAGCGCCGCCGAGCGCGCCGAAATGGCCAAGGCCCCGTTCTCCGAAGAAGACTTTCAAAAGAGCATCGGCCTGCCGGCCAGCTACGGCGAGAAAGGCTACAGCAGCATGGAGCGCACCAGCATCCGGCCCACGCTCGACGTGAACGGCATCTGGGGCGGCTACACCGGCGAGGGCGCCAAAACCGTCATCGCCTCGCAGGCCCACGCCAAAATCTCGATGCGCTTGGTGCCCCACCAGACTTCGGCCGAAATCACGGCGCTGTTCCAACAGCACTTCGCCCGCATTGCCCCGGCCGGCGTCACGGTCGAGGTGCGGCCCCACCACGGCGGCGAGCCCGTGGTGACGCCCACCAACTCGGTGGCCTACAAAGCCGCCGCCGACGCCATGGAAACCACCTTCGGCCAGCGCCCGGTGCCCACGCGCGGCGGCGGCTCCATTCCCATCGTGGCCATGTTCAAGTCGGAATTGGGGCTCGATACCGTCCTGCTTGGCTTCGGGCTCGATTCGGACGCCATCCACTCGCCCAACGAGCATTTCGGGGTGTTCAACTTTTTGAAGGGCATCGAAACCATCCCGCATTTCTACCGCAACTACGCGGCGGCGGCCCAATAAACGCCGCCGATTTGGTTGCCAGTCTGGCGTTGGCTCTTACGCAAAAACCCGGTTTCCATTGCGGAAACCGGGTTTTTTTGCAACAACTACGCGCTGCGCTTAGCGGCCGTTGAGGGAATAAGACAAGTATAATTGGAACGCGCTGTTGCGGGCCCGGGCCTGGTACGTGGTGTTGCCAACGGTGTACGACTTGGCAACGTTGGTGAACTCGCCGTTGTAGCGGAGGCCGATGCCCAAACCGGTTTTTTGCTGATAGCCCAGGCCGGCGAGGTAGCCGAAATCGACGGAGTTGTAGCTGTTCTTGATGTCGGTTGAGGCGCTGCCCACCTTGGCCTGGGCCGCCACCAGAAAGCCCACCTGCGGGCCGGCTTCGAAGAAAAGGCCGTTGGCGTTCGCATGAAAAGCCAGCGGCACATCCACGTAATGAAAGCGGCGGGTGAGGTCGTTGCCGCCGGGAAGTGGGAGTTTGCCGCCTTTCTGCGAGTACAATAGCTCGGGCTGGAAGGCAATCATGTTGGTCAGGCCAATGTTGGCGAAAACGCCGGCGTGAAAGCCAAAAAGGTTGTTGTAAGCACCGGCATCGGCCCCGACCAGGCTGGAGAGGGAGCCCCCGGCTTTCAACCCCAGCGAAATGTCGCTGTGCTGCGCCTGGGCCGCCCCGGCCACGCCGGCTACCAAGGCAAGGATAAAAATGGGTTTTTTCATAAACTGTCTGGTTGAATACGCCGGCAAAGCTACGGCCGGGCCCTGGCAGGCCAATTGCCCGGCCGGCGACGCGGACAGAAAAAGCCCGGCTTCCGCATCGGGAAGCCGGGCTTTTTGCGAAGCTGGCCGGGACTTGGCGCGGGTGCCTGCCTAGCCGCCAAACGAGTAGCCCAACACCAACAGGAAGGTGCTCGACTTGAACTTGCCCGAGCCCAGGGTCGTGGCCGTGTTGCTTTTGAAGACGTTGGTGGCGCCGCCGTCGTAGCGCACCCCAATCGAGGGGCCGTGGTTGAGCTGGTAGCCCACGCCCACCACGTAGTCGAGCACGGCTTTGTTGACCTCGCTTTTCACGTTGTCGCTCGCCTCGTTTTTGGCTTTCACCGCGAAGTTGACTTCGGGCCCGGCCTCGAAAAACAGGCCGTCGGCGTGGTAGCGCGCCAGCAGCGGCACGTTGATGTAGTCGATGTCGCGGCTGAGGTCGGCGTTGCTGGCGTCGAAGTATTGCTTGGTGTAGAGCACCTCGGGGTGGAAGGAGAGGGCCTCGGCCACGTACACGTCGGCCGTGAGGCCCGCCTGGTACGCCGAGTGGTTCTTCGACGAGTATTGGTTGTTTTCCAGCAAGCTGGTGCGGCCGTAGGCCGCCGTGATGCCCACGGTGCTGGCGTGCTCATGTTTTTGGGCGTGGGCCGAGCCGGCCGCACCGGCCAGGACGGCCAGCGATAGAATGACTTTTTTCATGTTGAATACCAGATAAAAAGGGCTACAGAAATTAAAATAGGCACTATTTGCAAAGCGCCGGGCAGTATACTTTCTCTATCAGCGAATAGTTGTGGTTTATCCGTTGCATTATTCATTAAAAAATTCATATACCATCGTTGGTGGCGCTTTCTGCGAAATTTAACGTGCTCTCGGACAAGCACAAAAAAGCCCGGCCTCCATGTTCGGAAGCCGGGCTTTTTGCCAGGAATATGCTCGAGGTTATTTGCCGCCGAAGAGGTAGTCCACTTGAAATTGAAATACGGAATTGCGAACTTTGGAACCGCTCGACTGGTCATTTAGGTCGGAAATGCCGCCGTTGTAGCGCACGCCAAATTCCAAGCCCTGCGGCAACTGATAGCCAACGCCGGCAATATAGCCGACGTCAAACTTGCGGGTTCCGTCAGTGCTGGTGCTGCTCGTGCTACGAGTGCCGTAATTGGGGACTGTTATGGTTGTTTCGCTTTTTTGGGCAATTAGATAGCCAAGCTGAGGCCCTGCTTCAAAAAATAACCCATCAGCTTTTACACGCAACAATAGCGGCAAGTCGAGATAAGAGGTACGTTTTTTATCGGTTTCGCTATAACCGTAGCTGTTACTGTTTTCGGCTTTCGCACCTTTCTGTGAAAATAACAGCTCGGGGTGAAACGAAATAAGGTCGCTGAAACTAATGTCAGCCATTATTCCGCCATTGGCACCAACCAGGTTTTTGACGCCGTCGGTATTACTGCCCGTTACGCTGGATAAGCTAACGCCGGCTTTTACACCGAAGCGGGCTTCCTGAGCTTGAGCTGCACCAGCTACTCCGGCCAGCAAGCCTATGGATAGAATGATTTTTTTCATATTTAAGAAAAAAGTAAGAAGGGTGAATTGAGCTGCAAAGCTAGACGTAAATCATGGCGCTTCAACCAATATTTCCCCACATATTGCTATGCTATCCGGTGCGTTCAATCTTGCAGAATGTTGGTTTCGTCAATAAAGCAGACTGTTGCGTTGGAATAAGTTGAACTAATTTGCTTGGGCTGATAGCCCGTTCAGGTCGGTGCCGGAGGTACAATGCTGTCGGGATTTGCTTTGAGGCCGGGTTTGGGCCGGGTGGTGCGTTTGCGTCGCTTGGTGTGCCGGCGAGCCGAGCTGCTGAGGAAAACGTTTTTTCATAATGCAGCGGCGGGCTTGGCATGGGTGTATTTTTGGGCCGGGTTCAGCGGTAGTTATGAAGGTTAATCTGGTTTTGAAGGTGTTAATGGCGGGGTTGCTGTGGGGCGGGAGCGTTCCGCGCGTGCGGGCCCAAGCGGCGGATACGGTGGTGGCGGGCGGGCCCCGCGCCCCGCTCGTGCTGGGGATTTACGCGCAGGGCAGCATGATTTTGGCGCACACTTATGCCATTCGGCACCTGGTGGTTTCGCACCCCACGGGGTTCGAGCTAAACATGCAGCGGCAAACCACGGGCGAGGAGCCCTGGCACGGCTGGTATAAATACCCGAAGGTGGGGCTGGCGCTTACCTACTACGATTTTCACAACCCCGTGCTGGGCTATGCTTTCGCGGCCAGCCCGTACATCAACAAATCGTTTTCGCGGGGGGCGAAGCATGATTTTAGCTTCCGGCTGGGCGCGGGCCTGGCTTACCTCACCAACCCGTATAACCAGGAAACCAACCACAAAAACACCATCGCCAGCTCGGCCCTGAACGCCACGCTGCAACTGCGGTTTGAGTACGACTACGCCCTTACGCCGCACCTGGGCCTGCTGGCGGGCGTGGGGCTGAACCACTACTCGAACGGCGCCACCACCAAGCCCAATTTTGGGGTGAACCTGCCTTCCGTGGTGCTGGGGCTCAACTACCACGAGCAGCGCCCGGCCCCGCAAACCAACGCCAACGCGCCCGCCCCGGCCGAATTGGGCCACAATTTCTTCAACGTCAGCACCAGCCTCGGCTTCAAGCAGCGCACCGAGAGCGACCACCAGAAATACCTCGTCAGCTCGGTGACGCTGGCCGTGGGCCGGCGCGTCAACCGCAAATCCAACCTGCTGCTGGGCGTCGAAGGCTTCGACGACCGCAGCCTGAAAGCGACGCTGGCCGACACTTCCCGCACCGGCGGCAAGCAGCCCGACGTGAAAAAAGCGGGCGTATTTGCGGGCCACGAGCTGCTGTTCGGGCGGCTGGCTTTCGTGTCGCACTTGGGCGTTTACGTGTACGCGCCCTACAAGTCGAGCACAACCTACTACGAGCGGCTGGGCCTGAAATACCACTTCACCAACCTGCTTTTCGGAGCCGTCGATTTGAAAATCCACCGCGGCGCGGCCGATGTGATTGAGTTCAAAATTGGGGCGAAGCTTTAGCGTTGAGGCAAGCGGCGCGGAATCATTTGCCGCTCATTGCCAATTGCTTGTTGATGGCCCGCACCAAGCCTGGGCCTTCGTAAATAAAGCCGGTATAAAGCTGAATTAAGGAGGCGCCGGCGGCCAGCTTTTCGTGCGCGTCGGCGGGCGAGTGGATGCCGCCGACGCCGATGATGGGCAGCCCGCCGTCGGATTGCTGGTGCAGGTAGCGGATGACTTCGGTGGCCCGCGCCCGCAGCGGCCGCCCGCTGAGGCCGCCCGCGCCCAAAGCCGCCACCTGGGCGGCGTCGGTGCGCAGGTGGGCGCGGCTGATGGTGGTGTTGGTGGCCACGAGGCCGCTCAGCTTGGTTTCGCGGGCTATTTCCAGGATGTCGTCGAGCTGCGGGTTGGTGAGGTCGGGCGCGATTTTCAGCAGCAGCGGGCGGGGCGTGGAGCGGCTCAGGTTGCGGGCCTGCACTTGTTGCAGCAGGTCGATGAGCGGCTTTTTTTCCTGGAGCTGGCGCAGGTTGGGCGTGTTGGGCGACGAGACGTTGACCACGAAATAATCGACCACTTCGGCCAGCGCGTCGAAGCAGGCCACGTAGTCGGCGGCGGCGTGCTCGTTGGGCGTGTCCTTGTTTTTGCCGATGTTGCCGCCGATGATGAGCTGCCGATTGCGGCGCTGGGCCAGCCGCGCCGCCGCCACGGCCGCGCCGTCGTTGTTGAAGCCCATGCGGTTGATGAGCGCCCCGTCGTGCGGCAGCCGAAACAGGCGCGGCTGCGGGTTGCCCGGCTGGGGCCGGGGCGTCACCGTCCCGATTTCCACGAAGCCAAAACCCAGCGTGGCCAGCTCGTCGGTGAGGGCCGCATTTTTGTCGAAACCCGCCGCCAGGCCCACCGGGTTGGGGAATTTCAACCCGAACACCTCCCGCGCCAGGCCCGGATGCTGGTAGTCGTAGAGGCCACGCAGCAGCGCCTGGGCGCCCGGCAGGCGGGCGGCGCGGCGCAGGTTGTCGAACACCAAATGGTGGGCGCGCTCGGCGTCGAGGCCGAAAAGCAGGGGTTTTACGAAGGCCTTATACACTGGCGTCGGGACCAAACTCGCGGTCTAGCTCAGCAAATAAATCTTCGAGTGTCAGGCGAAGGCCAGGGATGGTGTGCTGCGAAACCTGCCAAACTTTGGCCAGGTCCACTCGAAAGTATTCGTGCGCAATCAGGTTGCGAAAGTCCTTGGTGCCTTGCCAGTCAATGCTGGGCCACAGCCGCTGCGTATCGGCCGACACGTGCGAGGCGGCCTCGCCCAGGATTTCAAACTGCCGCTCTACGCCCGACCGCAATAATAAGTCAGCCACGAGGTCGGCAAACGTTTTTCCTTGCAAAAACTGCTCGATGTTGCGCGCCGCTTCCAGCATGTGCAGCACCCGCTCCGGGTCACGCGGCCGTCCTTTGTTCGTTTTCATAAACAGTAGTCAAGTCCTTTTTTATATACCGCATCATGTAATCAGAAACGACCGTGCCCACGTCTACCTTTATTTTCAGTATTTCCTCCAATTCCCGGGCGTAATCAAAGAATTCCCAGCCCACCGGATGCGCCATTTCCAGCAGCAAATCCAAATCCGACTCTGCCGTGGCCTCGCCGCGCGCGTACGAGCCGAACACCTGAACCCGCCGCACGGGCTTATCGGCAAAATATTCGGCCAGCACTTGTCGAATGAAATCGAGGGAAAGGGGAAGCTGCGTTTCCATTTAACAATTAACATTTATCATTTAACAATCAAATGTTACCGCTTGCGCTTATTCAAAGTTACCAACTGTTAAATGTTAAATGCTCACTGTTAATTGTTAAATGACTACCCTGCCCAGCCTTCGCGGTCGAGGCTGCGGTACTGGATGGCTTCGGCCAGGTGCTGGATTTGGATGTCGGCGGTGCCGGCCAGGTCGGCGATGGTGCGGGCTACTTTCAGGATGCGGTCGTAGGCGCGGGCCGAGAGGCCGAGGCGCTCCATGGCGGTTTTGAGCAGCATCCGGCCGGCTTCGCTGATTTGGCAGAGGTCTTTCACCATCTGCGGCGGCATCATGGCGTTGGAGTGGATGTCGGCGTAGTCCTTGAAGCGGGCTTCCTGCACCTGGCGGGCCTTGTCGACGCGGGGCTGAATGTCGGCGCTGGTTTCGGCCTTGCGGGTTTCCGTCATCTGGTCGAAGGTGACGGGCGTGACTTCGACGTGCAGGTCGATGCGGTCGAGCAGCGGGCCGCTCACCTTGTTCAGGTATTTTTGCACCACGCCGGGGCCGCACACGCACTCCTTTTCGGGGTGGTTGTAGTAGCCGCAGGGGCAGGGGTTCATGCTGGCGATGAGCATGAAATTGGCCGGAAACTCAATGCTGAGCTTGGCCCGCGCGATGGTGACGCGGCGTTCTTCGAGCGGCTGGCGCATCACCTCCAGCACGGTGCGCTTGAACTCGGGCAGCTCGTCGAGAAACAGCACGCCGTTGTGGGCCAGCGAGATTTCGCCGGGCTGCGGGTTGCTGCCGCCGCCCACCAGCGCCACGTCGGAGATGGTGTGGTGCGGGGCCCGAAAAGGCCTCGTACTGAGCAGGCCGCCGCCTGCCAGCTTGCCGGCCACGGAGTGGATTTTGGTGGTTTCCAGCGCCTCTTGCATGCTCAGCGGCGGCAAGATGCTGGGCAGGCGCTTGGCCAGCATGGTTTTGCCGGCGCCGGGCGGGCCAATCATGATGACGTTGTGGCCGCCGGCTGCCGCTATTTCCAGGGCCCGCTTGATGTTTTCCTGGCCCTGCACGTCGGCAAAGTCGGCGGTGTATTTGTTGACGGTGTGCTGGAATAAATCGCGGGTGTCGACTTTCGTTGGCTTGATTTCGAGCCGGCCCTCGAAGAAATCGATGGCTTCCTGCATGCTGCCCACGGGTATCACGTCGAGGTTGTTGACGATGGCCGCTTCCTCCGCGTTTTCCTTGGGCAGGATGATGCCTTTGAAGCCCTCTTTTCGGGCCTGGATGGCGATGGGCAGCACGCCCTTTATCGGCCGCAGCTCGCCATCGAGCGACATTTCGCCCATGATGAGGTACTCCGGCAGCCGCTCGGTCGTCAGCTGCTGCGAGGCGTGCAAGATGCCCAGCGCGATGGGCAGGTCGTAGGCCGCGCCTTCCTTGCGGATGTCGGCCGGCGCCATGTTCACCACCACTTTGGTGCGCGGCATGCGGTAGCCCCGGAATTTCAGCGCCGCCTCGATGCGCTGCTGGCTCTCCTTGATGGCGTTGTCGGGCAGGCCCACCACGTTGAATCCCGTTCCGGCCGAAACCACCACTTCGATGATGATGGTATAGGCGTTGACGCCCTGCACGGCCGAGCCGAAGGTTTTGGTGAGCATTGGTAGAATCTGGGTAAAATGTGTTTTTAGTGAATGTAGGGCGCGGGGCTTGTCCCCGCCCGTCGTCGTACGAAATCGTTTGGTTGGCGCGAGCGGCCGGGCGGGGGCGAGCCCCGCACCCTACGCGCTAATTGGCTAGCACCAGCTTCTCAATCAGCAGAATCAGGATGTGAATGGCTTTGATGTGGATTTCCTGAATCCGGTCGGCATAGCCCGAATGCGGGGCCCGGATTTCCACGTCGCTCATGCCGGCCAGCTGCCCGCCGTCTTTGCCCGTGAGTGCGACGACCAGCATCCCGGTTTCTTTGGCGGCTTCGGCGGCGCGGAGGATGTTGGGCGAGTTGCCGCTGGTGCTGATGGCGAGGAGTACGTCGCCGGGCCGGCCCAGGGCTTCGACGAAGCGGCTGAAGACGAACTCGAAGCCGAAATCGTTGGCCACGCAGGTCATGTGCGAGGCTTCGGTGAGGGCGATGGCGGCCAGGGCGCGGCGGTTTTGGCGGTAGCGGCCCGACAGCTCTTCGGCGAAGTGCTGGGCGTCGCAGAGGCTGCCGCCGTTGCCGCAGGTGAGGATTTTGCCGCCGTTTTTTAAGCAATTCGCCATGACCTCGGCGGCGGCGGCGATGCTGGCGACGTGGGCGGGGTCGGCCAGAAATCGGTCGAGCACAGTGCGGGCTTCGGTCAGCTCGGCGCGGATAAGGTCGGGGAGAAGAGCGGAATCGGGCACTTAAATCGGTAATCGGGATTGGATATTAATACAGATAAACATGACAAACTACAGCGCCGGCCGGTCGGCCGGTGGGGTGTTCGACAGGCTGGGGTCGCTCTGCGGGAAGGTGGGCTGGGGCAGGTGGTCGGGCGTGCGGTTTTCGGTGTTGCTGACGGTGCTGGCGGCCTGGCTTTGCGTTATGGTGGGCTCGATGCGGCGGCCGTCGATGGTGCGGCTGCCGGGCATAGCGGGGGGCGCGGTGCGCTGCTGGCTGTCGTAGAGCTTGGCTTTCAGCTCGTTGATTCTGGTTTCGTGCTGGCTCACGGCGCGGCGCAGGAGCACGCTGTCGAGGTTTTCGGTGAGCAGCTGCAAGGCCAGTAGTACGGCCCCGATGATGAACAGGGTGTAGTAGAACTGACGCTCCTTTTCGAGGGCCGAAAGGCCGGAGCCCATGTCCATGACGGTGGTGCGCACGGCGGGCACGAGGACGAATAAGAGCGCCAGCAACAGGTAAATCATGACGGCGACGGTAACAACGCGTTTGAGGGCGAGCATGGCGGAAAGGGTTGGTTAGGGTCGAAAGATAGGCGATTCTTAGACCAGCGCGGCGTTGGTCTGCATCGAGCTGAGGCGCTGGTACACGCCGCCTGCGCGCCGCGTCAACTCGTCGTGGGTGCCGCGCTCGACGATGCGGCCGTGCTGGAGGACCACGATTTCGTCGGCGTGCTGCACGGTGCTCAGGCGGTGGGCGATGACGAGCGAGGTGCGGTTTTGCATCAGGCGCTGCAAGGCTTCTTGTACGAGTTTTTCGCTTTCGGTGTCGAGGGCCGAGGTGGCTTCGTCGAGAATGAGAATGGGCGGGTTGCGCAGGATGGCGCGGGCGATGCTCAGCCGCTGCCGCTGCCCGCCCGAGAGGCGCGAGCCCCGGTCGCCAATCACGGTTTGGTAGCCCTCGGGGCTGGCCACGATGAACTCGTGGGCGTTGGCAATGCGGGCGGCTTCGACGACCTCGGCCTCGGTGGCCTGGGTGTTGAAGCGGATGTTGTTGAAAATCGTGTCGTTGAACAGGATGCTTTCCTGGGTCACGATGCCCATCTGGTCGCGCACCGAGTGCAGGGTGCAGGCGCGCAGGTCGTGGCCGTCGATGAGAATCTGGCCGCCGGTGGGGTCGTAAAAGCGCGGCAGCAGGTCGGCCAGGGTGCTTTTGCCGCCGCCGCTGCTGCCCACCAGCGCCACGGTCTGGCCTTTTTTGATGGTCAGGTTGATGTGGTGGAGCACGGGCGTGTCGCCGTAGCTGAATTGCAGGTCGCGCATCTCAATCTCGCGCTCGAAGGGCGGCAGGATTTCGGCGTTGGGCAGGTCGCGGATGATGGGCTCGGTGTCGATGATGCTCAGCACCCGCTCGCCGGCCACGAGGCCCCGCTGGATGTTGCCGAACGACGACGACAGCGCTTTGGCCGGGGTGAGCACCTGCGAAAACAGGATGACGTAGCCGATGAACGTTTCGCCGTTGAGGTCGGAATGCCCGCCCAAAATCAGCGACCCGCCGAAGTACAGCAGGCCGGCCACCACGCTCACGCCCGCAAACTCGGAGAAGGGCGAGGCCAGGTCGCGGGTGTTGTCGATGGTGCGGGAGGTGCGGGCGTACTGGTCGTTTTGCTCCTCAAACTTGCCCTTGATGTACTCCTGCGCATTAAAGGCCTTGATAACCCGGATGCCGCCCAGCGTCTCGTCAATCACCGACAGCATCGAGCCCAGCGTGCTCTGGCTCAGCTTGGCCTGCCGCCGCAGCCGCTTGGCCAGCGTGGCAATGATGCCGCCCGAAATGGGCAGCAGCACCAGCGAAAACAGCGTGAGCTTCACCGACATATAAAACAGCACCACG
>CAXTCS010000110.1:0-13111 GCA_964242365.1 uncultured Hymenobacter sp. | reverse complement strand
CGGTGATGACCTGCCGCAGGTAGTCGCGGTCGAGGTGGGTGTAGATTTCGGTGGTGGTGATGCTGGCGTGGCCCAGCATTTCCTGCACGGCGCGCAGGTCGGCGCCGCCTTCGATGAGGTGCGTGGCAAAGGAGTGGCGCAACGTGTGCGGGCTCACGGTTTTGCGCAGGCCGGCTTGCTCGGCCAGTTTTTTGAGCGTGGTGAAGACGGTGATGCGCGAAATGGGCCGGCCGCGCTGGCTCAGAAACACCACGTCTTCGGCGCCGCTTTTGATGTCGAGGTGCCCGCGCACGCCGCTGAGGTAGAAGTTGAGGTGCTTCAACGCTTCGCGGCCGATGGGCACGAGGCGCTCCTTGTTGCCCTTGCCCACCACCTTCACAAAGCCCTGCTCGGCGTACATGTTCGAGAGGCGCAAGTCGCACAACTCGCTCACGCGCAGTCCCGACGAGTACATGACTTCGAGCAGCGCCCGAGCCCGCAGGCCGTCGTCGGTGCTCAGGTCGATGATGGCCAGCAGCTGCTCGACTTCGGGGTAGCTGAGGGTGTCGGGCAGGTGGCGGCCGGTTTTGGGGGCTTCCAGCGTGTCGGTGGGGTCGAGCTTCAGCAGGTCTTCCATGATGAGGAAGCTGAAAAACGCCTTCAGCCCCGACAGCGTGCGGGCCTGCGACGTGGCGCTGAGCCCGAGGCCTTGCAGCGTGGCCAGGAACTCGTGCAGCACGGGCGTCTTGACCTGCGTGGGTCCCACGTGCAGCCGCTGCATCAGCAAAAACTGCTGGAGCTTGCTCACGTCGCGCACGTAAGCTTCGACCGAGTTGGGCGACAAAGACTTTTCGAGCCGGAGGTAGCCCTGAAATTGGTTGATGGCAACGGGCCAGGTCATGGCATTTGGTGGATTGGAACGTTCAAAGAACGGCATCTAACGTCCAGCTCGTCATGCAGAGCGCAGCGAAGCATCTTGCTCGGGGTAGTAACTCAATCGTGAGACGATGCGGGCAAGATGCTTCGCTGCGCTCTGCATGACGTTCTTTGATGCAATAAATCTTGTTATTCTGGCCAAAATGGACATTCTTATTATCAACGGCCCCAACCTGAACCTGCTGGGCCGCCGCGAGCCCGGCATCTACGGCAACCGCTCGTTCGAAGACTTTTTCCCTGAGCTGCAAGCGGCCTTTTCCGGCCTCACGCTCAGCCACTTCCAGTCGAACCACGAAGGCGCGATACTCGACAAGCTGCACGAAGTCGGCTTCACGCACCACGGCATCGTGCTCAACGCCGGGGGCTACACCCACACCAGCGTGGCCCTGGCCGATGCCGTGGCCGCCATCAGCACGCCCGTGGTCGAGGTGCACCTGAGCAACCTGGCCGCCCGCGAAGACTTTCGCCAGAAGAGCCTGCTCGGGCGCCACTGCGCGGGCAGCATCAGCGGCTTTGGGCTGGGCAGCTACCGCCTGGCCGTGCAGTGGTTTGTCGACCAGCAGCCCAAACGGGTGGGTTTTCGGGTCTGAACCAAGTCCACGCCCGTTTATTTGCAGTTCATGGCTAACCAGAATAAAAACCAGGGGTTTGGATGCGCATGAAGAAATTCCCGCGCAACGCTTCCCCCTCATCACCCCCGCAATGGCTCGAATTGAGCACTGTCCAACGCCGAAAAGCAGTTCTGGAATATTTCCGGACCCATCTGTCGGGCACTACTGTCTGCAACCTCCATACGGGGCTGGCGGTGCGGTTTACCATGAATTTGGGTGGACGAAAACTCGCCAACGGTGGCGCACTGTACCTGGCAAAAGCACAAGCGGTGCACATCACCCGTGAATTAGTGCGTGTGGGGCGCTACAACAACTTTGGCGCACCCAAACCAACGGATAACCCGACAACACGCGGATTCCTGAATTTAGTAGCAGTCGGCATAATCGGTAGCCAAGTCTACCGTTTCCGTATTAATCTGCTTGTCCGAGCCGATGGCATCTTTTATTACAACCACGAGGTCATTAAAAAGACCCTTGGCACAAAAAAATAAGGAACCCGGCCCCTAAGTAACAGCTGCTAGCAGCCGGAACCCTTAAACGCAGGCCGGATTCCTTGTAGCAAAGATAACGCGTAAGCGCGTGAATAAGTTGTCAGGCGAGTTGTCAAGTATTTTCGGTACTCACCCAATTTACTTTTGCGGCGGCGCCCCCTCTTTCAGACTCAATTCTCCATGTATACCTTCAACCCCGGGCCTTCGGCCGTATACCCCGCCGTTCGGCAGTACCTCGCCGACGCGTTTGACGAGGGCTGGCTTTCGGCCCCGCACCGCTCCGAAAAAGTCACGAGCCTGGTGCGCCAGACCGTGGCCGACCTCAAAACCAAGCTCAACGTGCCGCAGGACTACACCGTGCTGTTCACCGGCTCGGCCACCGAGTGCTGGGAAATCCTGGCCCAAAGCCTCACGCCGCGCCGCTCGTTTCACCTCTACAACGGCGACTTTGGCGAGAAGTGGCTGAAGTACGCCCAGGCCCTGCGGCCGGCCAGCACCGGCCGGTCTTTCGGCCTCGACGAGGTGCCCGACGTGGCGGCCCTCCCCTTCTCGCCCGACGACACCGACTTGGTCTGCATCACCCAAAACGAAACCAGCACCGCCACCCAGCTGCGCGAAGGCTTCATCCTGAACCTCTACAACCGCCTCGGCGGCGCCCTGTTGGCCGTGGACGCCACCAGCTCGCTGGCCGGGCTCAACCTCAAGTACATCAAAGCCGACATTTGGTTTGGGTCGGTGCAGAAGTGCTTTGGGCTGCCGGCCGGCCTGGGCGTGCTCCTTTTGTCGCCCCGCGCCGTGGCCCAGGCCAAGGCCGTGAACGACCGGGCGCACTACAACGCCCTGCCCGCCGCGCTCGCCCAAATGCTCAACTTCCAAACCAACTACACGCCCAACGTGCTCGGCATTTACCTGCTGGGCCGGGTGCTGGCCGACCGCGAGCCCATCAAAGCCGTGCACCAGCACCTGGCCGACCGCGCCCAGAAGCTCTACGATTTTTTTGAGCAAGCCACGCCGCTCACGCCGCTCGTCACCAACCCCGAAACCCGCTCCACCACCGTCATCGGCCTGCGCGGCGAGGCCGCGCTGATTGACGAAATCAAGAAGAAAGCCCTCGAAGCCGGCCTGCACCTGGGCAGCGGCTACGGCCCGCTGAAAAACACCACGGTGCGCATCGCCAACTTCCCCGCCGTGCCCGATGCCGCTTTTGAGGCGCTGGTGCAGTTTTTTGCCAAAGAATATCCGGGGTAAGGGACCCGTCATGTCGAGCGCAGCCGAGACATCTCGCGTGCTCAAGTAATCCAATCGATTGAGTTACTGCCCCACGCGAGATGTCTCGGCTGCGCTCGACATGACGTTTTGTTTATCCATCCGACCATAATGCTCAACCTCCAGCAAATTTTCTCGGTCACGCTCACGCTTTTCGCCGTGATTGACATCATCGGCTCCATCCCGATTATCATCCAGATTCGGCAGCGCGAGGGCCAGATAAAGGCCGAACTGGCCACCATCGTGGCGGGCGGGCTGATGATTGGCTTCCTGTTTCTGGGCCAGAGCATTTTGAGGCTTTTTGGGGTCGATAACGAAAGCTTCGCGCTGGCCGGCGCGGTCATCATCTTCCTCATCGGCCTCGAAATGATACTGGGCATCGAGCTGTTCAAGTCCGACCTGATGGCCAGCACCGGCTCCATCGTGCCGCTGGCGTTTCCGCTCATCGTGGGCGCCGGCACCATGACCACGCTGCTCTCGCTGCGCGCCGCCTACACGCTGCCCAACATCCTGGTGGGCATCCTGCTGAACCTTGTCTTTGTGTACGGCGTGCTCAAAACCAGCCCCTGGATTGAGCGCCAGCTCGGCAAAGCCGGCGAAGACGTGCTCCGCCGCGTGTTCGGGGTCATCCTGCTGGCCATCGCCATCAAGCTTTTCAAAGCCAATTTTTGACCTTAGAACGTCATGCAGAGCGCAGCGAAGCATCTTGCCCGCCACCACTAACCCTATTGCATGGATTGCGTTACGCGGGCAAGATGCTTCGCTGCGCTCTGCATGACGTTCGCATAACTCACAACGCACTTGATACACCTGTTCACCGACGGCTCGGCCCGTGGCAACCCCGGCCCCGGCGGCTACGGCGCCATCCTGCGCTACGGCCCCCACGAAAAAGAGCTGACCCAGGGCTTCCGCCGCACCACCAACAACCGCATGGAGTTGCTGGCCGTGATAGCCGGCCTCGAAGCCGTGACCCGGCCCGACCTGCCCATCCGCGTGGTGTCCGACTCGAAATACGTGGTCGATGCCGTGGAGAAAAAGTGGGTTTTCGGCTGGGAAAAGAAGCCCGACTTCGCCAAAAAAGCCAACGAAGACCTGTGGCGCCGCTTCCTGAAAATCTACCGCCAGCGCACCGTGTCCTTCCACTGGATAAAAGGCCACGCCGGCCACGCCGAAAACGAGCGCTGCGACGTGCTGGCCGTGCAAAGCGCCCTCGGCAAAGGATTATTGGTCGACGAAGGCTATGAGACGCTGCGCTTAATGAAGAATGAAGAATGAGGAATGAGCAATTTGTCATTGCGAGGCCGCAGGCCGTGGCAATCCGTCCTAGTCTCAGCGACTCACCTCCTAATGTGATAAGTCCCGACCCTGCCCCAAAAGGAGGCTTTTTCCGGTCCCTTGCAGTCCAGGAAAAGGACGTGTCACATCATTGGGTTGGTCGCTGAGAATAGGACGGATTGCTTCGTCGCCGCTTGATGCGCGGAATGCTCGCAATGACAAATTGCTCATTCTTCATTCCTCATTCCTCATTAAGCCGCAGGCGTCCTCATTCTTCATTAAGCGCAGCGTCAATGCCCAACGACTATTTCCAGTTTCAGCAGTTCCACATCGAGCAGGCCGCCTGCGCCATGAAAGTGAGCACCGATGCCTGCCTGCTCGGCGCCGCCATCGACCTCGCCGGCGCCACCCGCCTGCTCGACGTGGGCACCGGCACCGGCCTGCTGGCCCTGATGGCCGCCCAACGCCACGCCACCGTCGAAATCGAAGCCATTGAGATTGACGAGGCCGCCGCGGCCCAGGCGGCGGCCAATGCGGCGGCCAGCCCGTGGGCCGGCCGCGTGCGGGTGCGGGCCATGAGCCTCGCCCAATACGCCGCCACCCGGCCCGCGCCGTTCAGCCACATCGTGTGCAATCCGCCGTTTTTCCGGGCCTCCTGGCCGTCGGCCGATGCGGCGCGCAACACGGCCCGGCACGCGAGTGCCGACTCACTTTCTTTTGAGGAGCTGGCCGCTTTTTCCGCCCGCTTTCTACGGCCCACCGGCTCGCTCACGGTGCTGCTCCCGCCCCCCGAAATGGCGCGCTTCGAGCGGGCCGCCCTGGCCGAGGGCTTGCCACTGGCAACCCGCCTGGCGGTGCGCCACCGGCCGGGCGGGCGCGTGACGCGGCACATCAGCCGCTTCGCGTTCAACACTTTGGCAGCAGCCGAGCAAGAGCTGGTGATTCATGCCGGGGCAGGCCCCGAATATTCCGCCGATTTCCGGTCCTTGCTGGCCGGGTTTTATTTGGCCCTTTAAAAGCAACTCAGAGCGGCTAAACGTGCAGGCGCCCCCCCGCTAAAGCGTCAGGCAAGTGATGTGCTTATCGTCCGGCTCCCCTCTCTTTTGGAGAGGGGCCGCCCCGGAGGGGTCCCGTGAGGTTCCGCCGGCCGCGTCCGGCAGCACCCAACGCACGGCTTGGCCCCACCCGCCGCCTACCTTTGCGGCTCGAAACAGCATCACCCACCACATGACCGAAATCAACATCGGGGGCCGGCCCGTCGGCCCGGCCCACAAGCCGTTTATCATCGCCGAAATGTCGGGCAACCACAACCAGAGCCTGGCCCGCGCCCTGGCCTTGGTCGATGCCGCCGCCGCCGCCGGCGTCGATGCCCTGAAGCTCCAGACCTACACCGCCGACACCATTACGATGGACACCGGCTTTGCCATCGACGAAGCCGGCCAGTCGCTCTGGGAAGGCAAAAACCTGTACCAGCTCTACGAAGAGGCCCACACGCCCTGGGAGTGGCACGCCGAGCTGCTTGCCCGCGCCCGGCAGCACGGCATGCTGGCATTCAGCACGCCGTTTGATGAAACGGCGGTGGATTTTCTGGAGACGCTCGACGTGCCGGCCTACAAAATCGCCTCCTTTGAAAACGCCCACTGGCCGCTGCTGCGCAAAGTAGCCGCCACCGGCAAGCCCGTGATTGTGAGCACCGGCGCGGCCACCCTGGCCGAAATCGACGACGCCGTGCGGGTGCTGCGCGAGGCCGGCTGCCGCGAGCTGGTGCTGCTCAAATGCACCAGCACCTACCCCGCCACGCCGGCCAACACCAACCTGCGCACCATCCCGGTGCTGGCCGAAACCTTCGGCTGCCCCATCGGCCTGAGCGACCACACCATGGGCGTGGGCGCGAGCGTGGCGGCCGTGGCCCTGGGCGCCTGCGTCATCGAAAAACACTTCACCCTGAGCCGCGCCGAAGGCGGCGTCGATTCGGCTTTTTCGCTGGAGCCGCACGAGCTCAAAATGCTGGTCGAGGAAACCGAGCGGGCGCACCAGGCGCTGGGCACCGTGCAGCTCTGCATCCAGCCCGCCGAAGAAAAAAGCCGGGCCTACAAGCGCAGCATTTACGTGGCCCGGCCCATCGCGGCGGGCGAAGCATTCACGGCGGATAACCTGAAAATCATTCGCCCCAGCGACGGCCTCTGGCCCCGGCACTGGGAGGTAGTTTTGGGCCGCAAGGCCGCAAAAGACCTCAAGCCCGGCACGCCGCTCACCTGGGAGGCGCTGTAATGCCGCCGCGCCCATTGCCGCTCGTTGCCCGCCTGCGCGACATTTTGCAGCTGCGTTTCACGGCCATATTCGCGGCCCTGCCCCCGGCGGCGCTGGCCGACATTTCGCCCGCCAACCCGCTCAAGCGCCTGGCGCGGGTGCTCGGCTACGCGGGCCTGCGGCTGGTGGGCAACGTTTTCCAGCCCATCCAAAACCCCGAAACGCTGCACGGCAACGTCTGGCTCTACGTGGTGAGCGCCAACAACTACGACGCGCTGGCATTCATCAAACAAGCCCGGCCCGACGCGGTGCTGGTAGCCGGCCAGGCCAAAAACATCGGCCGCTACAACGCCGCCGTAAACCGGCTGTCGCTACGCCGCAAGCTGCTGTATTACTGGCAATTTCCGGTCGCGTTTTTTGGGTTGCTGCGCACCGATGGCCGCCGGGCGTGGCGGTTTTTCGACTTTATTTTTTACGCCATCGGCTACTACGAGGTCTACCGCCGCGCCCTGCGCCACTACCGGCCACGGGCCGTTATTTTCTCCAACGACCACAACGACGACACCCGCTCGCTGCTGCTGGCCTGCCGCGCCGAGGGCGTGCCCACCGCCTACGTGCAGCACGCCAGCGTGAGCGCCAACTTCCCGCCCCTGGGCTTCGACCTCAGCCTGCTCGAAGGCCAGGACGCGCTCGACAAATACCGCCGCTGCGGCCCCGTGCGCGGCCGCGCCGAGCTGGTGGGCATGCCCAAGGCCGACGCCTACCTGGCCCGGCGCAACACCGCCCCCGCCGTGCGCCGCGTGGGCCTGGCCTGCAACATCCACGACCCGCTGCCGGCCCTCACCGACACGCTGGTGTACCTGCTGCGCGAGCTGCCCGAACTCACCTTCACCCTGCGCCCCCACCCCAGCGACGGGCGCGATTTTGGGCCCCTGCGCCAGCTGCTGCCGGCCCTGTTGTGGTCAAGTGCGCGGGAAGAAAACGTGTTCGATTTCCTGCTGCGGCAAGACGCGCTGGTGGCCGCCGACACCTCCACCCACCTCGAAGCCACGCTGCTCAACGTGGCCAGCGTGTACTACCGCTTCGGCACCAACGCACTCACCAACGATTACTACGGCTACGCGGACCAGGGCCTGGTAGAACGGGCCGACACCCCTGAGGCCCTGGCCGCTACGCTCCGGCGCTACGCCCAGCACAAGCCCGCCGACCTCTACCGCCGGGCCGCTTATTACAACGCCACCCTGGGCACCGCCGACGAAGGCCGCAGCCAGCCCCGCACCCTGGCCCTGCTCAACGAGTGGCTGGCCGCCGGGCCGGCGGCTTCCTGAGGCCAGCGTACTTTTGAGCCCATGCCTGCTGCCCCTTTTGCCCCTGTTTTGCCGCCGCCCGCCGCCGCTCCGGTTTCGGCCGAAACGCGGCTGGCGTACGTGCTGCGGCACTTTCGATTGGTGTACGAGGCCGTGCCCGCCGTAAGCATCGGCTATGCGGGCAGCCAACCCACCATTACGGTAGCCGACGGCGCGGGCGACTTTTTCCAGCGGGCCCAACCCTACCCGCCGGCGCCCAACTTCCGCGAGTGGGCCAGCCAGCGGGTGCCTTTCTTCTTCGACATTCAGCCGAAAGTGCCGCTGTTGGCCTTGGGCGTGAACCAGGTCAGCATCAACGCCGACATCATTTCCGCCGCCTTCTATTTGCTTAGCGGCTGGCAGGAGTATTTTTCTGATGCCCGCGACCGGCACGGCCGCTTTCCCTACGCGGCCAGCGTGCAGCAGCGGTACGGTTTCGTGGCCCTGCCCGTGGTCAACTACTACTTCGACGTGCTGAAAAAGGCCGTGGAACACGCTACGGGCCAGCCGCTTCGCCTTCGCCCGTGGCGCGAAGGCGCGCCGTTCGCCGCCTTTATCACCCACGACATCGACAACCTGCGCAGCGCCTGGAAAGCCCCCGCTAAATTGGCGTTGCAACAGGGGCAGTTGCTGCGCTTCGGCCAGTTGCTGTGGCAGCACCTGACTCGGCCCGATGCCTGGGACAATCTGGAAGCCGTGGCTGATACCGTGGCCAGCTTCGGTGCCTGCTCTACGTTTTTCTTGCTGCCGCAATCCCGGCCCGGGGCCGATGGCACCCCCAATGCTGACTATGAGCTATTGAGGCCACTTTGCCGGCGCTTGGAGAAACTGCATGAGCAAGGACACGAGCTGGCATTTCACGGTAGCATTGGCACGGCCACGGATGCCAAGCATTGGGAGCGCGAGCGCGAAAACATGCAACGCCGGTTGTGGGGCGTGCCCTATACCGCGGGCCTGCGGTTTCACTACCTGCGCTGGGACCCCCGCCGCACCCTCGGTGTGTTGGAACGCACCTCGGCAGCCTACGATTCAACGCTGGGTTTTGCGGAACATTATGGCTTCCGGCACTCCTACTGCCTGCCCTTTTATCCTTTCGATTTTACCACGGGTTCCGAATGTAATTTCCTGGAAATTCCGCTTAATGTGATGGATGCTACTTTGCACCACCCCAACTATTTGCAGTTGCCGCCCGAGGAAATCCTCCCGGCCTTAGAGCCCATGTTCCGGGAAGTCGAAAAGTTTGGCGGCGTGGCTACCGTGCTCTGGCACAACGACCATTTCGACCCAGCCAACACCAACACCGGCCCGCAACAGTTTGCCGAAATCATGGCCTACCTCTCGCGGCGCGGGGCAGCCTTCCTCACCGGAAGCCAAATTGCGACCGAACTTAGCCACCAGAGCGACTAGCGAGGAACAAAGTAAAGACCACTTCCCCTCCTGGCCCCAACCAATCACTCACTCAGTCACTCTTCAGTCACTCTTTTGGGCATCGTTCAGCGCCAGGGCATCCGCAACACCCTGATTTCTTACGTGGGCCTGGCCATTGGCTTTGCTAACACCATTCTGGTGCTGCCGCGGCTGCTTTCGCCGGCCCAGATTGGCCTCACGGCCGGGGTGCTGGTGCCGCTGGCCACCATCGGGGCGCAGGTGGCCGCGTTCGGCTTTGCCAACGCGGGCATGCGGTACTTCCCCTTTTTCCGCAACCAGGGGCGCAACCACGCGGGCTTTTTTCCGCTGCTGCTCGGGCCGCCGCTCCTCGGCTTCGTGGTGGTGGCGCTGCTGATGTGGTGTGGCAAGCCGCTGGTCATTCGCTGGTACAGCGACGGCAGCGACGCCGCCCTGTTGGCCGCTCACTACACGGTGGCCATTGGCCTGGCGGGCTGCATCATGCTGGGCTCGCTCCAAGATGCGTATTTGCGGTCCTTGTTCCACACGTCGTTTTCCTCGTTCGCGCAGGAAATCCTGCTTCGGCTCATGCTCGTCGGGGCGGCCGTAGCTTATAGCCAGCACTACCTCAGTTTTCACGGCTTCGTGCTGGCTTATCTGGGGGCCTACGCCGTGGTGGCGGCGCTGCTGGCCGGCTACCTGGCCGCCATCGGCGAGCTGCACCTGCGGCCCACGCGGGCGGCCTTGCGCATCAAGCCCCTGCGCGAAATGCTGGGTTTTGGGGCGTTCGTGCTACTCAGCAACATCTCGGGCACGGTGCTGCTCAACATCGACAGCCTCATGGTGGGCACCAAGCTCAGCCTGGCGGCGGCCGGCATCTACCTCATCGCCACCAACGTGAGCACGGCCCTGGTGCTCCCCTTCCGGGCGCTCTACAAAACGGCCTTTTCGCTCATTGCCGAGTACTGGAAAGAAGGCGACCTGGCCAAAATGGCCGACTTCTACCGCCGCAGCACCCGCATCAACACCCTGCTGGGCTGCTACTTAGCCTTAGGCATTGGCCTGAATCTCAACTTTATCTACGGCCTCATTCACCGGCCCGAATACGCCGTGGGCACCACGGCCGTGCTGCTGCTGCTGGCCGGCCGCCTGGTCGACGGCATCACGGGCGTCAACGGCATCATCGTGGCCACCTCGCCGCGCTACCGCTTCGATTTGGTGTTCAACGTCTCGCTCGCGGCGGCCGTGGTCGTCCTCAACTGGCTGCTGATTCCGCGCCTGGAGCTGGCGGGCGCGGCCCTCGCCTACTGCATCGCCCTGGTCAGCATCAACGCCGCCCGCACCTGGTTTGTGTGGCGCACCTACGGCCTCCAGCCGTTCGATGGCAGCACCGCGCGCATTCTGGCCGTGGCGGCCGTGGCCGGCTGCGCGGCCTGGGCCCTGCCCGAAACGGCTAACGCCTGGCTGACGCTGCTGCTACGCGGCGGCGTCCTCACGCTAGTGTACGGAACTGGCGTGTTGCTCACCCGCACCGCACCAGAATTAAATCCGTTGATGATGAGCCTGATGAACAGAAAAAAAAGGTAAGGAAATACCGACCTATCCGCCAGCCCCAGCGGGGCGACCCATCGGCAGCAGCAAGTCACCCAGCAACGTCAAAGCCCCAGCGGGGCGACCAGGCTCCGAAGAGACGCCAAAGAATTGCTCATTCTTCATTCCTCATTCTTCATTAAGCCGCAGGCGTCATTCCTCATTAAGCGCAGCGTCAAGCCCCCACCAGCACCGGCCGTTCCTCCTCTATGCGCTTGGGCGCCGGCCCGTCCTGGTGCATCTCGCGGTAGAAGAAGGCGAAAATCAGCGGGAAAATCAGCAGCGTGAGCACCGTGGCCGACACCAGGCCGCCAATTACCACGATGGCCAGCGGCTTCTGCGTCTCGGAGCCGATGCCGGTGCTGAGCGCCGCCGGAAACAGGCCAATCATGGCCATGAGGGCCGTCATCACCACCGGCCGCACGCGCGAGGCCACGCCATCGCGCAAGCTGTGTGCCAGGCTCATGCGCTTGCGCAGGTTCTGCTTAAAGACCGTAATCAGCACGATGCCGTTTTGAATACATATCCCCAGCAAGGCAATAAATCCAATACCCGCCGAGATGCTGAAATTCACCCCCGTAATGTGCAGCGCCGCGATGCCGCCGATGAGGGCAAACGGCACGTTGGCCAGCACCAGCGCGGCGTCTTTGCCGTTGCCGAAGGTGATGAACAGCAGGATGAAGATGATGACCAGCGACACCGGCACCACCTGCGTGAGGCGCTTGGTGGCCCGCACCTGATTCTCAAACTCGCCGGCCCACTCGATGCGGTAGCCCTTGTCGAGCTTGATGGACTTGTCCATTTTCTTCTGGGCTTCGGCAATGGTCGAGCCCATGTCGCGGTCACGAATCGAGAACTTCACCGCGATAAACCGCTGGCCGTTATCGTGGTACACGAAAGCCGGACCGTTCTCGGTTTTGATGGTGGCAATTTCCTTCAGCGCCACCTTGCTGCCCCGGATGGTGGGCACGCGCAGCTCCCCGATTTTCTCTTCGGTGTCGCGGTTTTGCTTGGGGTAGCGCACGGTCACGTCGAACTTGCGCTCGCCCTCGTAAATCTGGGTGGCGGCCTTGCCGCCCACGGCCATCTCGACCACGGTTTGGGCGTCGGCGGTTTGCACGCCGTAGGCCGCCATGCGGGTCTGGTCGAGGCGCACGCTCATTTCGGGCTGCCCCAGGTTGCGCAATATGCCCAGGTCTTTCACGCCGGGCACGGTGCCGAGCACCTTCATCACCTCGTTGGCTTTGCCGTCGAGCGCCTTCAGGTCGTTGCCGAAAATCTTCACCGCCAGCGCCGCGTTGATGCCCGCCACGGCCTCCTCCACGTTGTCGATGATGGGCTGCGAATAGTTGAACACGATGCCCGGATACTCCTTCAGCTTCTTGTCCATCTCGTCAATCAGCTGCTCTTTGGTGATGTCGCGCTTCCATTCCTCCTTGGGCTTGAGGTTGACCTGCGCCTGCACGTAATAAATGCCCGAGGGGTCGGTGCCGTCGTTCGAGCGGCCGGTCTGGCTGAGCACCGACGTCACCTCCGGAAACGAGCGCAGGATGCGGCGGTAGTTGGCCGCCATCTTGTTGGTTTCGGTGAGCGACGACGACATCGGCAGCTTGGTTTCGACCCACAGCGCGCCCTCGTTCAGCTCCGGCAAAAACTCCGAGCCCAGGAATTTGAAGGAATACAAGCCGGCCACCACAATGGCCAACGTCACCCCCACGCTCAGCAGGGGATTTCGGTACGTGAAGCCAAAGGCCTTCGTCACGATGTGGTCGAAGAAGTTCACCACCGGGTTGTTCTTCTCCTTCACGTTCTTGTTCAGCAGCAGCGAGCACAGCACCGGCACCAGCGTCAGCGTCAGGATGAGCGCGCCCACCAGGGCAAAGCCCAGCGTGTAGGCCAGCGGGCTGAACATCTTGCCTTCAACTTTCTCAAAGGCGAAAATGGGCAGCAGGCAGGTCAAAATAATGAGCTTGGCGAAGAA
>CAXTCS010000109.1:0-13152 GCA_964242365.1 uncultured Hymenobacter sp. | reverse complement strand
AGCGGTCGGGGTTGGGGTAGCCCACCGAGTTGAGCACGGCCAGATGGCCCTGGTCGTAGAGGCCTTTTAGGCCCTTGAGCGCCGGGTGCAGGCCCAGGTCTTTTTCCAGCGCCAGAATGCCCTCGGTTTCCTTGATGCCGAGGGTGGGCCGGGCTTTGTAGTACAGGTCGTTTTTGTACGGCACCACGGTGTTCAGCCCGTCGTTGCCGCCGCTGAGCTGCACCACAATCAGGCGCCGGGCGCCGGGCGCGTCGCCCAGCCGGGCCAGGCCCGGCCCCCGGTCGAGCGCGTGCAAAAACTTGGGCACCAGCAGCAACGTGCTGGCCAGGGCCGAGGTACGAAGAAACTCGCGGCGGGTGGAAGCCATAATGGAAAAGTTGAAGGAACGTCAAATAACTCCCCTCCTCAGATGAGGAGGGGATGTTCGAGCCGCAGGCTCGGACGGGGGTGGTTGAGTCGTTGAACGATGTTAGAACGGTTTTTGAATCAGTGTACGCGGCGCGACCGGTGGAACCTCACCCCCGACCCCTCTCCAAAAGAGAGGGGAGCCGGGAAGCCTATATACTGATTCGGAAACCACTGTAGAACGTTTTGTTCGGGTGTCGTTAGCTACGCTGACCTTCGGTTCAACGACTTCACCACCCCAATTTTCGCTGTGCGAAAATGTCCCCTCCTTGAAAAAAGGAGGGGAGTTGGTCGTGCTCGTGCTGCATCACGCCAGCTGGTATTCGGGCAGGCTCAGCAGGCTTACCAGCGTGGCTCGCAGGGCGTCGGCGGGCTCTTTTTGCTGGGCCGCTTGCTGCACCAGGCGCAGGTTTTCGGGCCGGATGGGGGCTTGCAGCAGAAACTGGCTGAGCTTTTCGGGTTGCTGGGCGGCGGGCGTGGCGCCGAGCAGCTGTTGCAGCGGGGCGAGCGGGAGGTGGGCCCCGGCGCCGGGCCGCACGGTGCGCTCGGCCTTGTTCAGGTTGGGGGCAATGTCGTTTTCGTCCTGCTTGAGGGCCACCGCAAACTCGGCGTTTTTGAACAGGATGGCCGGCAGCTGCAAGCGCAGCAGCAGCGACGACGAGTCAATCCAGTTGCGCCCGCCGGGCCAGCCGGCCACGTTGGGCGGCTGGAACAAGGTCTGGCCCAGCGCTTTCTGGTAGCCGAGCAGGGTTTGCTCGTTGTCGACCCGCACGCCGAGCGTGCGACGAATGCCGGCCAGCAGCTCCACCGGCGACTTGATGTGCGTGCCCACGTTGGCCGGGTCGTAGAACCAGTCGGCCGAAAACAGGCGTTCCATCAGGTCGGCGATGTCGTAGCCGCTCCGGCGAAAAGCCCCGGCCAGCGGCTCGATGTGCGCCGGATTGGGCACGTCGTTCACGAAGAAGCGGTAGATTTTCGTGACCAGAAAAGTGGCCGCGGCGGGCTGCGCCAGGATGCGGTGCAGCACGTCTTCGCCCGCGAAATTACCCGTGCTGCCCAGGAAGGTTTTGGGGCCGCCGTCGTGCTCGCGCTCCCGAAACTTGAAGTTGCCCTGGTAGTCGTAGCCCCAGCCGGTGAAGGCGCGGGCGCCTTCTTTCACATCTTGCTCGGTGTAATTGCCCCGGCCCAGCGTGAACAGCTCCATGACTTCGCGGGCGAAGTTTTCGTTGGGGTGCTCCTTGCGGTTTTGCTGGTTGTTGAGGAACTGGAGCATGGCCGGCTCGCGGCTCACGGCCAGCAGCAGGTCCGGAAATTTGCCCAGGGCGTACTGCCGGGTGGTGTTGTGCAGGCTGAGCGCGGCGTCGGGCTGGCGCACGCGGCAGGCAAAATGCCCGTGCCAGAACAGCGTCATTTTCTCGCGCAGCTGGGCCGGCGAGGTGGCCATGCGGTCGAGCCAGGCCGTGCTCATGTTGATGAACGCCTCGCGGAGGCCCGCGTTCTGCATCTTGCGCTGCTCGGGCGTGAGGTCGGCGCGGCGCAGGCGCGGCACCCCGGCCGCGACGCCGCCCCCGCGAAAGGCCTGGCGCGGCGGCAGGGGCGCCACGGGCGGGGCCGGCGCGCCGGGCGGCGCGGGCTGGTCGGGGGTGGTTACCATGCCGGTGGGCACCGGGTTGTTTTTGGTCGAGGCCGGGTCGGTCATCACCAGGCCTTGGGGGTCGGCGTAGTTCAGGCCGGGGCCGGCCAGGGGCTCAAACTTTTCCGAATCGTGCAGCAGCTGGCGCAGGGCTTTGCGCGGGCTGAGGCCGGCGGCCACGTCCTGCGGCCGGGGCCCAAAACCCGCCCGCCAGTAGAGGTGCTGAAGTTGCAGGGTGCTATCCATGCCTCTTCAGACGCGTTTTTGGGGCCGGGGTTTAAATGACGCTTTGCTTAATGAGGAATGAAGAATGAGGAATGAGGAATTTGTCATTGGGAGCGCAGCGAAGCAATCCGTCTTGGTCTCAGCGACTCACCTCCTAATGTGACACGCCTTTTCTGGGACCGGAAAAGCCCTCTTTTCTGGGCAGGGTCGGGGCTTTTTACATTAGGAGGTGAGTCGTTTTTACAGGACGGATTGCCGCGGCCTCCGGCCTCGCAATGACCATTCCTCATTCTTCATTCCTCATTCTTCATTAAGCAAAGCGTCATGCCGCAGGCGTTAAAGTCGGGCGCCGAGCACCACGGTCTTTTTGTACTCGCGCTTCTCGCCGCTGCTGGGGCGGAACAGCTCGATTAACAGCACGTAGTAGCCCACGGCGGCTTTGTGGCCTTGGTCGTCGACGCCGTCCCACTGCATGAGGCCGGTGGTGGGCAGGGTTTCGTTGCGCACGAGGCGGCGCGTGAGGCGGCCCAGGGCGTCGTACACCGTCACGGAGGCGGCGTAGCCGGGCTGGTCGAGGTGGTAGGTGAGGGTGGTGAAATCCTGAAGGCCGTCGTCGTCGGGCGTGAAGACTTCGGGCGCCACGGTCAGCTCCTGGTTGCCGCCGGGGGCGTCCTGGGCCTGCGAGTTGGGCCGGCCGGGCGTGGCGTAGCCCACCGCACCGGCCGCCGAGTGAAAATTGCTGCCCAGGCTGGGGCCGTTGGCCCGAATGCGCTCCAGCGACACGCCTTCTTGGGTGGCGAGCAGGCTCAGGTGCAGGCTTTTGTTGTAAGCAAAGCGGTCGATTTCCTGGCCCCGGCCGTCGAGCAGCAGGGCCGTGCCCGCGTCAGGGAATGTGGGGAAGCTGGCCAGCTGCACCAGGTTGGCGGCGTCGTTGCTGGTCGGGTATTGGGCCTGAATAACGGCGGTGCTGGTGCTGAACGCCAGCAGTTGGCCCGGCGCCAGCAGCAGCGGCCCGGCCCCGAGCCCGGCGGCATCGAGGCCGCTGCCGTCGGCTTTCAGGTTGGCAATCTGCCAGCCTTGCAGGTCGATGAATTTGGCGCTGCGGTTCAGGATTTCGCCGAAGCGCACGGCGCCCACGCGCGGGTTGAACAGCAGCTCGTTCAGCACCACGTCGCCGCTCGCGGCGGCTTCGGGCAGCGCGAAGCTGGCCGGCTGCAAGGTGCCGCTGGCGTTGCCGGCGCAGTCGGTGGCCGTTTGCACGGTGAGAGCGATGGGGCGGCTGGTTTGCAGCGGCGTGACCAAGAATAGGTCGACCTGCCGGAAATCGGGGGCTACGGGCGAGGCCCGGACGATGGCAGGCCCGCCGCCACTGGCAGCCAGCGCGTAGCGGCCGAGCGCGGTGGCCGCCGCGCTGTCGAGCTTTTCGGAGAAATACAGGCGGATGGTGCTGGCATTGAGGGCCACGGCGCGCAACAGACTAGGGGCCAAGGCATCGGCATTGGCGGCGCGCACGGAGTTGGCGCGGCCGGGGGTGCCGCCGCTGGGGTCCTGGCTGGCCGTCCAGTTGCTGGCGCCGGCGCAGTAGTTGCTCGCGTCAATCATTTCCAGGCTCCAGCCGCCGTCCTTTTTGACGGGGTCGCGGTACCAGGAGTCGTCGTAGCTCACCTCGAACAGGGTGCGGCCATCGCGCCCGCGCAGCACCAATTGGTCGCCGCCATTGCTGAGGGCTGGGAAATTGGTGGGCCCGTACGCCTTGCCGAAGCGCGCAAAGTCGGGGAGGTGGGTGCTGCCGCACACCACCGCGTATTGTCCCGGAGCCAGCCGGGCCGTGTCGGCAAATACGGCCACGGTGGCCGTGCCGCCCTTGCCGAGCCGCACGCCGCTTAGGCTGAGCGTTTTGGTGGTGCGGTTGTACAGCTCCAGGTATTCGGTTGGGGGCAGGCCAATCGAAGGGGTTTCGTCGGCAAAGATTTCGGTGATGAGCAGCTCGCCCACTTGCGGCGCCACGGCCGGGCCGCTGAACGCCGCCGAGAGCGGCCCGGCGGCCACGTTGCCGTATAAATCGGCCACGCCACGGGCTTCGAGCACTTCCTGGCCCCCAAAATCGGCGGCAAACGTGAGGCGCACCACGGCCGGATTGGCGGGCAGCACCTGCGCCGAAACTGGCACCGTGCCGCTTTGCAGGCGGTAGCTGGCCGGCCGCGCGGCGCTGGCGGGCGCCACGGCCTCGTTGAAGCCAACGTCGACCTGGCGGGCGTTCAGGGGCACGGCGCGGGCGAGGAGCGGCGCGGTGGCATCGGTCACGGCGAAGTCGTCGAAGTAGAAATTGCGGGCGTTGGCCGCGGAGTAGAGCAGCGAAATGCCCACGGCCGCGCTGCGCTGGTAGGTGGCGTCGGTGGGCGTGGCGGCTTCGGCCACAAAAGCGCGGCCCCCGGCGAGGTCGCGCTCCAGGGTCCAGCGGTTGGCGGTGGTGCGGGTCACGCGCACGCGCACGAGGTTGTTGGTGCTGCTGGCCAGGGTGCCGTTGGCGCCGTCAATCAGGGGCACGGCGGCGCGGGTCGAGTCTTTGCGGAACAGGCTGACTTCGTCGCTGGTGCCGCCCAGGCGCACGAAGTAGCCCGAGTTGCGGGCGTTTTTCAGGTCGGGCCGCGAGGCCAGGAGCCACACATCGGCCAGGTTGCCGGAGCTGGTGGCGAACTTCAGGTTGGCCCAAAACTCCCAGACGGTGCCGGTGCTGGCCTGGCTGGGCGTGCTGAGCTGAAGCTGCGTGCCGGTCACGGCCGGGCCGTTGCTCTGAAGCTGCTGGGCGGCCACCCGGAAGCCGGCCGCGTCGCCGGTCCAGGTAGGGTTTTGGGTGAAATCGCCGTCGGTAAAATTCTCGGCTACCTGCGCCGAGGCCAGCAAGGGTAGACAGGTGAGGAGTAGAAATAGAAGCTTCATGAAGGGGTAGAACGAGGTTAGCAACGACCAATGTAAGGCTGGGCTGGTGATATTAAGTCTTTGTGCAGAAGTAACCGCACAAAAAAGAACGTCATGCTGAGCGCAGCCGAAGCATCTCGCGTGTGGTAGTAATCCAATCGATTGAGTTACTACCACACGCGAGATGCTTCGGCTGCGCTCAGCATGACAATACGATTACTGGTGCGCGAGTACTTAGCCACTCGCTCAATAATTATCCCGTTGTTGGCGACATTTGTGCCGGCGGTGTTCCAGACGGCCGTCTTTTATTTCCTGTTCTCATGAAACTTGCTATCGTGGGTGCCA
The DNA here is from genome assembly GCA_964242365.1 of uncultured Hymenobacter sp. GTDB lineage: Bacteria > Bacteroidota > Bacteroidia > Cytophagales > Hymenobacteraceae > Hymenobacter. Next base: position 7,625 of record CAXTCS010000109.1, on the reverse strand, counting down.
CCGGCCTGGTGGGCACCGAGCTATTGAAAGTGCTGGCCGAGCGCCGGTTTCCGCTCACCGAGCTGCTGCCCGTGGCGTCGGCCAAATCGGTGGGGCAGCTTGTTGAGTTTAGGGGCAAGCAATACCCGGTGGTGAGCATGGACGACGCCATCGCGGCCCGGCCCGAAATAGCCATCTTTTCGGCCGGGGGCTCGGTGAGCAAGGAGCACGCGCCGCGCTTCGCCGCCGTGGGCACCACGGTTATCGACAACTCGTCGGCGTGGCGCATGGACCCCACCAAGAAGCTGGTGGTGCCCGAGCTGAACGCCGACACGCTCACGCCCGACGATAAAATTATTGCTAATCCCAACTGCTCGACCATTCAATTGGTGGTGGCGCTCAATGACTTGCACCAGGCCTACCAGGTGCGGCGGATTGTGGTGAGCACCTACCAGAGCGTGACGGGCACCGGCAAAAAAGCCGTGGACCAGCTCCTGGAAGAGCGCGCTGGTCAGCCGGCCAGCAACCCGGCTTATCCGCACCCCATCGACCTCAACGTGCTGCCCCACATCGACGTGTTTGAGGCCAACGACTACACGAAGGAAGAGATGAAAATGGTGAACGAAACCCATAAAATCATGGGCGACGACACCATTCGGCTGACGGCGACCTGCGTTCGGATTCCGGTGATGGGCGGCCACTCGGAGGCGGTGAACGTGGAGTTTGAGCGCGAATTCGACATGGCCGACGTGCGGGCCATCCTCGCCCGCACGGCCGGCGTGGAAGTGGTGGACGACCCGGCCCGCAACCAGTATCCGATGCCCAAAGACAGCCACGGCAAAGACGCCGTGCTGGTGGGCCGCCTGCGCCGCGACGAAACCCAGCCCCGGACTCTGAACATGTGGATAGTGGCCGACAACCTGCGCAAAGGCGCCGCCACCAACGCCGTGCAGATTGCCGAATATCTGGTGGGTAAATACGCGCTGGTCAGCAAATAAGGGTGGTTCTGCGGTTAGTGTACATGGCGCGGCCGGGGAACCTCACGAGACCCCTGCGGGGCGGGCCCCGGTTCGCTTGAAGCGCGAAGCCCAAAGAGAGGGGAGCCTGACGACCCGTGCACCAATAATAGAACCGCTGTAGGGCCTATTTCGGGTTGTGCGTTCATTGTTCAAGCGGTTGGCCTCACGAACCCCCGTGGGGCCTGGCTTTACGTGGTGGATTTCAGGCCCGGTGCCATGGTGAGGCGGCCCAGAAATTCGAGGGCCGTGGCGTAGCGGCTGCGGAGCTCGCCGTAGCGGAGCCAGGCCGCGGCCCGGTCTTCGGACAAGGCGAGGCCGTGTTCGGCCAGCTCCTGGCAGGTTTTGTCAAAATCGGCGCGGCCGGGGTCGTCGGCGCTTTCGGCGGGCAGCAGGTTGGAGGGCATGGTGCCGGCTTTGTCGTTGAAAAAGCGGTACACCCGGTTCAGGGCCAGGCAGCCGGCTTTGAAGGTGATTTCGACCTGCCGGGGCCGGGGGCCGTCGACGGCGGCCAGGAGCAGGGCGGCGGTGTCGAGAATCAGGCCGCCGCTCGTGACCCAGGAGCGCCCCGGCTGGGGCGAGCGGAAGAACGAGAGGATGGGCAGCGAGGTGTGGCTTTCTTCAATCTCTACGAACCAGCGCTCCCACTCGGCCCACTGCTGGTCGTCGTTCTGCACCGAGCCGTCGTGGTTGAGCCAGCCCAGCAGGCAGGCGGCCGTGGGCGGGGTGCCGGCCCGCAATTCGAGCAGCGCCACCGTTACCTCGCGCCGCGAAAACGCCTGGTAGATGGTGGGCAGGTACGAGAGCAGCAGCGTGAGCAGCAGCAGCCCCATCGTGGCCTCGGAGTAGCTGAGCACCGCGATGTAGAGGTGGTGGGTATTGGTGGTGCCGAGCGTCATCAGGCTGCTGCTGCTCAGCTCGTAGCAGTGCCGCCAGCGGCCTTCGCCCAGGGCCCAAAATATGCCGGTGTAGCCCGCGCCCACCAGCGCTTCCCAGGCCACGGGCAGGGCCACCAGAGCCACAGGGGCGTAATGGGCCATGATTTTGTCGCGCCGCTCGTAGGAGTTGGCCAGCTTGGCGGCCACGTCAAAAAACACGCGAATGCCCAGAAACACCCACACGTTGAGCCGCACGACTTCGTTGCGCGGCAGGATGAACGAGCGAATGGCCGCCGACAAGGTGGTGATGACCAGCATCATGCCGCCCAAACCGATGGCCACGCGCAGGGCTAAAAGCAAGTAAGCCGGCATACTTCAGGGAAAATGCCTGATACGGACAAAGGCGCCGAACCGCCGAACGGCCAAGGCATTGGTCGGGCTAAGGCTGGGTTGCGCGCCGCTGCCACAGCTCGCGGAACGAGGCCGGGGCGATGGCCAGGGCCGCGCGCCGCTTGCTCCAGCCGACCTGGCCCAGCAGGCGGCCCAGGCTCCAGTCTTTGACTTTGGCGGGCAGCACGTCGAGGGCCCAGCGGTGCTGCATGCTCCACTTCCAGAGGCCGATGGCGAGCCGCTCTTCGGTGGGGGCGTGGCCGTCCTGCACGCTTTGTTGGCGGTTGAGCAGCAGCAGGTTGTGCAGCGGAATGCGCACCGGGCACACGCTGGTGCAGGCGCCGCACAGGCTGCTGGCGTAGCTCAGGTGCTGGTGTTCGGGCAGGCCCGAGAGGTGCGGGCTGATGACCGCGCCGATGGGGCCGGAATAGGTGGTTTCGTAGGTGTGGCCGCCGATGTTTTTGTAGACCGGGCACACGTTGAGGCAGGCGCCGCAGCGGATGCAGCGCAGCGCGGCGCGCTTGTCGGGCTGGGCCAGCAGGGTGGTGCGGCCGTTGTCGAGCAGGATGACGACCATTTCGGCGGGGCCGTCGGCCTCGCCGGGCTGGCGCGGGCCGAAGTACACGGTGTTGTACACGGTGACTTGCTGGCCGGTGCCGCTGGTGCTGAGCAGGGGCCAAAATAGGTCCAAATCGGTGAGGCTGGGGATGATTTTTTCGATGCCGACCACGGCGATGTGCAGCTGGGGGAAGGTGGCCGAGAGGCGGGCGTTGCCTTCGTTTTCGGTCACGGCCACGGCGCCGGCGTCGGCGATGAGGAAGTTGCCGCCGGTGACGCCCACTTCGGCGGCGGTGTACTTGCCGCGCAGCAGGTGCCGGGCCGTGAGCACGAGCTGTTGGGCGTCGTCGGTGCTTTCGGTGCCCAGGTGCTTCACGAAAATGTTGTTGATGTCGGCCTTGCTCAGGTGCATGGCGGGCGTCACGATGTGGTAGGGGCGCTCGCCGTTGAGCTGCACGATGTACTCGCCCAGGTCGGTTTCGACCGATTCGATGCCCTGGGTGGCGAGGTACTGGTTGAGGTGGATTTCCTCGGTGGTCATGCTTTTGGCCTTCACCACGGTTTTGGTGCGGCGGGCCTTGGTGAGCTGGCCGATGGCGGCCAGCGCCTCGGCCGCGTCGCGCGCCCAGATAACCCGGCCGCCGCGGGCCGTGAAATTGGCCTCGAATTGCAGCAGGTACTCGTCCAGCTTTTCGAGCACCGTGGCTTTGAGGTAGGCGCCGCGGTCGCGGGCCAGCTCGTGCTGGTCGTAGAGCTTGAGGCCGGCGCTCACGGCCGCGTCGTACTTGCCGATGTTGAACCGGATTTTGCGGCGGTGCTCGCGGTCGAAGGCTTTTGCCTCGGCGTCGTGCTGGAACTGGGCGGCTTTCGTGCTACTGGTCATGGGGCGTGCGTCAGGGCTTGTTGGAATCAACCACAATCCGGGCCTCGCGGTTGGCCAGCTCCCAGGCCGTGTGAAACACCAGCTGGGCCCGCTCGGCCAATTTGTCGAATTCAATTTTCTCCACGTCGTCGGTGGCCCGGTGGTAGTCGGCGTGCTCGCCGGTGGTGTAGAAGATGACCGGAATTTTGCGCCGGGCAAAGTTGTAATGGTCTGACCGGTAGTAGATATGCTCGGGCTCGTTGGGAATGTTGAAGCGGTAATCCAGGTCGAGCTTGGTGTAGTCGCGGTTGGCCGCTTCGTTGATGCGGTGCAGGTCCGACGAGAGCTTGTCGGAGCCCACGATGCACACGAAATGCTTCTTGGGGCTGTGCTTGCGGTCGGTGCGGCCCACCATGTCGATGTTCAGGTCGGCAATGGTGTTGGCCAGCGGCACCACCGGGTGGGCCGTGTAGTACTCGGACCCGAAAAGGCCTTCTTCCTCGGCAGTCATGGCCACGAACAAGATGCTGCGGCGCGGGCCGTGGCCTTCTTTTTTGGCCTGGGCGAAGGCTTGGGCGATTTCCAGCACCGCCACCGTGCCCGAGCCGTCGTCGTCGGCGCCGTTATAAATCGTGTCGTGCTTCACGCCCAAATGGTCGTAGTGGGCCGAAACCACCAGCACTTCGTCTTTTTTATCCGAGCCTTCGAGGTAGCCCAGCACGTTTTCGGTGGTGAGCTGCTCCTGCGGCTGCGGCAGGTAAATGCTGGCCGTCGGCGGCTGAAACCCCGCGGGCACCGGCCGGCCCGCCTGCCCCACGGCCCGGAAATAATCGACCAGCCCGTTGAGGGTGGTGCCGGCCAGCTGCAAGCCCAGGTCCTGCGAGGTGAGGTACACGCCGATGCCGGGCGGGATGTTTTCGGCCACCGTGTCGACGATTTCTGGCCCGGGGTCGGGCAACGAAAAAGCGGGGTCGCGCAGGGAGGCGGCAAACTGGACGGCCTCTTTCTGAAAAGCCGCCGTGGGCGCAAACGTCATCAGAAAAATGCTGCGCGCCCCGTGGGCTTTGGCCAGCGCGGCCTTGCGCAGGCCCGAGTCCCAGTAATCGGGTTTCCGGCCGTTGGCCCTGAGCAGCTTGCGGCCGCGCTCATCCTGCGGCTCGCCCATGAGGGCCACCACGTCCTTGCCCTTCACGTCGAGCCCGGCGTAATCGGAATACGCGCCCTGCTCGACCCCAAACCCCACAAAAACCGGCTGCGAAACCGTCTCGGTGCGGAAGGGCGACGGCAGCGGCCCGTAGCTGAAAAAGTTGCTCAGCCAGTCGTAGCGCTGGCCGTTCACTTTCAGGTAGCCGCCCTCGGCGTAGCTGCCGCGCGTGAGCTGGAAATGCTGCAAATACGGGTTGTCGCCGCCCGTCACGGGCCCTTGCAGGCCCAGCGCCGCAAACTGCTTCACCAGGTATTCGGCGGCCAGCTTCTGGCCCGGCTGCCCGGCCTCGCGCCCCTGAAACGCGTCGGACGCCACCACCGTGAGGTGCTGGCGCAGCGCCTCGGGCCGGATGAGGGCGGCGTAGGTCCGCGACCAATCCGGGGCCGCCGGGGCGCCTTTGGTCTTGATTTTTAGCTTGGTGGGTGCTTGCTGGGCCAGAGTGGGCAACCCGCTGGCCAGGGCCAGCAGCCCGCACAACACGATTTTTTTCATTGATTGAAAAGGAGGGAGGGGAGGAGGGAGGTCAAAACAGAACGTCATGCAGAGCGCAGCGAAGCATCTTGCCCGCCACCACTAATTCTTTTCTTACGATTGAATTACTACCCCGATCGAGATGCTTCGCTGCGCTCTGCATGACAGACGATTAAACGCGACTGCCTACGGCTTGTTAGAATCGACCGCGATGCGCCCGTCGCGGTTGGCCAGCGTCCAGGCCAGGTGGAACACGAGGCGCGCGCGCTTTTCCATTTTGTCGAACTGGATTTTCTCGATTTCGTCGCTCTGCTGGTGGTAGTCGGCGTGCACGCCGTTGAAGAAAAAGGCCACCGGTATTTTGTTCACCGCGAAGTTGTAGTGGTCGGAGCGGTAGTAGAAGCGGTTCGGGTCGGCGGGGTCGTCGAAGCGGTAATCCAGGTCGAGCTGGGTGTAGCGCTTGTTTTCGGCTTCGTTAATCACCTTCAGCTCCGAGGCCAGCTTGTCGGAGCCGATGACGTACACGTAATCGGCCTTGCCCTCGTGCTCGGGGTCGGTGCGGCCAATCATGTCCACGTTCAGGTCGGCCTCGGTGCTGGCGAGCGGAAATACCGGGTGTTTGGCGTAGTACTCCGAGCCAAACAGGCCTTTTTCCTCTCCTGTCACGCTCAGGAACAGCAGGCTGCGGCGCGGGCCGTGGCCCTCTTTTTTGGCGCGGGCAAAGGCCTCCGCCATCGTAATAATGGCCGTGGTGCCCGAGCCGTCGTCGTCGGCGCCGTTGAACACCTGCCCGTCGTGGGTGCCCAGGTGGTCGTGGTGCGCCGAAATCACGATGACGTCGGCCTTCTTGTCGGTGCCTTCGATGAAGCCCAGCACGTTTTGCGTGTCGAGCACGACGCGCTTGCGGGCGGCTTTAATCTGCATCGGCACCGCCACGAACGGGGAAGCCACCGGCTGCTTCGCGGCGTTTATTTTGGCCAGGTAGGCCTGCATGGCCGCGTCCGTCGTGCCCAGCACCTGCAAGCCCACGGCCGGCGAAACGAAGAACGAGGGCGTGCGGCCGGGCTTGTCGCTCACCATCACGGTGGCCGGCCGCGCAACAAACGGCGCGAGGCGCGCCGTCTGCTTGGCGAAGTTGCTGGTGGGGTTGAAGCTCACGAAAAACACCGTGCGGGCGCCTTTTTGGGTGGCGAGCTGGGCTTTGGCGCGGTAGTCGACGCCCCATTTCGTGGGCGAGCCGTCGGTGCTCAGCACCGCTTTGCCTTCGGCGTCGGTGGGCTCGCCGAGGGCCACCATGATGTCTTTGCCCTTCACGTCGAGCCCGGCGTAGTCGGAGTAGCCGGCCTGCTCGATGCCGTAGCCCACAAACACGGGCGTCACCGCCGTTTCTTCGGCAAAGGGCGAGTCGCCGAGGCCGTAGAAATCGACCAGCCAGGCGTAGCTGCTGGCGCCCACTTTCAGGCTGGCGCCGTCGGCCCAGGTCACCTGCTCCACGTTGAAATGCTGCTGGTACGGGTCCGGCGAATTGGCCACCGGGCCGGCCAGCCCCGCGCTTTTGAACTGCTCGGCTATGTAGGCGGCGGCCATGTGCTGGCCTTTCAGGCCCGTTTCGCGGCCTTCGTACTCGTCCGAGGCCAGCACGGCCAGGTGCGTGCGCAGGCGGGCGGCCGTCACCTGGTCGGCGTATTTCGCGCTCCAGTCGGGGTTGGCGGCGGGCGGCCGGGCCGAGCGGCTGTGTTTGGTCTTAACTTTTAGCTTGCCCTGGCCGTGGGCCGGAGCGGCGCTGGCCAGGGCCAGCAGGATAAGTAGGTTTTTGGTGGTCATTAGAAATGAGTGGGAGTCTTATTTGATTGATTGAACGTCAGTCTTATAAACGTCAGGCTCATAGAACGTCATGCTCATCTGGCGTCCGCGCAGCCGAAGCATCTCGCTCGCATCGTTGAACGATTGGTTTACTACCACACGCGAGATGCTTCGGCTGCGCGGACGCCAGATGAGCATGACGTTCTAGCTAGCCGCGGGTGATGAGCACGGTGGCGTAGGCCGCCACGCCCTCTTGCCGGCCCACAAACCCCAGCTTTTCGGTGGTGGTTGCTTTGATGGAAATGTCGTCTTCGGCAATGCCCATCACGGCGGCCAGCACGCGCTGCATTTCGGCGATGTGCGGGTTCACCTTGGGCTGTGCCAGGCACACGGTCGAGGCGATGTTGCCCACCTCGTAGCCTTTGGCGCGCAGACGGCGCAGCACCCCGGCCAGCATGCGC
>CAXTCS010000108.1:0-13197 GCA_964242365.1 uncultured Hymenobacter sp. | reverse complement strand
TACTACCCCAAAGACGAGCTGACCGACAAGCCCGAGCGCTTTTTCGCCGCCGAAATGGTGCGCGAGAAAATCTTCAAGCTCTACAAAAAAGAGATTCCCTACAGCTGCGAAGTGGTGATTGAGGAGTTCAAGGAAGAAGAAACCATCATCCGCATCCGCGGCGTCATTTACGTCGAGCGCAACAGCCAGAAGGGCATCGTTATCGGCCAGGGTGGCGAGGCGCTGAAGAAAGTAGGCACCTGGGCACGCGAGGAAATGGAGAAGTTCTTCCAGAAAAAAGTGTTTCTGGAGCTCTTCGTGAAGGTGAACGAGAACTGGCGCACCGACCCCAAAGCGCTGAGCCGCTTCGGCTACCAATAAGCCAGAACTGAAAAAAGAACGTCATGCAGAGCATTCTGCGCATTAAGCAGAGACGAAGCATCTTGCCCGCTTCGTTGCCACTAGCATTGATTAGTGACTGCGGGCAAGATGCTTCGTCTCTGCTTAATGCGCAGAATGCTCTGCATGACGTTCCAGATACATTCCGACCACTTTAAACCAACATACCCTGGGCACTGCCGAATTTAGGTCGGGTCGGCGGCTGGGGCCAACATTCTATGTCAATTAAGAACACCATCGCCATCGTGGGGCGGCCCAACGTGGGCAAATCCACGCTATTCAACCGCCTCGTGGGCCAGCGCAAGGCCATTATGGACAACGAAAGCGGCGTCACCCGCGACCGCCACTACGGCTACGGCGACTGGATTGGGAAGAACTTCACCGTCATCGACACCGGCGGCTACGTCCACAACTCGGCCGATATTTTTGAGGGCGAAATCAACAAGCAGGTGAAACTGGCCATGGAGGAGGCCGACGTCATCCTCTTTATGGTGGACGCCGACGCCGGCCTGCACAGCCTCGACGAAGAGTTTGCCGCCGTGCTGCGCCCCTACATGGGCAAAAAGCCGATTTACATCGTGGCCAACAAGGCCGACACCAACCTGCGCGCCCTGGGCGTGGGCGAGTTCTACGCGCTGGGCCTGGGCGACGGCGAAATCTTCGCCATCAGCAGCGCCAACGGCCACGGCACCGGCGAGCTGCTCGACGCCGTGGTGAGCCATTTCGACGAAGCGGGCATCGAAGAGCCCGAGTCCGACATTCCGCGCATTGCCGTGGTGGGCCGCCCCAACGTGGGCAAATCCAGCCTCGTGAACCTGCTGCTGGGCGAAGACCGCAGCATCGTGACCGACATCGCGGGCACCACCCGCGACTCGATTTCGGCCCGCTACAACGCCTTCGGCAACGAGTTTATCCTGGTCGATACCGCCGGGCTGCGCCGCAAAGCCAAGGTGAGCGAAGACATCGAATTCTACGCCAACATGCGCAGCCTGCGCGCCCTGGAAGAATGCGACGTCTGCATCGTGATGCTCGACGCCAGCCGCGGCATCGAAGCCCAGGACGTGAACATCATCACCCTGGCCGACAAAAACCGCAAAGGCATCGTTATCCTGGTGAACAAGTGGGACTTGGTCGAAGACAAGGGCACAAATACCGCCAAGGAGTTCGAGGCCAAAATCATGGAAAAGCTGGCCCCCATCGCCTACCCGCCCGTCATCTTCATCTCGGTGCTGAACAAGCAGCGCGTGCACAAAGCCATCGAAACGGCCATCGAAGTGTACCACAACAAGCGCCGCAAAATCCCGACCTCGCAGCTGAACGACATCATGCTGAAGGAGATTGAAAAATACGGCCCGCCGGCGCTCAAAGGCAAGATGATTCGCATCAAGTACGCCACGCAGCTGCCCACGCACAACCCCGTGTTTGCCTTCTTCTGCAACCTGCCGCAGTACGTGCAGGAAAACTACACGCGCTACCTCGAAAACCGGATGCGCGAGCATTTCGACTTCACCGGCGTGCCCATCGGCATCGTGTTCCGCAAAAAATAGCGACTGGCGGCCGGGCTTGATGAAGAAATTTTTCATAATTTCTTCATCAAGCCCGGTTTCGGTAGGTTACCTTCTTTAGGCCGGGGTATAAAGTGCCGAATTTGAAGTTCTGCCCGGTGCAAAATTTCAGAAGTTGCCTGATTCCACCCCACATTTTAAACCTTACCCCAGATGAAAAAAGTATTGTTCCTCGCCCTGGCTGCTGCTTCGTTCTCGTTCACCGCTTGCGACAGCAAGAAAGAAGACGCCCAGGAGCAAGTTGGCGAAAACGTGAAAGACGCCGGCGAAGCCAAGGCTGATGCCATGGAAGACAAAGCCGACATGGTGCGCGACTCGGCCGATGCCAAAGGCGAAGCCATCAAAGACAACGCCGACAAAATGGACGCTCCGGCTACCGGCACGACCACCACGACGACCGAAGAAGTTAAGAAGTAATTCTGGCTCAATCGCGTAATAAATAAGGCCTCCCCGGCAACGGGGAGGCCTTTTTCGGGTCCTGGCTACAGCGTCGTTTCCGGCAGGCCGAGCCGGCGGTTGAGCAAGCCGTCCACCACTTCAACCAGGCGGCGGGGCTCGTAGGTGCGCCACGGCAGCTCGTCGAGCTGCCCGCCAAAATTGATGTAGTTGTCGACGTTGTACTGCCGCATTTCGCGCTGCACGTGCTCCTGGAAGTTCACGCCCGCAATCCAGCCGTCCTCCACGTCCTCAAACCACTCTTCGTAATAATCGTCGTCGGAGCCGTGGAAGTTGAACACGTTTTCGCCCACCAGAATGAACTTGCGGATGCCTTCGTGCACCAGCACGTCCACGATGTTGCGCTTCAGCTCCATGATGTCGTTTTCGATGGCGTCGTTCCATTCGCCGATGAATTCGAGCACGGCCACCCCGTCGTCGTAGTCGGCAAACAGGATTTTGAAAAACAGCGTGTCCGACCCCAAACTGTCCCACTGCGGATGGATGTAGTACCCGTAAATGGTGTTGGTATAGGCTTCGAGGCTGTTTTCGGCCTCAAAAAGCGGAGAGCGGGGGTCTTCGGATGCCGAATACTGGTCAATCCAGTTGTAGTGGGGCTCGATGGTGTGCATAGGGTAGCGTAGCACATGCTTTAGCTTGTGTGCTTTCCTAGAAACGCCGAAAATCACGAATCGTTCTTACAAAAAATCAACCTTGTGACGCACAAGCGAAAGCATGTGCTACAAACGGGCGGCCAGGGCGGCGCGCACCGAGCCGTGCTGCTTCAGCAGCAGCCTGGCTTCGGCTTCTCCAATGCCCAGCTCGTCCATCAGCATGCGCTCGCCGCGCTCCACCAGCTTCAGGTTGGAGAGCTGCATGTCGACCATCTTGTTGCCCCGCACCCGGCCCAGCCGAATGAACGTGGCCGTGGTGAGCATGTTGAGCACCAGCTTCTGGGCCGTGCCGGCCTTGAGCCGGGTGCTGCCCGTGACAAACTCCGGCCCGGTCACGACTTCCACCGGAAATTCGGCTTCGGCGGCCACGGCCGAGCCGGCGTTGCACACCACGCAGCCCGTGGCCAGGCCGGCGGCGCGCGCCCGCTTCAGCCCGCCCACCACGTAGGGCGTGCGCCCCGAGGCCGCGATGCCCACCAGCACGTCCTGGGCAGTGATATTATGCGCCTGCAAGTCAAGCCACGCCTGTTCGGCGTCGTCTTCGGCGCCTTCCACGGCTTGCCGGATGGCCGTGTCGCCGCCGGCCATGATGCCCACCACCAGCCCGGCCGGCACGCCAAACGTGGGCGGGCACTCCGAGGCATCGACCACGCCCAGCCGCCCACTGGTGCCCGCCCCGATGTAAAAAAGCCGCCCGCCCGCGCCCAGCCGCGCCACAATGGCTTCGACCAGTTGCTCAATCTGCGGCAAGGCCTTGGCCACCGCTTGCGGCACCGTGTGGTCGAGCTGGTTCATGCCGGCCAGCAGGGCGGCAGTGGAAAGGGTTTCGAGCTGATTGTACTCAGAAGGCGATTCAGTGGTCATGCAACAGCGTTAAGTCAATAAACCGATGACGGGAAAATTATCAAACACATGGGCCGTGTGCGGGGCATCTTTATCGAGCTCGGCCGTCAGGTCCTGGCCCGCCCAGTGCTCGTAATGGTTGCCGCGCCGCCACAAGCGCGAGCGGCTCACATCGTAAATCCGGCCTTCGTACGCCACCCAGATTTCGTCGCGGTCCTGGCCATTGCGCAGGGCCAGCTGGTTTTTGGTGTAGGTCTTTAAGTCGGTTGTCATGTTGGTACAGGCCGTCATGCAGAGCGGAGCGAAGCATCTCGCGTGCTTCAACTAACTCAATCGATGGATTACTTACTGCGAGCGAGATGCTTCGCTGCGCTCTGCATGACGTTCTTTTTTGCTCCAACACAGCAGCTTTACCCCAGCAGCGCCTGCAACCGAATCCAGCGCTGCGGCAAGTCGCCTTGCGAGGCGTTCAGGTAGTCTTCGTAGGTGCAGGGCACCACACGCTTCACGGCGTTGTCGCCGAGGCGCTCCACTTCCATCCACCATTTTTCGGCGCGGCGCGATTTGTAGAATACCAGCTTGTCGGGGTTGCCGGGCAGCACCACGGTGTAGGTGAGGAAGCGGAAGGTGCCAAAGCCTATTTCGGGTCGGCGGTGGTAAAAGCCTTCGACGAAGTACCAGAGCATGGTGGCCAGGGTGGCGGCGGCCAGGCCGTTGGGGTCGATGTCGGCGCGGTAGCCGTAGAGGCCGAACGAGCTAAGTTGCTCATTATGGCCCGCGTACCAGCACAGCTGGGTGGCTTCCTCGTTGCCGAGGCCAAACGGGTTGGCGGGGTAGTAGCCCGGCGAATCCTGCCAGCGCAGCGCGGCAATGTCGACGCTCATAAAGTCGGCCTGGCGCACCAGCGGCTCGGCCTGGCGCCGGTCGGCCCGCACCTCGCCCACGCTCATGGTTTCGAAATGCAGCTTTTCGAGGGCCACCAGCACCTCGGGCGGCGTGAGGTACTGCTGGTGGGCGAGATGGGCCAGGCTGAACACGAAATTGGGCTCGTGCACCAGCAGGCGGCGCAGGTGGCTTTCTTCGGCGGGCGTGCCGGGGCCGGGCTCGGCCATGTCGGGGCGCGAGTCGACCACGGCAAAGCTGATGGCGCGGTCCTGGCTTTCGTAGGCCAGAAACTGGCCGTAGTCGAGGTCGTGGCTGCCGCCCAGCAGCACCGGCACCGTGTTTTCTTCGAGCAGCGCCCCGATGATTTCGCGCAGGCGCTGGTAGGTGTCTTCCAGGGTGAGGCCGGGGCGCAGGTTGCCGAGGTCGACCAGCCGCACCAGGCCGGTGCCTTTCTGCAGCTGGTAAAAGCGTTGGCGCACTTCGTTGGCGCCGTGCCGCCGGGGCGAGGGCGGGCCGGCCGCGCTGCCCCGCCACTCGTCGAGCCCGATGAGGGCCAGGTCGGCGGCGCGCCAATCGGGAAAAGTTTCGGTGAAGCGGGTGGCGTAGGCGGCCAGCGTGGTAGGGGCGGGCGCGGCTTCGGTCAGCGTTTCCGGCAGCGGGTCAAAAAACAGAGCCAGGTTCATTGGAGACGGAAAGGCAAGCGCCCAAAATTACGCAGGAAAAGGCCGCAGTGCGGGGTTTTTGACCGTTTTTGCCGCCGATTTGGTTTTTGCCCGTAGCCGCTGCGCCCTGGCTGAGCTTGCCCCAGCGCATCCAGCCCAAAAAAAAGCTCTTTATTTAACCTGAATTTCACCCCTACGCTTTATCCAGCCCCACCCATGGACGTGCGCCGTGCCTTCGATATATTACCTCATCAACTCGCCGAATCGCCGAAAAGCGACGCGTTGGCTGCCAAAATAGACGGCCAATGGGTGCCCCTGAGCAGCCAGCAGGTGCAGGACCAGGCCAACCTGGTCAGCCTGGGCCTGATTTCGCTCGGCCTCCGGCACGGCGACAAAGTGGCCATCATCAGCATGAACCGGCCCGAGTGGATGCTGGCCGATTTTGGCATCTCCCAAATCGGCGCCACCAGCGTGCCGATGTACCCGAGCATCACCGTCGAAGACTACAAATACATCTTCACCGATGCCGGCGTGCGGGCCGTGTTCGTGGCCGACGCCAAGCTGTTTGAGAAGGTGAAAGAGGCCACCGCCGGCCTCGACATTCCCGCCGAGAACGTTTTTACCTTCGACAAAATCGTCGGGGCCCGCCACTTCGACGAGCTGCTGGAGCTGGGCAAGCAAGGCAACGTCGCCGACCTGGAGCCGCTGAAAGCCGCCGTCCAGCCCGACGATTTGCTCACCCTCATCTACACCAGCGGCACCACCGGCCAGCCCAAGGGCGTGATGCTCAGCCACGACAACATCCTGAGCAACTGCCGCAACTCGCAGCGCTTCGTGCCCGTCACGAAGCACGACAAGGCCCTCAGTTTCCTGCCGCTCTGCCACATTTTTGAGCGCATGGTGACGTATTTGTACATGATAAACGGCGTGAGCATCTACTACGCCGAGAGCATGGACGTCATCGCCGACAACCTGCGCGAGGTGAAGCCCGATATTTTTACCACCGTGCCGCGCCTGCTCGAAAAGGTGTATGATAAAATCGTGGCGAAGGGCCACGAACAGGAAGGCATCAAGAAAAGCCTGTTTTTCTGGGCGTTGGATTTGGGGTTGAAGTTCGATACGCAGAAGGACCAGGGCTTTATCTACAACACGCAGCTGGCGCTGGCCAATAAAATCATCTTCAATAAATGGCGGGAAGCGTTGGGCGGCAACCTGCGGTGCATCGTGTCGGGTGGCGGCGCGTTGCAGCCCCGGCTGGCGCGGGTGTTTTGGGCCGCCGGCATCCGCGTGATGGAAGGCTACGGCCTGACCGAAACCTCGCCCGTGATTGCCGTGGGCGGCTACGAGCCGGAAAATAACATGATTGGCACCGTGGGCCCGCTCATTGACAACATGGAGGTTAAGATTGCCGCCGACGGCGAAATCCTGACCAAATCGGCTTCGGTGATGAAGGGTTATTACAACAAGCCCGAGCTTACGGCGAAGGAAATTGACGAGGACGGCTGGTTTCACACCGGCGACATCGGCGAGCTGGTGAACGGCAAGTTCCTGAAAATCACCGACCGCAAAAAGGAAATGTTCAAGACGTCGGGCGGCAAGTACATCGCCCCGCAGGTCATCGAAGGCAAGTTGAAAGAAGACCCGCTCATCGAGCAGGCCATGGTGGTGGGCGCCGACCAGAAATTCGCTTCGGCCTTGGTGATACCGTCGTTTTCCGACCTCAAAGGCTGGTGCCGGCGCAACGGCGTACCCGACGGCTCGAACGAGGAACTGGTTAAAAATGAGAAGGTAGTGGACATGTACGAAGGGCTGGTGAAGAAATACAACCAGAGCTTCGCGCAGTGGGAGCAGGTAAAGCGCATCGTGCTGCTGCCCGAGCTTTGGACGGTGGAAAGCGGCGAGATGACGCCCACCATGAAGGTGAAGCGCAAGGTGATTACCGAAAAAAACAAGGCCGTGATTGAGGGGATGTACGCGTAGCCGCCCGTCATTGCGAGTGGAGCATGGATTGAAGTGGTGACGCACGCGTGCTGGCTGCGGATGCACAAGCTTGACCCGTTCGAAACGGCCTTGGAAGTGCGGCACGAATTACCGCATAGTTCGTTCACAACCCACTGCAACGATTCTAATGCGAAAAAGTAGCTTGCGTGGAGCGAACTGCTTTTTACTATGTAGTGACTTGAGGTTGAAAGCGGAAGTTATTTATTTTTGAATAAGTATTTGCTTGCGAGTTACCTCCCCTTTTTGAACAACTTGTAGAAAATACATTCCAGCAGGTAAGTCCTGAGTGGATATAATTGCTTTACCGTTCTCTGTGTGGCTCGTCTTTTTTTCTTGCGCATACCGGTCAGTCAGTGTGGCGTCAAACGTGCTAACAATAGGTGCTCCTGATTTATCGATGGTTTCTATAGCGAGTTGATTAATAGTTGGGTTAGGGGAAACCGCCAGAGTGTAGCTAGTAACGCATTCTGCATCAAAATTACGCGCTGTCCGTGGTGACGTACCACAAGCGGTAATCGCTTCTACTTGCACATCATAACTGCGGCCGCAATCGCGTGTGATGGGTATAGTGATGTAAGTACTATGTGAATTAGTTTGTAATACGTTATTGCAATACCAGTTATAGGACGATGCGCCTGGCGTGCCAGTCGTTGATGCTTTAATGCGCCAAAGGCCTGTGTCCGTAAATCCTGTTATGGGTTCAGGTGCTACACTGCCGACAGCTATAGCGGCGCGGGCAGTGGTAGCATTACAAGCTGAATTAGAGCCAAAATTAACATCAGCATTTACCCAGCCTTGGCCGTCAGCAGTTGCATTTACAGTAATGGCTGTGTTAGTGCTACTGACAATAGTTAAATTATCGGATTTAGTCCAATTGACAGAGGAAACGAGTTGATTAGTTGCCAGCGTATATGTAAGGGACGTTTGACCTATGCAGCTACCAGTCGGCCCGCTGACTGCAACTGAACATAAATCTTTATGATTGGTACTGCCATTTGGGTTGCGCTGATAAACACGTACATAGTCGACATCAAAAGATGCGGGTAAATTAGAAGAGGCGTCTGGTCCTTCGCTGCCCAGACCCATGCCAACTACAATGTTTAGCGGCTGAAAGGGCCATAGGGGGTGTTGGAAGTAGTTTCCTGGTTGCACAGAACAACCATAAGTACGCCCGGCAGTATCGTAGAATCTATAGTGATACTTGATTGGTGTTCCATCTACAAACCATGTAATACACGCTGGGTCCCACTCAATAGCATACGTGTGAAAATCATAAAGCAACTGTCCCATATTATCTGTTGTCCGCGCAGATGATGGAGTTGCCCCATAGCAGGGGTTAGAGTTACTGCAATTCGGATTAGGGTCATTTGGATTCACATTTGCGATTCCGTAGACTGTAGTAAATATCCGATTATGGTCGCTTTGTTGAGTATCATTAAATTCAAAAACATCAATCTCTTGTTTGCCGCAAGTTCCTCCAGTCATCCAAAATGCTGGCCATAATGCACGACCAATCCAGCCGTTTTTACCTACTGGTAAACGGCAGCGAATTTCAAAACGGCCTTGTTCATATTGAAATTCATTTTTGGAAAACAGTAGACCGGAGCTATAATTTCGGTCTTGCCCCCCATAATTAATGACAGGAAATTGTGATTTAACAATGAGGTGTAGCAGACCCTGACTCACAACTGCGTTTTGGTCCATAATGATATCAGGGCCATTACTGGACGTGCGGTCGTTGGGTGAACCGTATGGAAATTTAGTTAGCCATTTGCTCTGGTCAACTGCTAAACCATTAAACTCGTCGTCAAAAACCAATTTATATGTGCCGCTAGGTCCAATAGGTGTGGTAGTGCCAATCAGTACGGCGTTAGAGTTGCAATTCCCATTAGGAAACCAGTAACTCCATTGGCCTTGTGCCTGAAGTTTTAATGTAGAACAAAATATCAGGAAGCACAAGAAGTAAAAGGTTTTCATGGGATTGAGCTTTGGTTAAAAAATTAAGAAAAATCCAATATGCTTGTATATTTGCTTGTAAACCTAATGCGGGAATCGATGAAAATCCAAATAATAGTTTTCTTAAGCCTTCTAGCTATTTCTAAAGTAGCTGCTCAAGGAAATCCATCTGAATGGGCACTTGGATTGAAGGGGGGGGGTACAAAGTCTTGGCTTAGGCCCCTAGATTCAGGAGATTCCCGTATTTCTCCCACATTCGCCTTGAGTTTAGGCCGTCAGATTCGGAGCTGGCGGGTTGGTATATATGCAGACGCATTTTATGAGGGACGTCGCATGGTACTCCCAGGTACCTACAATTCTAGAAATTATTCTTATTTATCTGTACCACTTTATGTGCGCACCGGAAAACCAGGAGACAGGCTTCACGTTCAGTTGGGAGGATTCTATTCGAAGCTTCTTACTCGTACGCCCGATTTGGGTCCTACCAGTTATGATTGGCAATTGCGCCGGGAAGAATGGGGGGCTGCAGTTGGATTTGAGGTCCGGCTCGGTAATAATCAGAAGATAGAAACAACAATTAACCCATTTCTACGCTACGGGTTAACTTCAACTGTTGAAGCATTAAATCCCCGTTATAGAGATAGTAGAGGCTCTACTGTCATTGGAATAACTCTGGCCGGATACTTGAACGGAAGTGGTAGGTAAACATATTTCTATTAGAAGCAATCTTATTGCAGCGGTGGGTTTACACGCGTTTCTGGGGTGAGAACTTCGATTTTGGACTCAACAGGCCGGGCCGTATGGCGCGAAGCCCTTTGCGTGGCCCGGTGTTTGCCAGAGCGGACTTGCAGTCATCTATCGAATCAGTGCGCTATTTCGCGAAGCGTCGGGCCGTCCTGCTGAACGCGCCCTCGTTTGCAACGCTTAGCCCATCGAGAAGCGGCGCGCGGAAAACTGACGAAAAACAGCAACTTCCGGAACATGCCGCAACAAGCGCGCAAGCGCGTCGGGGCAGAATACGGCATTGGCGGACTAAAACGGTGCCGCACGTGAGCTGTCTGGTTGCAGATACACAAGATTGACCCGTTCGAGTCGGCCGTGGAGGTGCTGCTTAGCTGTAAAATTTCTGCCTAGTTCGTTCACAACCCACTGCAACAAGGCGAATGGGAAAAGCCAACTTCCGTGGAGCGAACTGCTTTCTAATATGCAGTGGTTTGAGGTTGAAGTGACGGTCATTAAGTTGGTCGGATTAGCAGGTTGACCGATGAGAGAAAATAGAAGCTATGTTTCACTTCGCTGCATCCGCAATGACATGCCCGACAGCACAAAGCACAAAAATATCTCGGCAACTGTTATGCAAGCCTAACAAATTTTTCGTAAGTTTACCGGACTATCAGCCCGCCCATGAAACCCGAAGAAACCGTCGATTATAACATTAAAGTGGCCTGGCACGCGATTTCGCGGATGTACAATACCCAGGCCGCCCAAAACGACATCACGACCAGTATTGGTTTCGTGCTGCTGAACATCGACCAGGAGCGCGGCACGCCGGCCACCAAAATCGCGCCGCTGCTGGGCCTCGAAACCCGCAGCCTGACCCGCATTTTGCGGAGCATGGAGGAAAAAGGCCTCATTTACAAGCAGGCCGACGCGGTGGACAAACGCTCGGTGCGCATCTTTCTGACGCCGCTGGGGCTGGAGAAAAAGGAGGTTTCGCGCCAGACCGTGCGGCACTTTAATTTGAAGGTGCGCGACAAAATTCCGCAGAGCCAACTCGATGTTTTCTTTAAAGTAGCGGCCCAGATTACGGGCATGATTGAGGGCAAAACCCTTTTTGAAGACTTCGTGCTGAAGTCGTTGCGCGCCGAATCTTCGGCGGCTTAAGCCTTAAAAAAAGACCGTCATGCTGAGCGCAGCCGAAGCATCTCGCGTGGGGTAGTAACTCAATCGGTCAACGAGGCGAGCGAGATGCTTCGGCTGCGCTCAGCATGACGGTCTGCTAATAATTACCTTACCACCCACCTCATCACCCCAAAAGAGGATGAACCGAACCATCAAGAAAGTTGCCGTGCTCGGCTCCGGCGTTATGGGCTCGCGCATTGCCTGCCACTTCGCCAACATCGGCGTGCAGGTGCTGCTGCTCGACATCGCGCCCAAAGAGCTGCTGCCCGAGGAAGAGAAAAAGGCCCTGAAACTGGAGGCCCCGGCCGTGCGCAACCGCATTGTGAACGCTGCGCTGCAAGCCGCAATCGTTGCCAACCCTTCGCCGCTTTACCGCAAGGCCGACGCCGGCCGCATCAAAACCGGCAACTTCGACGACAACCTCAAGGAAATTGCCGGCTGCGACTGGACGATTGAGGTGGTGGTGGAACGGCTCGACATCAAAAAGGGGCTTTACGAGCGGGTGGAGCAGTTTCGCAAGCCCGGCACGCTGATTACCAGCAACACCAGCGGCATCCCGATTCACCTGCTGGCGGAGGGCCGCTCGGAGGATTTCAAGCAGCATTTCGCCGGCACGCACTTCTTCAACCCGCCGCGTTATCTGAAATTGCTGGAGATTATTCCGACGCCGGACACCAAGCCGGATGTGCTGGATTTTCTGCTGCACTACGGCGATTTGTACTTGGGCAAAACGGTGGTTTTGGCCAAGGACACGCCCGGCTTCATTGCCAACCGCGTGGGCGTTTTTGCCCTGCTCGACGCCATGCAGACCATGCAGAAACTGGGCCTGACCGTGGAGGAAACCGACAAGCTGACCGGCCCGGTGATTGGCCACGCGAAGTCGGCCACGCTGCGCACCTCCGACGTGGTGGGCCTGGATACGACCATCAACGTGGCCAACGGCCTGGCCCAGGGCCTCCCCCACGACGAAGCCAAGGACGTGTTCGAGCTGCCCGACTTCATGCAGAAAATGGGCGAGAGCAAGTGGCTGGGCGACAAAACCGGCCAGGGCTTCTACAAGAAAGTGAAGGGCGAGGGCGGCAAGTCGGAAATCCACGCCCTGGACCTCAACACCTTGGAATACAAGCCTTCGCAGAAGGTGAAGTTTGCCACGCTGGAGCTGACCAAAACCATCGACAAGCTGGCCGACCGCTTCAAAGTGCTGGTTTCAGGCAAGGACAAGGCCGGCGAGTTCTATCGCCTGAGCTTCGGCAGCCTCTTCGCCTACGTGAGCAACCGCGTGCCCGAAATCGCCGACCAGCTTTATAAGATTGACGACGCGCTGCGCGCCGGCTTCGGCTGGGAGCTGGGGCCGTTTGAAACCTGGGACGCGCTGGGCGTGCAGGCGGGCATCGACCTGGCTAAAGCTGCCGGGCGCACGGTAGCGCCGTGGGTGGAGGAAATGCTAGCGGCTGGTAATCAGACCTTTTACAAGGTCGAGAACGGCGTGCGCAAGTTTTACGACAAGGAAAGCCAGCAATATCAGTCCGTTTCGGGCGTGGAGAATTTTATTATTCTCGACAACCTGCGGGCCAGCGGTAAGGTGCTGTGGAAAAACGCGGGCGCGTCGGTTATCGACCTCGGCGACGGCATCCTGAACGTAGAGTTTCACTCTAAGATGAACTCGCTGGGCACCGACGTTATCCAGGGCTTGCTGAAAGGCGTGGAGATGGCCGAAGCCGGCTACCGCGGCCTCGTGGTGGGCAACGACGCGCCGAACTTCTCGGCCGGTGCTAACCTGGGCCTCGTGTACATGCAGGCGCTGGAGCAGGAGTTTGACGAGCTGAACCTGATGATTCAGCAGTTTCAGCAGGCCATGATGCGGATGCGCTACAGCAGCATTCCGGTGGTGGGCAC
>CAXTCS010000107.1:0-13220 GCA_964242365.1 uncultured Hymenobacter sp. | reverse complement strand
AAACAAGCTCCGCACCATGACCGGCGCGGGCATGATGGATTGCAAAAAAGCCCTGGTGGAAGCCGATGGCGACTTCGAAGCCGCCCGCGACATTCTGCGCAAGCACGGCCAGAAAATCGCGGATAAGCGCGCCGAAAACGAAACGTCGGAAGGCCTCGTGCTGGTGAGCGTGAGCGAAGACGGCACCAAAGGCAAGCTGGTGGCCCTGGCTTGCGAAACCGAATCGGTGGCCAAAGTGGCTAACTTCCGCGAGCTGGCGCAGCAAATTCTGGACACGGCCGTGCGCATCGACGCCGGCACGAAAGAAGACGTTCTCGCCGCCAAAGCTGCCGATGGCCTGACCGTGCAGGAGCACGTGACCGACCTGATGGGCAAAATCGGCGAGAAGCTGGAAGTAACCTACGCTACGCTGACCGCTGAGAAAGTGGCTTCGTACGTGCACTCCGATAGCAAGAAAGGTGTGCTCGTGGGCCTGAAAAACGTGGGTTCGGCCGATGCCGCCGCCGTGGGCCGCGACGTGGCCATGCAAATTGTGGCCATGAAGCCCATCGCCGTTGATAAAGACGGTGTGGATGCCACCATTGCTGAGCGCGAAATTGAAGTTGGCAAAGAGCAGGCCCGCGCCGAAGGCAAGCCCGAAGCTATGCTGGAGAAAATTGCCCTCGGCAAACTCAACAAGTTCTACAAGGACAACACCTTGCTGAACCAGGAGTTCGTGAAAGACAACTCGATGACCATCGCCCAGCTGCTCGACAGCAAGTCGAAAGGCATGACGGTTTCGGACTTCAAACGTGTGGCTATCGGCGCTTAATTGCGGCCGACTGCTGAATAAAAAGCCCGTCAGCAAGTTGCTGACGGGCTTTTGCGTTATATTCAATACATGGAAGACAAACAGCAACCTATTCATAAAACATCGGTACCACGAGTTGCTTCACGACTTAGCTATGGAAGATGTTTAACCTGGGCTTTCACCACATTTGTCTCAGAAGTGGTAGTTTGGGTGATAGTTAGCATTGGTGGGTTCGCTATTGAAGGATTCTCGCCCCATCAAAGCCCTGAAGGAGGCATTGCATTAATCGTCTTCCTTATAAACCTTGGCTTGTTGGCTTACGCTGCCTCAAAAGGACGTGAGGGCGGCCGGGAGCACGCAGCACAGGGCGTACCCAAACTATAGTTCAAATGGATTTACCACGCTTAAACCAGCCAGCTGCCTAAAATCCCTGGTATTTCGGGTCAGCAACGTCAGCCCATGAACCAATGCGGTGGCGGCAATGATGGCATCGGGTGTTTTGACTTTCTTTTGCAGCCGCACCGCAACTGTCTGTTGAACAATGGCTTCGTCGATTACATTGAAAACTGTCGCTGCTTTTACAAATTGTTCGAGCCGTGCCAGTTCTTCGGCCGAGCTGTTGGGGCTAGCGAACAACTCAATCTGCGTGATTACCGAAATAGCAGGGGCCAGCCCCAGCACGAAGCGCTGGCCCGCTACGGGAAGCGTGGTATCGAAAAAACCGATAACCACATTGTTATCTATCAGGAATTTTGGTCCCATTCGTTGCGGCTTTCTTCCGAGCGTTGCAAAATATCCTGAGCGGTTTCCTTGCTGAGGATGCCCCAGAATTGCTCCATTGTCACGGGCGGCGACACTTCTTCGGTGATTTCTTCCACGGCGTAGAGCAGGACTTCCAGCTTCTTGCCAATGTATTGCGGAGGGATGGAAATCAGGACATCTGCCTGCTGCGGGGTGATGCTGGTGCGTATCATGGCGTGGCTTTGACTCTTTACAAAGCTAGCGCTGCGATAGTTGCCAGGCCCGTACCCGCGCCTGGGCGTTCTCACGGATGTTCATATAGAACAGGCCGTAATCGGCGATATGGAAGGAATGGCGCAGCTCGGGGCGGCCGGGGAGCAAAAAACGGGGGTAGCCGCCGGGCTTGGGCGGAGTTATCCAAAGCAGGCCCTGGTGGATTTTGGCGTCGGTGACTTGGGGGTCGATGCGCTTGAAATCCTGGCTGACGCCGCCGCGGTTGAGGGTGGCGGGGGCCAGCAGGGTGTCGAGCGTCCAGGTTAGGGGGTTAGTGACGGCGAAGGGATGGAAGGGCGGGAAGTCGTTGCCGGTGGCGACGGAATTGTAGCTGATGAAGCAGCCGGTGGCGAGCGAGTCGGCGCAGGGGCGGATGGTTTGGTACTCGTCGGGCTTCACTTTGAAGCCGATGAGGTAAGCGGCCACGAGCTGGCGGCGCAGCTTGGGGTCGTGGTCGAAGAAGTCGTGGAGCAGGCGGGTGGCGTGGGCAGTGCCCTGGCTGTGGCCGGCAATGATAATGGGGCGGCCCTGGTTGTAGTGGGCGAGGTAGTATTGGAAGGCCGCTTTTACGTCGGCGTAGGCGAGGTCGAGGGCTTTTTGGCCGTTGGGGGTTTGCTCGTCGAAAAAGGAATAGAGGGTGGCCTGGCGGTAGCGCGGGGCGTAGATGCGGCCGGCGGCGTTGAAGGCGCTGGCCTGGTGGCGAATGGTGCTGCGGTCGGTGAAGCGGTTGAGCCGGTCCTTGCCGAGGTCGGCGTTCCAGGTTTTGCGCCAGTAGTAGGTGGTGGGGTGGATGAAGAAAACGTCGGCCGGGGCGGTGGCTTGCTCGTCGCGCAGGCCGGCGTTTTTGGGCACGACGTCGGCAGAATCGCGGCGGGTGGGCAGAGCGGCCCAGCAGCTATCCTGCGCGTAGTCGGGGCCGGTGGCCGGGGTGTAAGTTGCGAAATCGTGGCGCGGCTTGAGCAGCTTGAGACAGGAAGCGAGCGGCAGCAGGAGCAGGAGCAGCGGCAGAAGGAAGCGGTGGCGGGGGAATTGCGGCACGGCGATAGGATAGAAAGAAGGTCATGTCGAACACAGCCGAGACATCTCGCCCGCTTCGCCTGACAGTAGAGTTAGCGCTGCAAGCAAGATGTCTCGGCTGCACTCGACATGACCTTCACTCGTTAAAAATTTTATTAACCGGCCGGTGGCCAGTGCGGCAACTCGCGGGGCTCGCCTGCTTCGTTGTATAATAAGCTCAGCGGTTCGGCGGGTTTGGCTACTACATCGGCGAGGGTGATGTGCCAGCGCTGCCACATTTCGGCCAGGGCCTGGGTGTAGGCCGAGTTTTCCCAGGGGTTGAAAATGGCACCGGTGACGTCGTCGATGAGGGCATCAAAAACCAGCTTGGTGTCGCCGGGGCGCGGGTGGCGCGGGTAGAGGTCGGGCACGACGTGCAGCAGGTGCGCGGCGTAGTACACGCGGGCCTTGAATTCGGCAATTTGCACGGGGTGCAGGGGGCGCTGGGCATCGGCGTAGACCTTGCGCATGGCCTGGCCCACGAGGCCGATATCGACCAGGCAGGCCACCAGCACAGATTTGCCGAGCTTGATGCTGAAAACGAGCGTGTTCAGGTCGTCGTCGTATTCGAAGGGCGTCACGTCTTCGGCGGGGTCGGCTTCGAGCACGAACACGGAGCCAGGCACGAAATCGGCGTATTCGGTGGGCACGCGCAGGCCTTGCAGCAGCTGGAAAAACGCCTGAAACCGGCGGACCAAAGCCGCATTTTCGGCCAGCGGGTACTTGGGTTTTATCAGCGGCTCGAACTCGTTCAGCAGCTCGGTGATGAAGATGCCGTAGAACATTTTGCCCAGCCAGAGAAACAGCGTGTCGTCGCCGAGGGCGCGCAGCGCGGCGGGGCCCAGCGCGGCGGCGGCCTCCACCCTACTCTCCAGGGCGGCGAGGCGCTGGCGCACGGCCGGGCTGGCCGGCAGGCGCAGGGCCTGGAAGGTGGTGGTGCGCTGGTCGAGGAGCTGGATGGGCCGCTCGGCGAGGTGGTAGCGGGCTTGCAGCCAGTCGGCAAATACGGGCACGCTATCGTCGGGGCCCACGGGCTGGCCACTGAGAAAGCACGTATCAGGGCCAAACCGCATGCCGTCGAACGGGTCGTACGGAATGAGGTCGGCGGAGGTAAGCTGGGGCATAAAAAAGAGTAGCGCGAACGTTGTACTTCGCGTCGCCCACTGCCGGCAGGGTTTTCCTGGCGGCGCGGCGACGCGAAGTACAAAGTTCGCGCTGCAATGGTTACTGAACCAGGCTGGCCGAAATTACCGCGACAGCGTGGAGCCAGCCTTAATGAGCAGCTTGCTCAGGTTATTGAGCGGGACGCTGTAGTCGCCGCCGGCTTCTTCGGCCACTTTGGCGGTTTCGGCCCCGAGGCTGGCGAGGACTTCGGCCACGTCGTGGGCAGGGGTTTTGGGGTCGGCCAGCAATTCGCTGAGCTGGTTGAGCTCCTGCTTGATTTTGGCCAGGCCGGGGCGGTCGGTGACGGCCAGCACGGCGGCCCAGCGCTCAACTTCGGCGCGGCCCTGCGGGCCGAGGTTGCTGGGCGTGCCCACGGTGAGAAAAGTCAGCGTATCATCGAGCAGCGCGGTATTTTGCTGGTCGCTTACGGCCATGGGCACTTCGGGAGTGGCGGGCGTTTGCGGAGTGGTGGCGGTGGAGTCCATGAGAATGCGAAATAAAAAAGATGCGTGAGGGCTATACTCATGCGGGCGCCGAAAAGTTAGCAGAAGCATTGCTGGGACGGGGCAGCGGGCCCGCTGGCACGGCCGCCGGGTTACCTTTTCGGGGCTTGCTGATTAACCGTCATCGTTTCACCTTTATTACTAATCCCATGAAAATGTCGATTAAAACCTTGCTCGTAGCTGCTGCCGTGGCCCTGACCGCCACCGCCTGCGAGCACGCCAAAACCACCGAAACCACCACCGCGGCCGACGGCTCGACCACGGCTACCGTGGTGACCGACAGCAGCGCCACCACGGCCGCCGAAGCCGGAGCCGCCGCCGGAGCCGCCGTTGACAACGCCTCGGCCAACATGAAAGCGGGCGCGCAGGAAGCCGGCGCCAAGATGGACGCCGCTGCCGACACAGCCGGCGGTAAAATGGATGCCGCCGGCGCCAAGATGGACGCCAAAATGCACGCCGCCGGCGCCAAGATGGACGCCATGGGCAACGCCGCCGCCAAATCGGCCGCTCAAACCAAAGACAACATGAAAGAAGCCGCCAAGAAGTAATTCGGGTTGGTTTATTTTGCGGCAAAAGGCCCGTGTGCATCCGCACACGGGCCTTTTTTGGTTCGGAAGCTTCTGAATAAGTCAGTCAAACCGGCATAGCCATTAAGCAGTGGCCAGCTCCACCAGCACCTCGTAATAAGGCCGGCCCAGCGTGCGGGCGCGCAGCCAGGCATAGAAGCTGAGCACCTGCAAGTCTTCGCGCTCCTGCGAGAGGAAGGCGGGCACGTGGGCCACGCGGCTGACAAAATCGCGGTTGTTGGCGGCGTCGGGGCTTTCAATCAGCTCGCGCACCAAGCTCAGGTACACCAGCACCGAGTGGTAGGGGCCGCCCACGGGCACGGCGTCGGCGGACACGGCGGGAAATTGCTCGCGCAGCACGCGCTCGATGGCGCGCAGCCGGCCCAGGGCCAATTCGGGGTTGCCGAGCTCGACCTGAATGAGCAGCTCGCCGATGTTGCGGTTCAGCATCCACTCCAGGCCCAGGTGCTGCTCCAGCCAGTGGTCGGTGCGGGCCAGGCTGGCCAGGGCCTGGTTGGCTTTGGCAAACTTGCCTTCGGCGAAATAGTGAAAGGTGAGCTGGAAGCGGGCGGTGAGGTCGTCGGCGGGCGCGAGGAGCTTGGGGGCGCGCAGCACGCCTTCGAGCAAGCAGATGCTTTCGGCGTTGCGGCGCAAAAAGGCGTAATTGGCGGCCAGCAAAAACGTGAAGCGCGGCCCCAGCTCGCCAAACTGCCGGGCCGGACCGGCCGCCACCAGGGCCTGCCCTTTTTCGAGGTACGCCACCGAATCGGCAAAGCGGCGCGAGCGGTAGAGGGCGTGGGCCAGCATGTACAGCAGCTTGAGCTGGTGCCCCCGCTGGGCCGGCGCGAAGCCGTGGCGCCGCTCCATCAGGCTGTAGCAGCGCTCGATGAAGGGCGCGAAAGAGGCAAAATCGCGGCGTACCAGCATGGCACTCCGGGCAATGGACATGAGCCGGCTCAGCAGCGAGGGCGAGCGGGCAAAGGCCTCCTGCAAGTCGTATTCGGCCAGGATATTTTGCAGAATGGCGTCGACCGGCACGGCGGCCCGGCCCCGCACGCGGGCATCGCGCAGGCGCAGGCGCAGCAGGCTGTCGGCGATGTTGGCGCGCTGCTCTTCGTCGGCGGCCCGCTTGTTGAGGCGGTAGCGCACGATGATTTCGTCGAGCGGCGCGGCGTGGGGCGATTCAGCGTGCTGAATCTGGAGGTTGTACACCGCGTTCAGCGGCTCGTACTGCTCGTTTTCGCGGGCCAGCTTTTCGGCTTTGCGCAGGGTGTTCCAGGCCAGGCGCGGAATGCCGGCCTCGAACAGGTACTGGGCCAGGGTGAGCTGGCCGCGCACGGAAGCCGCCGCGGTGGTGTCGAGCTGGCGCTGGCGCAGCAGCAGGTAGTCGGTGAGGTGGCGCATGAGACGCTTGCGCAGCGCGTAGTAAGCCACGGGGTTGGGCGCGGCGGGGTAGAGCCGGGCCACGAGCTGCCCGGATTTCAGCTCTTTGGCCTGCACCAGCAGCTCGTAGAGGTGCGAATCGAGCCGGCCGGTGGCTTTGCGGCGCTGCCGCTGGATGAACCGGCCGAAATCGCGCCGGTCGTCGGGGCTGAGCGTGAGCAGGGTCGTGCGAAGGTCATCCATGGGGGAGCGGCCGGCAGAGATTCCGGAACAATTTCTATGCAAGCTAATATCCTTTTATTAGAATAAAAGGCTTTCATTCCCAAGTAGTTGATTTATAATTAGCCATTTAACCAAGGTCTGACAACGTGCAAAATACGCTTGAAAACTGGTTCGGCGGCAAGCCACCTTTGGACACGTTTTCACCCTTAGCTCCGTGTCTTATGCTTACTCGCTTACTGCTCCTGCTGCCTTTGCTGGCGCTGCTGGCCGGCCCGGCCCGCGCCCAGGACTTACTCACCAAGCGCAACGGCGACGAGATAGCCGTGAAGGTGGTCGAAATCACGCCCGCCGAGGTGAAATACCGCCGCACCGACAACCCCGACGGGCCGCTCATCAGCGTGTGGCGCTCCGACGTGTTCATGGTTCGCTACGCCAACGGCACCAAGGAAGTGTTCAACCCGGCGCCCGCCGCCCCGGCGGCGCTTCGGCCGGCCGCTTTGCCCCCGGCACCCACCGCGGCCCCGGCGCTCCAGGCTGCTCCGGCAGCCCCGGCGGTGGGCGGCGTGGTGGTGCCGGGCGACGAGATTGAAACCGAACAAACGGTGTCGCTCGACGGGCCGCGCATTGGCTTTACCGTGCTTTCGCCCGGCGTACTCGACCATGCCCACACCTACGAATACCTGCACGGCATCAGCCCCTTTCTCACGCAGTTTGGCTGGCAGTTCGAAACGCGCTTGTTCCGAATGCCCAGCGGCGTGAGCGGCCTGGCCGAATTCGTGCCGCTGGTGGGCGGGCTCGAACAGGGCAAATTCCTGCCCAGCGTGAGCGGCCTGCTGGGCATTCGGGGCCCAAAAGGCTTTGAATTTGGCCTGGGGCCCAACCTCACGCCGCTGGGCACCAACCTGGTGCTGGCCCTGGGCACGTCGTTTCGCTCCAACGGCATCAACTTCCCCGTAAACCTGGCCGTGGTGCCCGGCAACGGCGGCGCCCGCGTCAGCCTGCTATTTGGCTTCAATGCCCGTCACCACTAGGCCCGGCGCGGTTGCCGGCGCCGGGCGCCAGCCCGATGCCCGGCGGCCAGATGTGCAAGATTCCGGCATTCGGCCCAAGGCTTCAACGCTACCGAGGAGCCGGCGTATAAAGCCCAAAACCGACCCTTCCTTTCCACATTTCCCTCCCGCTCATGGACCTCAACCAAAATAACGTCAACGACCAAACCGAACTCAAGGCTCGCGGCAACTGGAACGAAATCAAAGGCCAGGCCAAGCAGAAGTGGGGCAACCTCACGGATAACGACCTCGACTACGAAGACGGCAAACAAGACGAGTGGTTCGGCCGCTTGCAGGAAAAGACCGGCCACGCCGTCGAAGACATTAAAAACTGGTTCGGCCGGACGTTCTAACTTCCCTGCCCGATTGCAACAAAAAAAGCCGCTTCAAGAGCGGCTTTTTTTGTTGCAATCGACAATTTTAAAACGCGCATTTTATTGTCAATTTTTACTCAAAAACCCTTTCCGTATTGAGCTGCATCAAAGCCAAAATACCGCCGATGTACGCCGGCTAACGAAAAAATCCTACCTTAGCA
Source organism: uncultured Hymenobacter sp. (assembly GCA_964242365.1). Classification (GTDB taxonomy): domain Bacteria; phylum Bacteroidota; class Bacteroidia; order Cytophagales; family Hymenobacteraceae; genus Hymenobacter. The sequence continues at coordinate 4,938 of CAXTCS010000107.1, read as the reverse complement.
AAACGCCCTTTGGGGGCGCGGTTCACGCATTCAGCCAATCTATTTCTCCCTTTATGATTCTGATAGCTGACGGCGGCTCGACTAAAACGAACTGGTGCCTGGTGAATGCCGACGGGGCCCGTTTTTTTTTCAATACAGAAGGGTATAATCCGGAGTTTATTGGCACGGCCGGCATCGTGGCTTCGCTCCGCGAAAACCTGCCGGATACGCTCGACGCGGCCCACATCACGGAGCTTTGCTACTACGGCGCCAGCATTTCGTCGCCCCAAAAAGTGGCCGTGGTGGCCGATGCTATGCGGACGGTTTTCCCGCAGGCGCAGGTCTACGTCGACCACGACTTGCTGGCCGCCGCGCGGGCGCTGCTGGGCCGCAGCACCGGGTTTGCGGCCATTTTGGGCACCGGCACCAATAGTTGCGTGTACGACGGCCACGGGGTGGCGCATTCCGTCGATTCGCTGGGGTATTTTTTGGGCGATGAAGGCAGCGGCTCGTTCATTGGCAAGCGCCTGCTGCGCGACTACCTGCGCCAGCAGCTGCCCGACAATTTGCAGGAGGCTTTTCGCACCACCTACGGCCTGGAACGCGAGGAAATCCTTGACCGCCTCTACAACCAGCCGTTTCCGAACCGCTTTCTGGCCAGCTTTGCCAAGTTTGCCTACGACCACAACAACGTGAGCTATTGCCGCCAGATTGTGCTCGATGGCTTTGAAAAGTTCTTCCAGAACATCATCACCCACTACCCGGACTACCAGCGCCATACTTTCAATTGCATTGGTTCGGTGGGCTACAATTTCCGCGATACGCTCGTGCAGGTGGCCACCGCGCACGGCATGGCGGTCGGCAAAATCATCCGCTCCCCCATCGACGACCTGGTTACCTACCACCTCGAACTCGCCCGCTAAAGCGCCCTTCTCTACCCAAACCGTGTTGTAAAAATTCCGGCGCAACGCGCCTTCACGACCCGGCCCACGGCCGGCCGGGCGGCGCGCCGCCATGCACCAAGCACTTTGTAGCCCTTGCCTTGCAAGCCATGACAGAAGAGAACGGCGCTCAGCTTTGGGAAGCCTTTCGCACGGGCGATGCCCAAGCCCTGGCCGCCCTTTTCGAGGCGCACTACGATGCCTTGTTCAACTACGGGCTGAAGCTGACCCGCGACGAGGAATTGGTCAAGGACTGCATTCAAAACCTGTTTCAAAAGCTGTGGCGGCGGCGCGAAGGGCTCCGGGCCGTTCAGGTGGTTAAGGCTTACTTGTTCAAGGCCTTGCGCCGCCACCTCGGCGACGAAACCAAGCTGTTGCGGCACCACCGGCACCTGCTGCCCGCCTACACCGATTCGTTCGAAGTCGTGTACTCGCACGAAGAATTCCTGATTGCCCAGCAGCGCGACTCCGAGCAGCACACCCGCCTGCTGGCCGCGCTCAACCAGCTCTCGAAGCGCCAGCGGGAAGCTTTGTACCTGAAATTTTTCGACGGCTTTTCCTATGAGCGCATCGCGGAAGTGATGTCGCTGAATACCCAATCGGTTCGCAACCTGGTGTTCAACGCCTTGAGGACCGTGAGAAAGGTAATGGTGGTGTCGCTGGCACTGGTATGCCTGCTGTCCGGGCAATAACAACCGGCCGGCACTATTTGCATCGATTTTAAAAAAATTTACGGGGCACATGAGTATAAACGGCAACTAAGGCCGTGATGGAAATGAACAGCGTTGCTCCTGCCCGCGCAGGCAACGCCACCGGGGCCAATTTCGGCCCCTTTGTTCGGCCAGCCATCCGCTTATGAAATACGCCGCTTATTCTACCGAAGATTTTCTGGCCGACGAATCCTTTCAATCGTTTGTGGCCGAAACCGACCCCGCGGCGGCTCAGTTCTGGCGGAGCTGGATTATTCAGCACCCGGCCAAAGAAGCGGAGTTTGACGAAGCCGTGGCGGTGCTTCAGCTGTTCATCAGCCAGCGCAAACCGGTGCCCGAAGCCCTAAAACGCGAAGAAATAGCCAAGCTCTGGCACAGCCTGCGGCAACCCGAATGGCCGCGGGCCCAGCCGGCCCTGCGCACCGGGCGGCGCACCCGGCAGCGGGCAGCCGCAACCCTGCTAGCCGCCGTGGTGCTGATGCTGGTGGGGCTGGGCCTGTGGCGCCGCCCCACACCAGCCGCCACCTGGACGCGCTACGCCACGCACGGCGGCGAACACCGGCAGGTGCTGCTGCCCGACGGCTCGCGCGTGATATTGAACGCCAATTCGGCCCTCCGGCTGGCCACTGCCTGGCGGCCGGGCCAGCCCCGCGAAGTGTGGCTCATGGGCGACGCGTATTTCAACGTGCGGCACACGGCCCCGGCCCACATGACAACGGTGGCCACGGCGCCGGGCAATGTCAAGTTTGTGGTGCACGCCGGGCCGTTGGACGTGGCGGTGCTGGGCACGCAGTTCACCGTTTTCAGCCACGCCGGCAAAACCAAAGTCGTGCTCAACACTGGGCAGATTGAGCTGCGCCGCAACCAGTCCGCCAACGCCGAACAGGTGCTGATGAAGCCCGGCGACCTGGTCGAGTACGACGCCGCCACCCCCCAGGCGCCGCTGGTGAAGCGGGCGGTGAAAGCCGATTTCTATTCGGCGTGGACCAGCGGGCACCTCGATTTCGACAACACGCCGGTGTCCGAAATCATACCCTTGCTGGAAGAAACCTACGGGCTCCGCATCACGGTGGGCAACCCGGCCCTGATGCAGCAAAAACTGACGGGCTCGGTGCCCAACTACGATGTGGACGTGCTCCTGAATGCGTTCGGCAAGTCCTTGGATGTCAAAGTTCGCCGGCAAGGCAATCGGGTTTGGCTTGATTAATCTTCGCGCGTTTCTACTTCCTTCTCACCTTAGAATTCCCGCCCATGACCCTCTATACTAAGTCACGAAGGCTGCTGCCTTTTTTACTCGCCGGAGGACTGCACACCGCTGCCTGTGCCCAGGGCGGCGTGGTGGCGCTGCTCAAGCCCGCGCAGGAGCCCGAAACCTTTACCCGGCACGCGGCCAAAGGCACGTCGTTGGAGAGCATTTTACAGGAATTTAAGACGACGCACCACGCTTTCTTCCTGTACCGCAGCGACTTAATCAAGGACAAATTCGTCAACCTCGACGCGCTCACCTTCCGCACCTGGGAAGAGAAGCTGACCTATGCCGTGACCGCGAGTGGCCTGCGCATCGAGAAAACCAACCCCAACGTGTACGTCATCTCCAAGCCCAAAGCTTTGGCGACTTCGCTGCAATCGATTGCAACCAGCGGCATCGCGGTGGCCGACCAGGAAACGGCGATGGCGGCCAACCCGGCGCCCGTCACGGTGCAGGGGCAGGTGACCGGGCCGGGCAAAGAGCCAATTCCGGGCGTGACGGTGCTGGTGAAGGGCACGAGCAACGGCACGACCACCGATTCGGGCGGCAATTTCAGCCTCAGCCTGGCCGATGCCAACGCCACGCTGGTCGTTTCGGCCATTGGCTTTGTGACGCAGGAAATAAGCCTGCAAGGGCGGACGCAGGTGAGCGTGGCGCTGCAAACCGACGTGAAAGCCCTCGAAGAAGTGGTGGTGGTGGGCTACACCACCCAGAAAAAATCGGACCTGACCGGCGCGGTGGCCCAGATTAGCCAAAGCGAGATTTCGAGCATTCCGGTCACCGGCGTGGCCCAGATTATGCAGGGAAAAGCGGCGGGGGTGGCCATTACCCAGGCCACGGGCGCGCCGGGCGAAAACATTGCCGTCCGCATTCGCGGGGTGGGCACCATCAACGACAACGACCCGCTGTACATCATCGACGGGGTGCCGACCAAGGACGGAATCAACCAGATTTCGCCCAACGACATCGAAACCATCAGCATTCTTAAAGACGCTTCCTCGGCCGCGATATACGGCGCGCGGGCTTCGAACGGGGTGGTTATCGTGACCACAAAAAAGGGCAAATCGGGCAAGCCACGACTGAGCGTGAGCGCCTACACCGGGGTGCAAAGGGCCGCCAACCTCATCAAAATGGCCAACACCAGCCAGTACGTGGCGGCCTACAACGTGGCGGCGCAGAACGATGGCCGCGACCAGATTCCGGCCGCGCTGGCCGCCACGCTGCCCGACGTGAACTGGCTGAAGGAGGTGCTGAAGCCCGCCCAGCAGCACAACGTGCAGGCCGACGTGAGCGGCGGCGGCGACAACTCGCAGTACATCGTATCGGGCAGCTACCTGAAGCAGGACGGCCTGATTCAAAACTCGTCGTACGACCGCTACAACCTGCGCACGGCGGTGAACAGCACCTTGTCGAAGTACGTGAAGGTTGGCACCAACGCCAACCTCTCGTATTCGAAAACGCGGCAGGTGGGCACGTCGGGCGACGGCTTTGGCGACGGCAACCCGGGGGCCAGCATCGTGCGCTACGCCCTGTTTTGGACGCCAGCCACCCCGGTTTACAACGAGCAAGGGCAGTTTGTGGACTTGCCGATGGCGAACGGCAAAATTGCTTCGGCCTTCTTTGGCGACGGCATCAACCCCGTGGCCCTGGCCGACGCGGCCGACCGCAACTTCAACCGCTACTCGGCGCTGGGCAACGCCTACGTGGAAGTCAGCCCCGTCGAGCACCTGCGGATACGCTCGGACTACGGCATTACCTTCCTCATCACCGATTACAAGCAGTTTTTCAAGACGTTCGGCATCAACCGCTCGTTCAACTCGCCGCCGCAGCTGGCGCAGTCCAACGCCAACGAATTCAACTACAACTGGACCAATACGGCCATCTACGACCTGCCGGTGGGCCAGAGCACGCTCAACATTCTGGTGGGCACGGAAGCCATTAAGAACAACGCGCGGGCCATTTCGGCTTCGCGCCGCGGCTACGTCGACCAGTCCCCGACCTTCCAGTACCTCGACAGCGGCACGGGCGTGCAGCAAAACGGCGGCGGCGAGGCGCACTC
>CAXTCS010000106.1:0-13360 GCA_964242365.1 uncultured Hymenobacter sp. | reverse complement strand
AATGGGCCAGGGCGTGAACACCAAAATCGCGCAGGTGGCGGCCCGCACGCTGGGCGTTTCGATTTCGCGCATCAAAATCGAAACCACCAACACCACCCGCGTCGCCAACACCTCGCCGAGCGCCGCCAGCGCCACCGCCGACCTCAACGGCAAAGCCACCGAAATGGCCTGCCGCGCCCTGCGCGAGCGCCTGCTGCAACACGCCAGCACCGAGTACACGCTGAATTACGAGGGCCTGGAAATCCACGACGAGCAGGTGCTGGCCGCCGGCGTGCCCGCCGAAACCGACTGGGAAAAGCTGGTGTCCTCGGCCTTCTGGAAGCGCGTGGCCCTCACCGAAAACGCCCACTACGCCACGCCCGACCTGCATTTCGACGCCGCCACCAACCAGGGCCACCCCTTCGCCTACCACGTCTACGGCACGGCCCTGACCACCGTGACGGTCGATTGCCTGCGCGGCCCCTACACCGTGGACGCCCTGCGCATCGCCCACGATTTCGGCCAGAGCTTCAACCCCGTCATCGACCGGGGCCAGATTGAGGGCGGCGCCGTGCAAGGCATTGGCTGGATGACGATGGAGGAAATCGCCTACAACGAAGAAGGCCGCTTGCTCAGCAACTCGCTCAACAGCTACAAAATCCCGGACATTTACGCCGCGCCGGCCGTGCTCGACGTGCATTTTCTCGACACGCCGGGCCACCCCAGGGCCATCCTGCGCGCCAAGGCCGTGGGCGAGCCGCCGCTCATGTACGGCATCGGCACCTACTTCGCCTTGCGCGACGCGGTGCGGGCGTTTCAGGGGCACACGGCACTGCCGTTTTCGGCCCCGATGACGCCGGAAAAGGTGCTGATGAGCTTGTACCCCGTAACCTCACGAGACCCCTCCGGGGCGGCCCCTCTCCAAAAGAGAGGGGAGCCGGTTCCGCGCTAGAGCCGAGCGCCTTTACTGGCGCGAGTTTAGCGCAGCGTAACTCGTGCCGGATATTCGGGCGAGGCTGCGCCTCGCAACAGAACGACCCGGCAGAACGGCGCAACTCCGGCTTGCCGCTGGCGCGGCAGTGGAGGCGCAGCCTCCCCATCATAATCGGCACGAGTTACGCTGCGCTAAACTCGCGCCAGCAACGGGTCTCGTGAGGTTTACCGACCGCGCCGCCCCTCCAAAATCCGATAAAACGAGCGGGTCTGCACCTCTTCCAGCGTCAAACCTGTCGCCAGAATCTCTTCCTCCGAAATCGCGCCGCAGTTCAGGGCTTTGAGGAAGAAGTTGAGCAGGCCCTGGCCAGTGGCGGCGTCGTCGAAAATATCCCCGGTGAGCGTGGAAATGGCGGCGCGTTCCACGAAGGTTTTCAGGCGAAAAACCGCGTCGTCGTAGCTGCTCAGAAAGAAATTGTAGGTGGCGGCGTAGCGCATAGGCAGCTGCGCGGGGTTCAAATCCCAGCCCTGGTAGAAGCCGTTTATCAACGAATGGGTGGTGTGCTGGTAGGCCTGGCGCCAGGCGTGGTGCACCGATTCGCGGTTTTCGCGCAGCTGCGCAAAACTCAGGTTATCGCCCCGGTGCGGGCCGATGGGCATGACGTTGGTGGCCCCGTCGGAGAGAAAAATGCCCGTGCCGCCCAGCGCCACCTTGGTCATGTGGTGGGCAAAATCGCACACCGGATGGTCCATGGTCTGGTACCGGGCCGTGATGCCGCACGAGGCCGTGTAGTCGTAGGTGCCAAAATGGGCGGCCACGCAGCGCCCCTCGCCGGCCCGGATGATGCGCAGGAGCGGGTTGCGCCCCTCTTCGTCCATGATGATTTGCGTGGCCTCGACCATCGTTTCCATTTTGAGGGTGCCGGGGGCCAGGTGGTTGGCCTTTTCCAGCAGCTCAAACAGGCGCACCATCGCCGTCATCTGCTCCGGGATGGTGACTTTGGGCAGCATCACCACGAAGTTTTCGGGCAGCTTCCCGCCGGTTTCGGCCAGCAGCGCGGTCAGAAAAATATCGAGCGTGCGCACGCCCCGAGCTTTCATGTCTTCGGTAAAGGGCTTGATGCGGATGCCGATAAATGGCGAAAGCGTGCCCTGGGCCATGCCTTTGGCCACTTCCTGAGCGGCTTTTACGGCCGTGGCGTCTTCCTCGGCATCGGGCCGGTTGCCGAAGCCGTCTTCAAAGTCGATGCGAAAATCCTCCACGGCCTCGCGCTTCAGCTTCTGCCCGATTTTGTCGTAGACCGAATACGCCAGCCAGGCCGGCTCCTGCTTGCGCGCCTCGGGCGTCAGGGCGGCCAGCTTCGCACCCAGGCCGGCAATGTCTTTTTCCAGGTGCGGCAGGTGCTCGTGGCCTTTGAGCTGGAGCACGCGGGCCAGCTCCACGAAATTGGGGGCGTAGGTGAGCAGGTTGGCGAGGGCAATTTCGCCCATGCGCCCGCAGGTATCGGCCTTGAAGAGGTTGGCGCCGCCGTACACGGTGTGCACGGGCTGGCGGTCGGGCCGGTCGCCGGGGTACGTCTGCTGGAAATGCCGGTTGGCCGCGCCGAGCCGGTCGAGCAGGGCGGTTTTGTCGGTTTCGGGTAGGCTGAGTTTCATGCGGGAATTGGTGGTGTTCGTTGTTAGATTTTGGGCAGGGCCACCCTGAACCTCATGCCGAGCGCAGCCGAGGCATCTCGCGTGCAGCAGTAATTTAATCGATTGGTTTACTATTGCACGCGAGATGCCTCGGCTGCGCTCGGCATGACGTTCTCACGAGCCGCGATACGTCGCGTACCCAAACGGATTTAGCAGCAGCGGCACGTGGTAATGCTCGGTGCCGGCCACGTCAAAAACGATTTCCACGAAGGGGTAGAAATTAGCTGTAGCGTCCCGCGCGAAATATTCCTGCGTGTGGAATTTCATCTTATAAACGCCCAATTCCAATTGGGTTTCCTTGGGCAATAAATTCGCGATTCGGCCGTCGGAATTGGTGGTGCCGCGCGCTATTTCCTGCCAATTATCCCCGGCCTGCCGCAATAGCGCGATGGTGACATTCGCCGCCGGCCGGCCCTTGGTCGTGTCGAGAATATGGGTCGTAATCTGGCTCATGCGGCAAGTAGTTTTCCGAGGCGAAGTCGAGTGATTTTTTCCTGCTCGCCGGCGGCAATTAATATTTCTGCCGCCGCCGCATTCGGCAGGCGCGCCCGCAACAGCGCCAGCATTTCCCCGGCCGATTTGCCCGTGGCGCACACGATAAAGATGTAGCCGAATTTCTGCTCGTATTCTGCATTGCCCACCGCCAAAGCTTCTAAAGTAGCTGGTGAAGCCGCCTTTACCGCGCCCTGCTCGCCTTCGGCCCATTGGCGGGTGCTGGCAAATTTCTCTTTCAGCGACGCCACGTCGCCGATTTTGGGATGGTGGGCGAAGGCTTCGCGCCAGTCAATCTCGCTGAGCTCGTACCACTTGGTTTTGGCTTCGGCCATCAGGGTTTCGGCATCGGCGATGGGGAAGCCGGCCAGCATTTTTTCAACCCAGGCCGAGGAGCCGCAGCATTTTTGCAGGGCCTCGGCGAGGGCAGGCTTTTTGAGGTCGTTAAGTTTTTCTAAGGTCATTTGGAAACGTTAAAGAACGTCATGTCGAGCGCAGCCGAGACATCTCGCTCGCATCGCTGCAACGATTGGTTTACTCCCCCGAGCGAGATGTCTCGGCTACGCTCGACATGACGTTCTGCTTAAACCACCGTCGGAAACCGGTTCACGTTCTTATAATAAATATAAACCGACGGCTCTTGGCCCATGGCCGTGGCCCACTGCTGGCAGTACGGCGCCATCCAGATAGAGTCGCCTTTCTTCACCGGGTACCAGCACTGGTCGAGCATGTAGATGGCCTGGCCCTGCAAATACAGCAGCCCGTGCTCCATGATGTGCGTTTCGACCATCGGCAGGTTGCCGCCGAGGCCGTAGGTGAAGATGTTGACGGCCATGTCGAAACCCAGCTCGTTCGGCAGCAATTCCTGGATGCGCAGGGCCGCGTCGTTCATGTAAACAGGCGCTTTGCGGTCGTCTTTTTCGCCCCAAAAAACGCCCGGTGTGGCGTGGCCCGCCAGCGGCTCGTACACCTTATGAAACGTCAGCAGCTGCGTCCCGGCTTCCGGCTGGCTGAACTCATAATCCTGACCCACTGGCACATACACGTACTGCCCCACGCCCAACGGGCGTATTTCGGCCCCTACCCTGGCCTGGCACCGGCCCTGCACCACGTAGAAAAAAATCTGCGAAGCCTGGGTTTCGCCCGTCAGTTTACCAACCTCGGTGAGGGTGATAAGCGTTTGGCACAAGCGCGCGCCCATCTGCTCGTTGATGATAACGTTCACGGTGCAGCCCGTCCAGCCGGGCACGTTGCTGTTGATGTAGCCATCGGGGGCGATGATGGCGTGGTTGCGCTTGACGACCGAACGGGTCAGGGCGGATATTTCCATTTAATTGAGGAATTAAAAAGCACTGGTTTAAAGCGGGGTGGTGCCACGACTTTTTGGTCGTGGCACCACTAGCAGTTGAACGGCCCGGTAAAGTAGTGGAAAGGTCGTTCTGTTGCTAGTGGTGCCACGAAGCCCTGCGGGCAATTCGTGGCACCACGCCGTTTCAGGCCATGCCGCAAGAGGCATCGAAATCAATTCTTAATTGAAAAATAAACCGTTCCGCCACTTCGATAGCCGCCGCCAAATCAGCCAACTCCACGTCTTCCAACGGGTTGTGGCTGATGCCTTTATAACAGCGAATGAACAGCATCGTGGCCGGGGCCACGGCCGAAATCGGTACCGCGTCGTGGCCGGCGCCACTCACGAGCGAGATGACTTCGTGGCCGGCAGCGACGATGGCCTGGGCGAGCAGGGCGTTCAATTCGGGCGCGCAGGCCACGGGCGCGGTGGCCTGAATCAGCTGCCAGTCGAGGGCCACGTTGCGCTGGGCGGCCAGGGTTTCGGCGTAGGTTTTCAGGGCCTGATAAGCGGCGGCGAGCTGGGCGGCGTCGGGGCTGCGCAGGTCGAGGCTGCACGTTGCCTCGCCGGGAATGACGTTGCTGGCCGCGTGGCGCAGGGCCAGCTTGCCCACGGTGGCCACCAGCCCCTGGCCGTGCGCGAGGGCAAACTGCTCGGCGATAAGCACGAATTCGGCGGCGGCACAAAGGGCGTCCTGGCGCATGGCCATCGGCACGGTGCCGGCGTGGCCGGCCATGCCGTTGAAGGCCAGCTCGATGCGCTGCTGGCCGGCGATGGCCGTGACCAGCGCCACCGGAATCTGCCGTTCCCAGAGCACCGGGCCTTGCTCGATGTGCAGCTCAAAATACCCCAGCCAGTCGGCGGCCGGAAGGGCATCGGCGGCAATTTGCGCCGCGTCGGCGCCCATCGTTTCCAGGGCCTGCGCCAGGCTGATGCCGGCGGCATCGGCCCGCGCCAGCAGGGCCGGGTCGAAGGCGCCGGCCACCACCTGGCTGCCCAGGTACGTGGTGTGAAACCGCACGCCTTCTTCGTCGCTGAAGGCAATCAGTTCGATGTGAAACGGCAGCTCCGTTTTTTGCGCCATCAGGTTTTCCAGCAAATCGAGCCCCATGAGCACGCCCAGCGGGCCGTCGAATTTGCCGGCGTTCACCACCGTGTCGAGGTGCGAGGCCAGCACGAAGGTTTTGGCATTGGGACTAAGGCTGCGCAGGCGGGCGCGCAGGTTGCCGATGCCGTCGGTGCGGGCGGGCAGGCCGGCGGCTTCGACCCAACTCTGCACCAGGGCGCGGCCCCGCAGAAAAGCCGGCGTACCAAACGTGCGCGTCACGCCCTCCGCGTCTTCGCTGATGGCGGCCAGCTGCTCAATGCGCCGCATAATTCGCTCGGCGCGCGTGGTGTATTCCTGCCGCATCGAGGCTACCGGGTTAAGATGTGGCCGTGGTTGGGGCGGAGAAAATCGGGGTGCCGATACACCGCTTCGCCCCGCAGAAAGGTCTGCTCGACCACGCCCCACAGCTGCTGGCAAATGTAAGGCGACACTTTGTGTTTGTGCCGAATCATTGCTTCGCTCACCACGAAAGATTTTTCGGGGTCCACCACGATGAGGTCGGCGTCGTAGCCGGCCGCGATTCGGCCCTTTTTGTGGTCCTGGCCGATGAGCCGGGCGGGGTTTTCACTCAGCCATTTGGCCAGGTCGTTCAGGCTGGCGCCGCGCCGGCGGGCGGCCGTCCAGAGCACGGGCAGCGCCAGCTGCAACGACGCGATGCCGCCCCAGGCCGTGGCGAAATCGCCGGTGGCGAGCTGCTTCAAATCGGGCGGCGCCGGCGAGTGGTCGGTGGCCACGAAGTCGATGATGCCGGCCCGCAAAGCCGCCCAGAGCCGGTCGTTATTGGCCCGCTCGCGGATGGGCGGGGCGCACTTGAACTGGGTCTGCCCATCGGCAATGTCCTCGGCGTTGAAGTAGAGGTAATGCTGGCCGGTTTCGACCGTCAGCGGCAGCCCCTTGGCCTTGGCGGCGGCGATGGGCGCGATGGCATTGGCCGACGACAAGTGCACGATGTGCACCGGGCAATCGAACTCCTCGCACAGGCGAATCATCAGCGCCACGGCGTCGTCCTCCCACTTTTTGGGCCGCGAGGCGAGGTAGTTTGAATACGAGCGGCGGTCGTTTTTTTGCCACTCGTCGTTGGCTTCCGACAGCTCGCAGTGCACCAGCAGCGGCAATCTATGGCGCGCCAGCAGCGGCATCACCCGCCGCAAATCGGCCGCCGTCGCGTTGGGAAAATCATCAATTCCGGAGTGCGTGAGGAAGGCTTTGAAGCCCAGCACGCCGGCCGCAATCAGCGGCTCGATTTCGGCCGCGTTGCCGGGCACCACGCCGCCCCAAAAGCCCACGTTGGTGTGCAGCTGGCCTTGCGTGGCGGCAATTTTCAGCTTCAGGCTGGCCACCGAAGTCGTGACCGGGGCCGAATTCAGCGGCATGTCGACCAGGGTGGTGAGGCCGCCGGCCAGGGCGGCCTGGGTGGCCGTGTCGAAGCCTTCCCACGCGGTGCGGCCGGGCTCGTTGATGTGCACGTGCGGGTCGACGACGCCGGGCATAACGGCGCGGTCGCCCACGTCGATTACGGGCCCGTCGCACGGCGCGTCGAGGGGCAGCAGACCGGAAATCCGGCCGTTTTTGAGCAGCACCTGCGCTGCGCGGATGCCGTCGGGGCAGACCACGCGGCGGCTTTTCAGGATGAGGTCGAACATGGGGCGGGGTTTTGCGCTAAATTGAAGGCTTTTTCCAGCCCGAAATTCTTTGGATGCGATGCGTATAAAACTAGGAGCCAACACGTACGGCAAAAACGCGGTCCACCTCTCGCGCGTCGTCCGGCACGAAGGTTATCACGAATTTCGGCAAGTATCGGTGAGCGTGGCCCTCACGGGCGATTTCGACGCCGCCCACACCGCCGGCGACAACTCGCGCATCCTCCCCACCGACACCCAGAAAAACACCGTCTACGCCCTGGCCCGCGAGCATTTCACGGGCACCATCGAGGCCTTCGGCCTCGCCCTGAGCCAGCATTTCCTGTCCCGCAACCCGCAGGTTTCGCAGGTGCGCATCGAGCTAATCGAGCACCTTTGGCAGCGCCTGGCGTTCGACGGGGCGGCCCACCCGCACGCCTTCACCGGCGGCGGCGCCGAAAAGCGCACCGCCGTGGTGACGCGCACGGCCGCCGGCCCCGCCATCACCGCCGGCCTCAAAGGGCTGCTGCTGCTGAAAACCACGGATTCTTCGTTTTTTGGCTACCCCAAAGACGAGTTCACCACGCTGCCCGAAACCACCGACCGCATTCTGGCCACGGAGTGCGCCGCGAGTTGGGACTACACCGCGGCCGAGCTGGATTTCGAGGCGCAGTACCAGCAAATTCGCCAGTCGCTGCTGCGCACCTTTGCCGGGCACCACAGCCTTTCGGTGCAGCACACGCTCTACGCCATCGGCGAAAAAATCCTCCAGGAGAACGACGCGGTGCGCGAAATCAGCCTCGTAATGCCCAACAAGCACCACATTCCCTTCAACCTCGAACCCTTCGGCCTGGCGAATACCAACGAAATATTCGTGGCCACCGACGCCCCCTTCGGCTACATCACCGGCACCGTGACGCGGGAGGAATAGCGCCTGTTGTCAGTTGTCAGTTGTCAGTTGTCAGTTAAAGAACGTCATGCAGAGCGCAGCGAAGCATCTTGCTCGGGGAAGTAACCCAATCGTTGAACGATGCGAGCGAGATGCTTCGCTGCGCGCTGCATGACGGCCTATCTGGATAGCTTCTTGACTGAGCATGTCACAGTTACCCGATACCTTGCACCGCGATTTAGGCTGCTCTATACTCTTTCCCTGTTTTTATGCTGCTACGCTACCCGCTACTGGTAGGAACTGTCTTACTCCTGTCAGGCTCCTCATTCGGCCAGAACATCAGTTTTCAGCTGCCGGAGGGCCTGCGCACCGCACCGGTTACCGGTAAGCCCTACCACCTCGCTACGGCTGACTTCAACGGCGACGGACGCCCCGACATCGCCGCCACCTGTGAAGCACAGAACGTGGTAAGCGTTACGTTGAGCCGGAGCAATGGCACGTTTGCTCCGGCCACTGCCTACGCCGTGCAGCGCGGCCCACAGGCCCTGGTTGCCGCCGACCTGAATGCCGATGGACGGCCCGACCTGGTGGTTGGCAACCAGGCCGATAGGTCGCTGTCGGTGCTGCTCAATACCGGCAACGGCACGTTTGCGCCGGTTACCGCCCTGGGCACGGGGCTGCTGGCCAGCCCCACGCACCTGCTGGCCGGCGATTTCACCAGCGACGGCATCACCGACATTGTGGTGGGCAGCACGCTCAACGGCTCTGTTCAGGTGTTTGTGGGCAACAACACGGGCACACTCACGGCCCTGCCCACAATGGGCGGCCTGTCATTCTTGGGTATTGCCAGCGCCGACTACGACCGGAACGGCCAACCGGACCTGCTGCTATCGCAGCCCGGTACGCCGCTGGGCAGCATCCGGACGCTGTATGGCCTTGGCAACGGAACATTTACCTTCGGAACAGCGTCGCCGATGCCCGCGGCGGCCTACGGCACCGAGCTGCTCGCCGCCGACTTCAATCGGGATAATCGGACGGACCTGGCGCAGCTCGACCCTTACCAGAACGAGGTGCTGGTGTTCATGAGCAGTCCTGCTGGGCTGGCTCCTGGCGTCCGTTTTCGGGTGGGCAGTACGCCCACGGCCCTGCGCGCCGCCGATTTGGACGGCGACAACCGCCTGGAGCTGGTGGTGGCCAATGAAGTCAGCAATAATGTCACGGTGCTGCCGGGTTTGGCAACGGGCTATTTTGGCACTGCCCGCCACTACCTGACCAGCGGCGGCCCCAAGGATGTCGCCGTGGCTGATTTCACCGGCGACGGCCGCCTGGACCTGCTCAGTGCCGATGCCGCCTCGACCGGGCCGCACAACATGACGCTGATGCCCAACCGGGGCAATGGCCTCTTCCGGAATCCGTCTTCGGCAAATCTCAGCCACTTCGGCTCCCGCGTGACGCTGGCCGACCTGAATGGCGACGGGCTACTGGATGCGGCTGTGGCCGGGGAAGCCCCGGGCGGTGGCGGCGACATGAGTGTGCTGCTGGGCCTCGGCGATGGGCATTTTGGCCCAGCCCGCGCCTGGGGCACCTCTGGCCTTGGTCCTGGCTGGATTGTGGCCCGCGACATCACCGGCGACAACCGCCCCGAAATTCTGGTGACCCATTACAGCAATTCCACCTTTACCATTTACACCAACGACGGGCAGGGCGGCTTCCCGACCCGCAATACGCAGTGGATTCCACGCACCGGCAACGGCATTGGGGGCGTAACGACGGCCGACTTTAACGGCGATGGCCGCTACGACGTGGCCGTAGCCGGCTCCGAATCAACCTACAATAACTTCGGTGTCGACCTTTTTCTGAACAATAACGGGCAGCTGGGCGTGGCTACTTTCCTGCCTACGGGGTCCTTCCCGTACTCCATTGAGGCGGCTGATGTGGACCGGGACGGCCGCCCTGACCTGGTGATGACCTTTCCGCTGTACAACACTTCCACGGTCGGCGTGATGCGCAACCTCGGCAACAACACGTTTGCACCGCTCGTCAGCTACCCCACACCCAACCAGACCAAGCAGGTGCTGGTGGCCGACGTCAACGGCGACCGGTGGCCCGACCTGCTCATCCGCACCGACGACGCCCTCCAGCTCCGGCTGAACCTGGCGGGTACGGGATTCGGTGCTGCCCAAACCTTCACCACGGCCGTGAATTCCACGAAAGTCCAGGTCGCCGACCTCAACGGGGATGGATTCGTGGATATGCTGGTTTCCAGCATCGCCATCGACCGGCTGCAGGTGTTCCAGAACGTGAACAACACCAGCTTTACTGCCCTGCCCGAAATTCCGCTTTTCGGCTATGGCTGGGACCTGGCCGTCGGCCCGCTCAACGGCGACGCCCTACCGGACCTGGTGAGTGTGGACCTGGACGGATACAGTGTAGCGGCTTTTCTCAACACGAGTGCGGCCCAGCCCCTTGCTGCCACGTCTCCGGCCACCGCAGCTCGTACGAAGTGGAGTGCCTATCCGACCCCGGCAACTTCGCTCCTGCACCTGCCCGTGTTGCTGGCTACCGGCACGGCAACGGCTGCCTTATTTGATAGCCGGGGCGCACAAGTTGGCCACTGGGCACTTACAGAAGCTAGTGCAACTTCGCTTCCGGTTGGGCATCTGGCCCGGGGCCTGTATTTTTTGCGCGTTTTAGCGCCTGAGGGCAAGGTTCTGTCAGCCCAACAAGTTGTGCTCCAGTAACCCAGGCACCTAGTAGCAGGGACTGTAGCTTACCGCCACTGCCTCCCGTAGCGCGTACCAGAAGTCCACCTAGAGCGGTTCTCCGGTTGGTGTATGGCTGGTAGAGACGCAACATTTTGCGTCTCGTCGTTGAACGACTCGCGTTTGCGCCACAACGATTCCGTTCAGCGACGAGACGCAAAATGTTGCGTCTCTACATTCCGTATACTGGCCGGAGAACCGCACTAGGATAGCCTGCCTGACAACAGACAACGAACAACCGACAACCCATTTACCCCTTACCAACCCATGCCCACCTTCCCCCGCGACTGGCCCGTTTGGGCGCTGGCGGCGGCCAGCCTTCGGGCGGGCGCGCCGGTGGCCCTGCTGTGCGTGCTGCGGAGCGCGGGCAGCAGCCCCGGCCGCGAGGGCTTCAAAATGGCGGTTACGGCCGGGGCCACGGCGGGTTCCATCGGCGGGGGCATCATGGAGCATAAGTTTGTCGAGCTGGCCCGCCAGCGCCTGCAAGCCGGCAATGCCTCGCCCCTGCTGCGCCCCCAGGTGCACCGGCGCGAGGCGCCGGCCGACCGCTCCGGCATGATGTGCTCGGGCGAGCAGGACGTGCTGCTCTGGCCGTTGGCAGCCGATGACTTGGGGGCCGTGGCGGCCATCGAAAACTGCCTGCAAACGGGCGCCGCCGGCTATTTCGACCTGAGCCCCGAAACCGGACTGCGGGTATTTCCGGCCGAAGCAGAAGCTGCTTTTGACGCTGAAGCGGCCTTGTTCTACGACTTCCGGCCGGGGCCGGCGTGGCGCTACCGCGAGCGGCTGGGCTTCCGCGACCGCCTTGCCATCGTGGGCGGCGGGCACGTCGGCCTGGCCTTGTCGCATGTGATGGCGCCGCTCGATTTTGAGCTGACCGTGCTCGACGACCGCCCCGACCTGCCCACGCTGGCCGCCAACGGCGCGGCCCACCACCGGCGCGTCGTCGCCTACGAAAACGTGGCCGCCGAAATCCCCGCCGGCCCGCACCAGTACGTGGTGGTGATGACCGTGGGCTACCGCACCGACGCCCTGGTGCTGCGCCAGCTGCTGGGCCGGCCCTACCGCTACCTGGGCGTGATGGGCAGCGCCGCGAAAGTGGCCGAGTTGCGCCGGGGGCTGCGCGAAGCCGGGTTTTCGGCCCCGGAAATTGCCCGGCTGCGCGGGCCCATCGGCGTGCCCATCGGCAGCCAGACACCCGAGGAAATTGCCATCAGCATCGCCGCCGAGCTGATTGGGGCGCGGCACGACCAGGCCGGGCGCGGCTACCGGTCCGAGTCGCTGGCGTCGGAGTGCTGAATGTTGCCGTTGGCAAACTCTTCGGTGAAGACGCGGTAGCGGTCGAGGATGGAGCGCACGGAGCGGCGCAGCACGATTTCACCCATCGGGCCTTCGGGCACGGTCACGCCCGAGGCGTAGCCGTTCCACACGGCGCGGTTGGTTTTCACGTCGATGAGGGTCACGAGCAGGGTGCCCTCGGCCAGCAGCAGGCGCACCGGCTGGTAGCCCTGGCGGTCTTCCTTGGGCGTGTCGTCGTTTTCCTCAATGTTGCGCTTTATCCACTGGCTCAGGTCTTCTTGTTGAAAGCCGTGAAAGTTCATGTCGCCCTGGTACACCCGAAAATTGACCAGCATGTCGGGCCGGCGGCGCGCGATGCGGTAGCCCTGGGCCAGAAAACGCTGCTGAATGGCCTGGCGCAAGGACTGCCCCAGGCGGCTGCTGTCGGAGGTGAGGCCGGTGCCGGTCACGAAATCGTAGGTGCGGTAGTGCCGGAAATTCCCCCGGTAGCTGTAATCAGATTCGACGCGGGCCTCACGCGTGGTCAGGCAGCCGGACAGGGCCAGCAGGGCAAACAGCAGCAACGCAATCGTGGGTTTCATACGCCAGGGAATTCGTTTGATATCGGAATACCAATGTACGAATTCTAAAGCACTTAAGACTTGCCCACGGGCACGGGTCCTGGCCCGTTCGGGCCCACCCGCCGGCGGCCCTTTTCTCAGCGGTAGCCGGCGGCTTGCAGGGCAAACAGCTCGGCGTAGCGCCCGCCCTTGGCCAGCAGGGCCTCGTGCGAGCCAATTTCCACGAATTGCCCGTTCTCGATAACCAGAATCCGGTCGGCCATGCGCACGGTGCTGAAGCGGTGGCTGATGAGCACGGCCGTTTTTCCTTTGGTCAGCTCGGCGAAGCGCTGGAACACTTCGTGCTCGGCGCGGGCGTCGAGGGCGGCGGTGGGCTCGTCGAGGATGAGCAGCTGGGCGTCGCGCATGTAGGCCCGGCCGAGGGCGATTTTTTGCCACTCGCCGCCGCTCAAATCCACGCCGCCGTTGAAGCGCCGGCCAATCATTTGGTCGTAGCCGCCGGGCAGCTTAGCGATGACCGTGTCGGCGAGGCTTTGCTGGGCGGCGGTTTCGATGCGGGGCTGGTTCCGGCGCTCTTCGATGCGGCCCACGGCCAGGTTTTGGCCGGCCGGCAATTGAAACCGCACGAAGTCCTGGAAGATGACGCCGATTTCCTGGCGCAGCTCGGCGGGGTCGT
>CAXTCS010000105.1:0-13476 GCA_964242365.1 uncultured Hymenobacter sp. | reverse complement strand
CGTCCTCCATCGTGATGGTGTCGGTCGGCTTCATCGTGGAGCGGGTGATGAACTTGAAATCCGAAGAAGTATCCTGGAATACGACTTGCTGGTATTCGGGATGGGTGTCTTTTTTCATATCGAGGGCCGGTTTTACCAGTTGAACCCCGCCGATTTTGCGGAAGGGACTGCAAAAGTACGGCTTAGCTCGGAAATACCCAACCCCGCGCCCAACAATTTCCGGCTCGCGGGCCGCGCCAACCCGTGCAAATGGTCTTGTTGGCTTTCTGAAAAAGCTCGTACATTTGAATCCGACCCGCACTCGGGGTCGGTCCGTCGCGCGTGCTGAAATCCGTACTCATCCGCCGTCTGTTCCGCCGTTCCGGCCCCGCTGCGCTCCTGTTGGTCCTCTGGAGCGTCGGGGCAGCCGTTGCCGCGTCCCTCACGCTCTTCACCGCGGTTTACGACGGCTCCAGCGTGCGCGTCGAGTGGGAAGTAAACACCGAAACCGACGTCACCGGCTTCGAGCTTGCCCGCAAAGCCGCCTCCGAAACCACTTTTACGACCGTTAGCAGCGTGGTGCCCACCGGCCAGCGGCGCTACCAGTACCTCGATACGAATGTGTACCGGCTGGCCGCCGGCAGCACCACGGCATCAACCCTGGGCGGCGGGCCTTTCACCTACCGCCTCACCCTGCACGGCCCCGGCGGCGACCAGAGCTACCTCACCGTGCTGGCCGGCACGCCCAGCGCCGTGCAGCGCTCTTGGGGCACCATCAAGTCGATGTTTCGGTAGCGACGTTGGATTGGCAATAAAGACGCGGGTTGGCACCAGAAAGAACGTCATGCAGAGCGCAGCGAAGCATCTTGCGTGTGGTAGTAACTCAATCATTTAACGATGCGAGCGAGATGCCTCGGCTGCGCTCGGCATGACGTTCTTGCGCCCGACACACTATTACCGCCCGCCCCAATGCCCCAGCTCTGTTTCGCTTCCAATAATGCCCACAAGCTCGACGAAATCCGTCTGCTGCTGCCCCCGAGCCTCACCCTGCTGAGCCTGGCCGACATCGGCTGCGCCGAAGAGCTGCCCGAAACCCAGGACACCCTGGCCGGCAACGCCCGCCAGAAGGCCGAATATGTGCGCCAGCACTACGGCGTGGCCTGTTTTGCCGACGATACGGGCCTGGAAGTAACGGCTTTGCACGGCGCGCCCGGCGTGTACTCGGCCCGCTACGCCGGGCCGCAGCGGCGCGCCGAAGACAACGTGGCCAAGCTGCTTCGGGAGCTGGCCGGCGCGGCCGACCGCACGGCCCGTTTCCGCACGGTGGTGGCCCTGGCCGGCGCCGATGGCACCATGCACGAGTTTGCCGGCGAGGTAGCCGGCCACATCACGGAGGCGGCACGGGGAGTTGGCGGCTTCGGCTACGACTCCGTGTTTGTGCCCGTCGAGGGCGACGGCCGCACCTTCGCCCAAATGAGCGGCCCCGAGAAAAACCGCATCAGCCACCGGGCGCGGGCGGTAGCGGGCCTGCTGGATTTTTTGAATGAAGAATGAGCAATTTGTCATTGCGAGCGCAGCGAAGCAATCCGTCCTGTAAAAGCGACCAACCTCCTAATGTAATAAGCCCCGACCCTGCTCAGAAAAGAGGCTTTTTCCGGTCCAGGGCGCTCCAGTAAAAAGGGCGTGTCACAATTTTGAGCTGGTCGTTTTGCCAGTACGGCTTGCTTCGCTACGACCTCGCAAGGACCATCCTTCATTGCTCATTCCTCATTCCTCATTCTTCATTAAGCCGCAGGCGTCATTCCTCATTAAGCAAAGCGTTACCTTTGCCTGCTATGCAGACCCCGTATCTTATTGGCATCACTGGCGGCAGCGCTTCGGGCAAAACCACGTTTCTGCGCCGGCTCCTGGCGGCTTTTCCCGAAGAGCAGATTTGCCTTATCTCGCAGGACAATTATTATCACCCGCGCGAAAAGCAGCTGCGCGACGACATGGGCGTCGAAAACTTTGACCTGCCCGCCAGCATCGACGCCGCCGCCTATGCCCACGACGTGCTCCGCATCAGCCAGGGCCACGAGGTGCGGCGCAAAGAATACACGTTCAACAACGCGGCGGCCACGCCCAAAGAGCTGGTTTTCCGGCCCGCGCCCATTGTGGTGGTCGAGGGCATTTTTGTGTTTCACTTCGAGGAAATCGCCAAGCTGCTCGACCTCAAAGTCTACATCGATGCCCAGGAACACGTGAAGCTGCACCGCCGCATCATCCGCGACCGCGACGAGCGCGGCTACGACCTGGCCGATGTGCTGTACCGCTACACGCACCACGTGGCGCCCACCTACGAACAGTTTATCGCGCCCTATAAACACTACGCCGACATCGTAATCCCCAACAACCGCCACTTCGACAAGGGCCTGGAAGTACTGATTGGCTTCCTGAAAACCCAAATAAAGGCCGAGGACTAAGGACTTTCCAGCATCGAATCGGCAAGGATTCCAGCATCAGGCGCGAAGAATTCCGGGGCCGGGGCAGACCGGAAATTCCGATGATTTCATAAATTATATAAGTAAACGCGGATTATTTTGAACCGTAACCGTCGGATAGAATGTCTACGCAAGCGTACTTGGTTACGCCCGCTGGTCATTTCTGAGGTGGCCACGGGCGGCTTTACTTATCCTTCGCTTATGAAACGCACATTTCTCCGTTTTACAATTGTGACCGCTACCGGGCTGGCGGGGCTGACGAGCTGCGACCAGAACGGTCAGGCCGGCATCTTGCAACACCCCGCGCGAAAGACGAGCTTGCGGGCCACGGTAACCCCCGACAACGCTTACAACCAGACGTTTGATACCAAACTAGGCGCCCTGAGCGACACCACTTACCTCATCATCACCAAGGCCGAGCGGGGCAGCGTGTTCACCGTGCACACCGGCCCGCTGCCCACGTCCGACCACGCCGTGTGCTTTTCCAGCACCAACAACGCCGGGTTTCGGGAGTGCGTGGACGAATACTACCACAACGCCGGCGCGGTGGCCATTCAAAGCAACGAGGCCGGCTGGTGGGCCACGCCGCTTTAGAGAATGATGGATTTTGACTTATAAGTTATGAATTGGCTGTCCTGGCGCAGCATTGATTAATAATTTATAATTCAAAACTCGTAATTACTCCATGTATAGCAAAGCAGAAGCAACCCAACTACGCCAGGCGTTCTGGACGGCTTTGGGCCAGTACATGGCGCCGGTGCCTTCGGCCGAGGGCGACACCACGAACTGGATAAACTACAAAACCGGCCTCCGCCACGTCTATTTTCGGATGCAGGCCGACCACCGCCGGGCCACCATCGCCATCGAGCTGAACCACCCGGACGCCGGCATCCGGGAGCTGTTTTTTGAGCAGTTTCTGGAATTGAAAACCCTGCTGCACGAGGCGCTGGGCGAGTCCTGGACCTGGGAGCCCGCCGCCACCGACGCGCAGGGCCTGCCCTTCGGCCGCATCTATAAGGAGCTGAGCCCGGCCAATATGTTCAGCCGCGACGACTGGCCGGCGCTCATTTCGTTCTTCAAGCCCCGGCTCATCGCCCTCGACGCCTTCTGGACGGATGCGCAATACGCGTTTGAGGGCCTGAAATAGCCTCTTTTTGGGGAGGCTATTTCGGGCCGGTGCCGGGCGGGGCGCCGTTTCCGCCAAAATGGTATCTTTGCAGTCCCCGTTCGTACCCATGCTGGTTCTGCTCTCCCGTTTTTGGTTTTCGCTCCGCTTTGCCCTGCTCACCGCCACGGTGCTGCTGGTGCTGGGCCTGAACCAGCGCGCCGTGAGTGTGCTGCGCCTGCCGGTGGGCAAGGGCGACAGCCGACTCACCGCCCCGCCCAAGGCCACGGTGGTGAAACAAAAAGTGCTGCTCGAAGCCACCGCGCTGCTCGACCACTTTGTGGCGCCGCCCGCCGTGGCGTGGCTGCCGGCCGCCGTGCCGGCCCTGTGGCGGCCCGCCCTACGCCAGCTGCTGGCCGTGCCGCGCCTGCGGGCGGGGGTGCGCGCCGGCGAGGTATTTCGGGCCCGGCTGCTGGCCGTGGCTTTGTCGCCGCAAGCCCCCTAATAAGGAATTATGAATTGAGAATTATGAATTATGAGTTAGCTGCGGCTGCCTTATAATTCTGATTCTTCGTTTCCCTGTGGCCGAATTCATAACTCATAATTCAAAATTCATAATTCAATCCAATGCGTAATAAAGGATTAATCATCGCCCTCACTGCCGTGGTTACGGCGCTGTGCGCGTACTTTCTGTTTTTCACCTACGTCTCGCGCGGGGTGCAGCAGAAGGCCGTGACATACGCCACGCACAACGGCAAGCTCAACGGAACCCAGCGCCAGCACTACCTCGATTCGGTGTGGCGTGCGCCGGTGTTCGGCCCCTTCACCTACCGCGAAGTGCGGCAGAGCGAGCTCGGCCTCGGCCTCGACCTGAAAGGCGGCATGCACGTCACGCTCGAAGTTTCGCCGGTGGAAATCGTGCGGGCCATGAGCGGCAACAGCAAAGACCCCGCGTTTGTAAAGTCGCTGGACCAAGCCCAGCAAGCCCAAAAAACCAACTCGGGCACGCCCTTCACGGCGCTGTTCGCGCAGGCTTACCAGGCCAACGCGCCCGGCCAGCCGCTGGCGCGCATCTTCGCCAACACCACCAACAACAGCCGCGGCTTGAACATCAACTCTTCGAACGAGAAGGTGATTGGGGCCATCGACAAGGAAGTAGAACAAGCCATCGACCGCTCGTTCAACATCCTGCGCACCCGCGTCGACAAGTTCGGCGTGAACCAGCCCAGCATTCAGCGCGTGAAGGGCACCGGCCGCCTCCAGATTGAGCTGCCCGGCGTCGACAACCCCGACCGCGTGCGCAAGCTGCTGCAAGGCCAGGCCAAGCTCGAGTTCTGGGAAGTGTGGAACCAGAACGAAGTCGGCCCCTACCTCGTGGCCCTCGACAAGCAGCTGGCCGCCAAAGAAGCCTCGGTGAAAGCCGGCGCCACGCCCGCCGCCGACACCGCCAAGGCCCTGGCCGGCACCACGACCGGCGACTCCACCACCTCGCTGGCCAAGCAGCTGGCCAGGAAATCGGCCACCGGCAAAGCCGCCGCCGATTCGGCCGCTACCTCCGCCAAAGGCGGCGTTTTGGCCCGCCTCTTCACCATGCCCGGCCGCCTAGGCGTGAACCTGCGCGACACCTCGCGGATGAACACCATCCTGCGCTCGCCCGAGGCCAAGGCCACCCTGCCCCCCACCCTGGCCTTGCTCTGGAGCCTGAAACCCACCACCATCGACAAGCAGGAGTACCTAGAATTGATTCCGGTGCGCAAAACCCGCGACGGTGTGCCCCCGCTGGGCGGCGAAGTGGTGAGCGATGCCCGCTCCGACATCGGCGCCACCGGCCAGCCCGAAGTGCTGATGAACATGACGCCCTCGGGCTCGCGCAAGTGGCAGA
Source organism: uncultured Hymenobacter sp. (assembly GCA_964242365.1). Classification (GTDB taxonomy): domain Bacteria; phylum Bacteroidota; class Bacteroidia; order Cytophagales; family Hymenobacteraceae; genus Hymenobacter. The sequence goes on along the minus strand of CAXTCS010000105.1, from coordinate 8,030 downwards.
AAATGACGGCCGCCAACATCGGCAAGCAGGTAGCCATGGTGCTCGACGACTACGTGTGCTCGGCCCCCGTGGTGCAGAGCGAGATTTCGGGCGGCGGCACCAGCATCACCGGCAGCTTCCAGCTCGAAGACACCCAGGACTTGGCCAACGAGCTGAAAGCCGGCAAGTTGCCCGCCCCCACGCGCATCGTCGAAGAAGCCGTCGTGGGCCCGTCGCTGGGCAAGGAAGCCATCAACCAGGGCCTCTACTCGTCGCTGGCCGGCCTGATTATCATCATGATTTTCATGGCCGCCTACTACGGCCGGGCCGGCATCGTGGCCGACGTGGCCCTGCTCTTCAACATGTTCCTGATTATGGGCGTGCTGGCGCAGTTCGGCACGGCGCTCACGCTGCCCGGCATCGCGGGCCTGATTCTGGTAATCGGCTCGTCGGTAGATGCCAACGTGCTGATTTTTGAGCGAATCCGGGAAGAGCTCAGCCACGGCCTGAGCCTGACCGACGCCATCAACAAAGGCTATTCGCGGGCTTTCTCGGCCATTTTCGACTCCAACGTAACCACCATGCTGATTGCCGTAATCCTCGGCTTTTTCGGCACGGGCCCGGTCCAGAACTTCGCCATCACCCTCGGCATCGGCGTGCTCACCTCGTTCCTGTCGGCAGTATATGTGTCGCGCCTCATCATCGAGTGGCTGGTGAAAGGGAATGAGAACCACCCGATGACCTTCAGCACGACGATTTCGCGCAACCTGTTCAAAAACCTGAACTTCGACATCGTGGGCATGCGCAAAAAGGCTTACGCTTTCTCGGCCTTCGTCATCATCCTCGGTTTCACGCTGATGTACTTCCAGGGCGGCCCCAACCTGGGCGTCGATTTCAAAGGCGGCCGGGCTTACGTGGTTGATTTCAACAAGCCCATGGAAGCCTCCCGCGTGGCCGACAAGCTGCGCCCGGTATTCCAGGGCGCCGGCCTTGAGGTGAAGCAGTTCGGCGCGCCCGGTCGCCTGCGCATCACCACCGGTTATTTGGCCGAAGACGAAAGCAGCGCCGCCGATACCAAAGTGGCCGCCGCCCTCAACCAGGGCTTGCAGCAATACAGCGCCGACGCCCCGGCCATCAAATCGACCTCGAAAGTGGGCGCCACCATCGCCGACGACATCAAGCGCACCTCGGTGCTTTCGCTGGGCCTCACGCTGCTCGGCATCTTCATCTACGTGTTGTTCCGCTTCGATAAGTGGCAGTATTCGATGGCGGCCGTCGTGGCCCTCTTCCACGATGCGCTGCTGGTAATCGCGGCCTTCCCCATCGCCCGCGCGTTGGGCGCCAACTACGAGATGGACCAGATTTTCGTGGCCGCCGTGCTCACGGTTATCGGCTTCTCGATGAACGACACGGTGGTTATCTACGACCGAATCCGCGAGTACCTGCGCGAAAACCCCAAGCTGACCTTCGCCCAAGTGGTGAACCCGGCGCTGAACTCGACCTTTTCGCGGACGATGATTACGTTCACGACCGTGTTTCTGGTGGTGCTGGTGCTCTACATTTTCGGCGGCGAAACCCTTCGCTCGTTCTCCTTCGCCATGATTATCGGCGTGATTTTCGGCACCTACTCCTCGCTGTTCATCGCCACCCCGATTATCCTCGACACCTACGGCAAGAAAGAGGAGCGCGAGCGCCTCGCCGCCGGCGAAGACGTGACCGGCCTGCCCGGCGACGCGCCCAAGCTGAGCACGGCCAACGTCTAAAATCACTGATTTATCGGATTTAAGCGGATTTCACGGATTTTGTGGACGATTAAACCGATAGGAAAAATTGATGTGAACGAATGCAAAAAGGCCGCCCAATGGGCGGCCTTTTTTGTGCCCATATTACCTGCGCACGATACGATAATGAAACAGGCAATCGACTACAAAATCCGTGAAATTCGCTTAAATCCGATAAATCAGTGATTCAGGCAACCCTTTCGGCTTACCTTCCGAGTAGTAAAATAAGTAGCCCGCCAACCGCTGCATTATGCTACACCTCTCCCCGTCTGATTCTGTCCCTCCCACGCTGTCAGAGCTGTTGGCGGCCTGTCAGCGGCAGGAACGGCTGGCCCAGCGGCGCTTGTACGGCCAGTTCCACGGCTTTGCCATGAGCATCTGCCTGCGCTACGCCCGCGACCGCGACCAGGCCCTGGAAGCGGCCAACGACGGATTTTTGAAAGTATTTCGTGACTTATACCGCTTCGATGCCGCCCGCCACCCGGAAGATGTGCTGGGTTCGTTTCGCGGCTGGCTCAAGCGCATCATGGTGCACACCGCCATCGACCACTACCGCACCAACGAGCGGCACCAGCACCAGCAAGAGCTCGACGACGTGACCCTGAACCACGCCGACGGCGCCGCCACGCCGCTCGACTCGCTGAGTTACGACGAGCTGCTGGGCCTGGTGCAGCGCCTGCCGCCGGCCTACCGGGCGGTGTTCAACCTGGCGGTAATCGATGGCTTCGGCCACGAAGAAATCGCCGAGCAGCTGCACATTTCGGTGGGCGCTTCCAAATCAAATTTATTCAAAGCCCGAGCCCATTTGCGAACGATGCTGGCCCAATGTTCTACGATAGAAAAAGCGCGTTATGTGGTCAGATAATGATATTGATAACGCGTTCCAACGGCTCAACCCGCCGGACCCTGAGCCTGCGCCCTTCCCGCTGGATGCCTGGCTGCGCCTGGAAACCCAGCTGGACAAGGCGGTGATTGAACGCGCCGTGCGGCAAAAAATGTGGCGTTTTTTTGCCGCCGAAATAGTTGCCGTGGCCCTCGTGGCTTTGGGCTGGCTGCTGTGGCCCACTGCCCCGGCAAGCCTGGCGGCCCCGGCCGGCCCCGTAGCCGTGGCCAGGTCAGCTGGCAAAAGCGCTGCTTCGGCCGCTGGGGTTACTTCTGGCCCGGCCAACGCCGCCGGCCGGCCGGCCGCAACCAAGACCGCCGCTGGTGCTGCGGCGGCTAAGGTTTCTTCTGTGGCTTCGGCCACTGCGCCACCCGCGCTGGCGGCCGGCCCCGCTTCGGCCGCCCAGCCCGCTACCGCCGGGTTGCCGGCCAGCCGTGGGCTGGCCGCTCCCCAAACGCCGCCGTTCCTGGCTGTCTTAACGCCCGCTGCGCAACGCAAGCAAGCCCACTACGACCGGAAAACCGCCCAAAATCGGGTGGCCGCGCACAAGATGCCAGCAGGCCTGGCGGCCAATTTTGCTTCGCCTGCTTCGCGTGGCGCACTCCGTCAGGCAGAGAAAAAGGCAGCTTACCCGGCCCGTAAAGCCGGTATTTCGGCCCCTGCGGCTTCGTCGCGTGCTCACGCTGGCATGGCTCGCTTGGCTGCCGCCCCGTCGGCTGCTGTCGGGGAGGCCGCAGCAACCTCAGCCAGACGAATACCAACGCGACAGGCGGAAAATGGGCTGGCCCAAGTCACCGCTCGCCACCGCCACAACGGACAAACACACCAAAAACTTCGTGCTGCCCGTGCGCTGACAACAGCCTCCGTCGCAAGTAATAAAGCAAATACTACAGCCGCGCGCAGGATGGTGTACGGGTCGTCCGGCTCCCCTCTCTTTGGGAGAGGGGCCGCCCCGGAGGGGTCTCGTGAGGCTCCCCGGCCGCGCCGTGTACCCCAACTGGAGAACCGCACTACACCCGACGTATCGACCCGAGCTGCCGCAAGCGCAGCAACTGGCCAAAAAGCAGCTGATAATGAAGCCGCTGAGAACGCCGCTGAATCGCCTGCCGTTTCAGCCGATTTCGCGGCCCTCGCGCTACGGCCCGTAACCGTGCTGCCCGCCGAAGCGCTGGCCCTGCCAACTCCGCTGGCGACCGTAGCCGTGGCGCCCGCCGAAATCGTGCTGCCCGCGCCCGAGCGGCAGCAGCCCCGCTTTTACCTGGGCCTGGTGGGCGCGCCCGACGTGACCACCGTAAAATTTGCCAGCGTGGAAAGCCCGCTGCCCAACGTAGGCATCACCCTCGAATACCGCCTCACCAACCGTTTGCGGGTGAGCACCGGGCTCCTGCGCTCGAAAAAGCAATACATAGCCCGGCGCGACGACTACAACTGGGGCCTCTATCATTCCCTGGTCTACCAGCACAATTTCAAGGACGTGGACGGCATGTGCACCGTGCTCGACATTCCCCTGAACCTGCGCTACGACCTTGTTTCACGGCCGCGGTACAAAGTATTTGGCAGCGCCGGCCTTTCCTCCTTCTTCATGCAGCACGAGCGGTACAGCTACGACTACCAGGAAAACGGCATCAACAAGCTTTGGGCCATCGACGCTACGAACGCCAACCGGCACCTGCTCAGCATCCTCAACCTGTCGTTTGGCTACGAGCGCACCCTGAGCAGCCGCTGGAGCGTGCAGGCCGAGCCCTACCTGAAAATCCCCCTCAACGGCGTGGGCGCGGGCAAAGTCCGGCTAATCAGCGCCGGGGTATTTCTGGGGGTGAAATACGGCTTCTAGCGCCGGCCCACTGGCGCCGGGCACCAGCCCCCAGCGCCGCAACGCTCGATTATTCATAGGTTCTGGTGCTCAAAAAGCAGCCAGCCGGGTTTATTTTTTCAAGTTTTTGATGGCATTTAGCATGCGCGTTCCCTCTCCATTTTGTGCGTATTTCCGGTCGGCAATGATTGGGTCGGCGGCCCTCCTGCTCGGCCTGGCGGCGGGCTGCACCTACTCGCACGGCGACCCCGCCCCTTGCGATATATCGGCCGAAACCGTCACGTATGCCGGAGTCGTGGCCCCCATTTTCGAGGCCCACTGCCTCGAATGCCACGCCAGCAGCACGGCGGGCACCCAAGGCGGCAGCCACGATTTCAGCGATTACGAAGGCATTCACAACTACCCGGCCCGCACCCTGCTCGGCTGCATTCAGCACGCGCCCGGCTTCTTGCCGATGCCCCAGGGCCGGCCCGCGCTCTCCGAGTGCGACGTCCTGCGCATCAAGGCCTGGATTGACGCCGGCGAACCCAAAAACTGATTCATTTTTAATACGGTTTCTGAATCAGTATATCAGCTTCTCGGCTCCCTTCTCTTGGGGCTTCGCGGTTCAAGCGAACCGGGGTCGGGGGTGAGGTTCCGTCGGCCGCACGATGCATATTGACAACGAACAACTTAACCGCGATGAAACGTCCCTTTTTCCTGCTGCTCGCGCTGTTGCTGCTCACGGCGCTCCCCCGTTCCCAGGCCCAGAGCAAGTACCTGACCAAGGCCGGCCGGGTGTCGTTCTTTTCGGCCAGCCCCATCGAAGACATCGAGGCCAAAAACCAGCAGGTCGCGGCCGTGCTCGATTTCGGCGCCGGCCAGCTGGCGTTTGCCTTGCCCGTCAAAGGCTTTGTTTTCAAGCGCACGCTGATGCAGGAACACTTCAACGAAAACTACCTGGAGTCGGACAAATACCCCAAAGCCACCTTTGCGGGCCGCTTCCTGGGCTTCGATGCGGCCACGCTGGCCACCGCCGGCCCGCACAGCGTGCAGGTCGAAGGCGACCTGACCCTGCACGGCGTCACGCACCACGTTCAGGTGCCCGCCAGCCTCGAATTGAAAGCCGGCCAGCTCCAGGCATTCGCCACGTTCACGGTGGCGCCGGCCGACTACAACATCGAAATTCCGCTCCTCGTGCGCAACAACATCGCCAAAATCGTGACCGTGCGCGTGGCCCTGGCCTGCGACCCCGCGCCCCCCGCCGTGGGCGCAGCTCCCCGCCCCACCAATTAATTCATCGCCTTTCACCCCACCCCATGCCCCGCCACGCTTACCCGACCCCCCTTTTCACCGGCCTGCGGCTGGCCGTGCTGCTCGCCCTGGCCAGCCCCGCCCGCGCCCAGACCGACTTGCTCAAAGACCTCGAAAAGCAAACCGCCGACTCAACGCGGCGCGAAGTGGTGGCGGCCACGTTCAAAGGCACGCACATCATCAATTCGCAGTCGGTCGAAACGCCGGGCAAAGGCACGCTGGCCTTCCTCATCCAGCACCGCTTCGGCACGCTCAACAAAGGGGCTTACGAATTCTTCGGGCTCGACCAGGCCGTGCTGCGCCTGAGCTTTGAATACGGCCTGACCGACCGCCTGGCCGTGGGCGTGGGCCGCAGCTCGCAGGAAAAAACCTTCGACGGCTTCCTCAAATACCGGGCCCTGCAGCAAACGACCGGGGCGCGGCCCGTGCCGGTTTCGGTCACGTTGTTCGCCTCGTCGGCCATCACCACGCTCCGATTCGGGGCGCCCACGGAGCGCACCACCGCCTCGCGCGTCGATTACACCTACCAGGCAATTATTGCCCGCAAATTCAGCCCCGGCCTCTCGGCGCAGCTCATGCCCACGCTCGTGCACCGCAACTACGTGGCGCTGGCCGGCCAGCAAAACGACGTGTACGCCCTCGGCGCGGGCCTGCGCCAAAAGCTCACCAAACGCCTGGCCCTCACCGCCGACTACTTCTACCTGCTCCCCGGCGACGTGGCCGACACCTACCGCAACGCCCTCGGCGTGGGCGTCGACATTGAAACCGGCGGCCACGTTTTCCAGCTTCACCTCACCAACTCCCAGGGCATGACCGAGAAGTTCTTCGTGCCCCAGACCAACGGCAATTTCTTCAACGGCGACATTTACTTCGGCTTCACCGTGGCCCGGAATTTCACCATCAAGTCGCAGCTGTAGCACCAGCGCCCTTGCTGGCCAAAAGCGCCGGCTGGCGCGCGTTACAAACGCGCGCCAGCCGGGAATCCTGAAGAACAAGAACGACCAAAGCCCCAGCGAAGCGGCCCCAACGTTTGCAGACGTCCTGGGTCGCCCCATTGGGGCTTTGGCATGCTCATATTGAGCCGGCGCTACCGACGGGCCGCCCCGCTGGGGCGCTCACGCGGTGCTATTCCAGAGCAGTTTCACGAACGATGGACTTCTGGCTCCCCCTCTCCACGGGAGAGGGGGCCGGGGGGTGAGGTTGACGCGGAGAACCGCCCGCACATGGTTCGTGAAACTGCTCTAAACTTATCCTCCTTACACCAAAATACCTTCGGCCACTACGCTTTGCACTTCGGGCACCATGCGCTTGAGCAGGTTTTCGATGCCGGATTTCAGCGTGACCGTGGCCGATGGGCAGCCGGAGCACGAGCCTTGCAGGTTCACGGTCACGATGCCTTCGTGGTAGCTTTTGAAGGTGATATTGCCGCCGTCCTGCTCCACGGCGGGGCGCACGTAGTTGTCGAGCAGGTCGATAACTTTCTGGGCAATCTGGCCCTCCTGCTGGCTGGGGTCGCCGGCAGTGGCGGCCTGGGCAGCCTTTTGCTCGGCGGCGGGGTCAACCAGGAAAATCGGGCCGCCGGCCTCCACGTAGCTCTTCAGGAACTGGCGCAGCTCGGGGATGAGCTGGGTCCAGGCCAGGTCGGCCTGGCTTTTGGTGACGGTGACGAAGTTCTGGGCGATGAACACGCGGCCCACGTAATCGAATCCAAACAGCTCCTGCGCCAGCGGCGAGTTGGCCGCCGCTTCGAGCGTGGGGTAATCCACGCTCACGCCGTCGGCCAGCAGGCTCGAATTCAGGACAAATTTCATGCTCTCCGGGTTGGGAGAGGCTTCGGCATAAATGGAAACAGCGGACATATGCTTGGTTGTTAATTGCTGGTTATCAGTTGTCAGCTTTCAATAGCTCCCTTCGCCGTTTCAGCACAACCTGACAACCGACAAAGAGCAACCGACAGCTGCAAAGGTACAACCGCGCCGGGGGCGCAGAGGTTGCAAATGTACCTACATCGTTTTGGCTACACGCGGTTGGCGCGGGCGCGCAGCAGCAAATCGGCCAGCACCAGCTGGGTCATGGCCTCCACGATGGGCACGGCGCGGGGCAGCACGCAGGGGTCGTGCCGGCCGCGGCCCACCAGCGTGATGGCCTCGCCCTGGTCGTTGATGGTTTGCTGCGGCTGGAGCAGCGTGGCCACGGGCTTGAAAGCGACGCGAAAATAAATGTCCTGGCCGTTGGAGATGCCGCCCTGGCTGCCGCCGCTGTGGTTGGTGCGGGTGCGCAC
>CAXTCS010000104.1:0-13579 GCA_964242365.1 uncultured Hymenobacter sp. | reverse complement strand
TTTTGCTTGGTGCCGCGGGCCTGGGGCATGCGGCGCATCCACTCCAGCTCCTTGCGGAACAGGTTGCGGGCCTTCTCCACCTCGGTGGCTTCGCGCATTTCGCGGTCGGCTTTTTTCTCCACAAAGTACGCGTAGTTGCCCTGGTAGCGGTACATGGTGCCCTTGTCGAGCTCCACGATTTCGTTGGCCACTTTGTCGAGGAAGTACCGGTCGTGGGTCACCATCAGCAGCGTGAGGGTGGGGGAAGAGAGGCGGTTTTCCAGCCACTCAATCGTGCTCAAATCCAGGTGGTTGGTGGGCTCGTCGAGCAGCAGCACATCGGGCTCTTCGATGAGCACGCGGGCCAGGGCCACGCGCTTGCGCTGCCCGCCCGAGAGCTGGCTCACGTTGCGCGTCAGCAACTCGCCGAGGATGCCCAGGCGGCCGAGAATCTGCTGCACCTGCGCCTCGTAGTCCCAGGCGTTGAGGGCGTCCATGCGCTCAAGCACGCGCTGGAGGTCGTCGGCCTTGTGGTCGGCGTCGTTGATGACGTGCTCGTACTCCTGAATGGCTTTCAGCGTGTCGTTCTGGCTGGCGAAGATGGTTTCCTCCACGCTCAGGCTTTCGTCGAACACCGGCTGCTGGCCCAGGTAGGTCACCCGAATGCCTTTGCGGGTGCTCACCAGGCCCGTATCGGGGATTTCGAGGCCGGCCAGCACGCGCAGCAGCGTGGTTTTGCCGGTGCCATTGATGCCCACAAAGGCCACGCGCTGGCCCAGCTGCAAGCCGAAGTTGAGGTCTTTAAATAGCCAGCGGTCGGCGTAATTCTTCGAGATATTCTCGGCGGATAACAGATTCATAGGCCGCAAAGGTACGGCCGGGGCGGGCGGGGACGTTTAGGAGTTCTGCCTATATTCGCTGCTATGCTCCTAACCCAAGCCTTTCGACAATACCGGTTTCTATGGCTAATAGCATTGAGTTGCTTAAGTAGCTCGTGTAACTCAGAGTCAAGTCAAGTGGAACACGTTAAGAAAGCGCCTAGTACTGCGAGAAGTCGACCCAAGCTGGTTTACAAATCAACTGGCCCCGATAAAGCAGTTTATGATTTGTTGCCCGTTAATGGCGATACACTTATTGCAGTGAAATGGCACGGCGGCTTGGCACTCACCACGGACGCCGGTTTGCATTGGCAAAACCTGCACGACCAAGCGCAGAGGCGCGACTTTTTGCACATTAAGTATCTCACTATTGACCAACACCATGTCTTGTGGGGATTAGATAGTTGGCCTGGTATTCATGAACCCGCCTACTCGCGCCTCGCCTATTCTATTGACTTTGGGAAAACGTGGGAGCACCACGAATTTGACACACATACTTTCTTTCCATATGAGTTCTATTCACTACCTGGCAAACCGCTGCAGGTATTGTCATATGACGGAAAAGTGTATCAGATGCGGGACCGAGTAGGCAAGGATTGGGATGCTGTCGATAAAATTACTGAATTAGACCATTCCGTGAACGATACAATTTCAATTGATTCTTATTTTTCAGGTGGAAGGTATAAGTTTTTTAGGGGTGGGCAACTGTTTTCTAGAGCATTGAATGGCTGGAAACTGATTATAACAGTCGGGTTTATTACCGAAGTTGATGATGTCTGTTCATATGCAGGCAATACCTACTTGGTTGGTTATAACAGGGCTATTAGTCCAACGCCTTATTATTTGCTGCGAGTAGCAAAGGGACAGGTCCGTGACACTATTATTATTCCTGGTCAGGAAGAGCAGGTATACCTGCGATGTGATAAGAGAGGTAAGCTTTGGCTCTTTAATTATAAAGGCATTTGGCAGAAATCCGGAAATAAACTTCTGAAACGCTACTGAAGCTCCGCCCCGCTAGCAGCTCCCAACGCCATTGGTCGCAGCAATTGCGAAGGCTAATACCAGCTACTTCCCAGCGGCTACCTCCTTCAAGCGGCTCTGCAGTTTATCCAGGTCCTGGCGGGAGAGGTACTGCCCGTCGGCCAGCACACCGGTTATCCGGCGGGTGTTGGCGATGTCATCCAGCGGGTTGGCGCTGAGCAGCACGAGGTCGGCGAGGCGGCCGGCCTGCACGGTGCCGAAATCCTGGAGGCGGTGATAGAACCGGGCCGGGTTTAGCGTCGCCGTTTGCAGGGCTTCCAGGGGCGTGAACCCGGCCGCGACGAAGCGCTGCAACTCCAGGTGCAGGCTGGGGCCGGGCAGCAGGTCCACGCCGGCCGGCGTATCGGTGCCGGCCAGGAAGCCGACGTGCGCCGCGTGCAGCTTGCGCACGATGTCGAGTTCGTGGTCCACGAAGCGGGCCCGCACCCGCAACGGCTCCGTGTCGAGGGTGCGCGCAATGTTGGCTTGGGCCTTGGGCCAGCGCTGCTCCACCCAGCTGCGGCCAGCGTACACCAGCTCAGGGTCCTGCCGCCACTGAATGGAATCGACCAGCCACTGGCCCCGCTCCCAGAACAGGGTCGGGCATTGCCACACCTGCGGGTGGGCCGCCAGCAGCCGGATAATGGCGGCTTCGCGGGTCGGGTCATAAGCCGCCAGGAAGCGGCCGGGGGATTTCTCCTGGCCCCCTACGTAGCCATCTTCGGCGGTTGAGCTGGCCTCAAAAATGCCAATCAAATGCTCGAAAGTGCGTTGGCCCGCGGCCACGGCCTCCGTGGCACGCACCGCATCGGGCACGTGGCCGTCCAGGGGCAGGCCCACCTTTTTGGCCTCGGCCGCGATGGCGAAATACGCGTCGCGGGGCACCAGCGACTGCACTTTAATGAAGTCGACGCCCCGCGCTTTGAGCTGGTCCACTGCCTTGCGGCCATCGTCGGCCGTGGCAATGGCAATCGACGCTTTATAAGGCGATTTCGGCCCGTCCAGCATAGGCCCGCACACCACCATGCGCGGCCCCAGCAGCTGGTGCGCCGCCACCGCATCCCGCGCTTGCAGCACCGCTTCGAGCTCGCTGCCCATGTCGCGAATGCCGGTGACGCCGTTGGCCAGAAACAGGGGGAGAATGAGGTCGGTGCCGGCCGCGGCCGTCCCATCGAAGTAGACGTGGGTGTGCATGTCCCACAACCCCGGAATAAGGTACTGACCGGTAGCATCGACGACCCGCCCCGTCCGGGGAGTGGCGCGAGCCGAAGGGCTCACCCGGGCAATGCGTTTGCCGACGATGACCACCGTCATGTCGGGCTGAATTTTGCCGGTGGCCACATCCACCACGTTGGCGTGGACGAGTGTGAGTTGCTGCGCTTGCGCGGACCATGTCCACAGCAATACTGCGAAAGACAGGTATTTGGAAAGTTGCATCAAGCAGGAAGGAGAGGGTTAGAAAATGCGCGGGATGAAGGTAAGCGCATTTATAGCCGATTTCGGGTCTACGCCAAGCTCCAAATAAGGCCTTTGTAATGGTAGCCCCGCAAGCCGGGCATGAGCGAAGAAAAGGCGTGCCATGCCGTATCAGGGCCTTTACTTTTTATCCCTAAATCCTCCTTCCCAGGCCGAAAGCTCAGCCCGGTGTTCGGCATAGGCGCGGGCGAGCAAGGCCGGGGTGGGCGAGGTGCCCAGGTAAATAGTCGTGCCCGATTCGCGGGCGTAGGGGTTGGTCAGCTCGCCAACTTTTTGCCAGCTTCCGAAGAAGGGGGCCAGTTCGTCCGGATGGCCTTCGCCGACCAGCAACAGGTGGCGGTAGGGCCGGGCGGGCGGGGCCGGAAACCAGTACAAATAGCTGCCCTCGAAGCTCGTGGCCGGGGGCAGTCGCCGGTTTCGATTGTAATAATTGATGGCCCCGGCCAGGCCGTAGTTGTCGCACTTGATGAGGGTGCGGGCCCGCGTCGAGTCGGGGAGCGCCTGGTAGGCCCGGTACGTTTTATCGGCCAGCTCCTGCCAGCCCAGCATGTCGGCGTAGTCCTGGGGCAGGGGGTGGTTCTGGCCGTCTTCCCAGCGGTTGAGGCCCACGCTCTGGTAAAACGGCAGCTGGCCGAGGCGGGCCATCGTGGCCGGGGCCAGCAGCGGGTACGTGTAGGGCAGCAGGGGCACGGCCAGCAGCGGCGGCAGCAGCAGTAAAGCCACCCGCACTACCCGCCCGCCTTCCGTGAGCCGCGCCAGCCGCGCCTGCCACCACACCGCACCGACCGCAAACAGGGCCGGGTAATACCCCAGGGCATAGTAGTTTTTGCCGTGCAGCAAGGTGAGAAGCAGCAGCCCACCCGCGTAGAGCAGCCCCGCCGCGCGCGCCGCCGGCACCGGGCGACCGCGCAAAGCAGCCCACAGCCCCGGCCCCCAAACAACCAGCGCCGGCAGGCACATGAGCAGCTGGTCGCGCCAGAAACCGGCGGTGTCCACGTGCACGAGCTGCGTATCGTGCAGCAGCGCCATATGGTGCCGGAAGGGCAGGCCGTGCGCCAGCTGCCAGGCCAGCGCGGGCAGGGCCACCAGCAGGGCCAGGCCGCCCGCCGCCCACACCGGCCGCCGGCCAAAGACGCGGGGCATCGTGAGTAGCAGCGCGCCCAGCGCGGCCGCCCCAAAAAAGAAGGCCGTAAACTTATTGAGCACCGCCACGCCCAGCACCAGGCCCAGCCCGTAGAGGTGGCGCGGGCGGCCGTCGGGCTGGGCGTGGCGCACCAGTAAATAAGTGCCCAGCGTGAAGGCAAACACCTCGAACGAGTTGGGCTGAAACAGCAGGTTGAGCCGCCCAAATAAAGTAGCCAGGTAGCAGAGCCCCGCCAGCGCCTGCGCCCAGGCGCCCCCGCCCAGCCGCTGGGCAAGCCGCACCACCACGTACACCGTGAGGCTGCCCCAAAGCAGGGGCCAGTATTTCACCCAGAAAAAACCGCCGCCCAGCGCCAGCGCCAGCCAGCTTTGCAGGGCCGTGAAGGGCGGCACTTCGAGGTAGCCCCAGGCCAGGTGCTGGCCGTAGTTGAGGTAGAGGTACTCGTCGCGGTGCAGCTCGTAGCGGCCGTAGCCAGCCAACAGCAGGCCGGTAGCAAATTTGAGGAGTGCGAACAGCAGCGGCAAATGGCGCTTCATGGGCGAGGAGCAGCAAATTGGTTAACTAAGCCTCAGATGCACAGCGTAGATGCATTGCGCATCACCGCTTGCAATACGCAGCGGGAAGTTACCAACGTTTGCTCAGCCCTCCGCCCGCAGCACCTCCAACGGCGAGCGCCTCAGCACGTCCCGGCTGTTGAGCAGCCCAATGCCGGCCGTGAGCACCGTAACCAGCGCGGCCAGCCCCAGCAGCGGCAGCACGGCCGGCCCGAAGCTCGCCTCAAATACCCAGATGGCCAGCGCCCAGGCCGCCAATACCGCCAGGGCGATGCCGGCCAGCGCCGCCAGCAGCCCCAGCAGGCCGTACTCGACCAGCGTGATGCGCAGAATCTGGCGGCGGCTGGCGCCCAGCGTGCGCAGCAGCACGCTTTCGCGCACCCGCTGGTAGCGGCTGATGACCACCGAGCTGCTGAGCACCAGCAGCCCGGTGAGGATGCTGAAACCGGCCATGAAGCGAATCACGAAGGAGATTTTGCCCACGACGTCGTTCAGGGTTTGCAGAATCAGACCCAGGTCGATGGCCGACACGTTGGGGAATTGTTGCACAAGCTGTTGCTCCACGGCGGCCAGCGCCGCCGTGCTGCCCGTGCGCGTGAGCACCACCTGAAACTGCGGGGCCTGCTCGAGCACCCCGGCCGGAAATACCACCAAAAAGCTGGGCTGCACCCGGCTGCGGTCGAGCTCCCGCGTGCCGCCGATGACGGTGCGCAGGGGCGCCCCCTGCACGTTGAAGTCGAGCGTGTCGCCGAGCTTGAGCTTGACGCGGCTCAGGTAGCCGGTTTCGACGGAGATGCGCGGGGTGCCGTCGGGGCCGCGGGCGGGGGGCGTGCCGGAGGCCAGCTTTTCGGACGAATTGAGCGAGTCGCGGTAAGTCACGCGGTATTCGCGGGTGAGGGCCCAGGCCGGGATGCCGTTGGTGGTGTCCTTTTTCAGGGCCGAAACCGGGCGGCGGTTGATGGCCGTCAGGCGCATCGTCACGATGGGCACGCGCTGGAGCACCGGCAGCTTTTGCGACCGCAAAAGGGCTTCGACCCCGGCGCGCTGCTCGGGCTGAATGTCGAACAGCACCAGATTAGCCGCCGATTTCTGGCCCGCTACCTGCACGCGGCCCAGCAGCAGCGCCTGGGTGAGGAAAAGCGTGGCCAGCAAAAACGTGCCCAGCCCGATGGACGTTACCAGCGTCAGCGTCTGGTTTTGGGGCCGGTAGAGGTTGGCCAGGCCCTGCCGCCACACGTAGCCCCAGCCGGCGGGGAAGAAGCGCCGCACGGCCGCCATCAGCAGCCGGGCCAGGCCGGTGAGGGCGGCAAACACCGCCAGCAGCCCCGCCCCGAAGCCCAGCGTGAGCTTCCAGTCGCGCGTTTGGCCGTAGGCGAAGGCCAGAATAAACAGCCCGATAACGCCGATGACGAGGCCGCGCACGGGGTCGGGCGCGGCCGTGTCGTCCTCAAACGCCGCCCGCAGCACCCGCAGCGGCGACACCCGCCGGATGCCCAGCAGCGGCAGCAGCGCGAAGAGCACCGCCATCAACAGCCCCGTGACCAGCCCCGTGCCAATGGCGGCCCACGACACGCTCACGGTAATATCTACGGGCAGAAAATCGCCCAGCACCCGCGGCAGCAGCCCTTGCACGGCCGCGCCCAGCGCCGCCCCCTGCACCGCGCCCACCAGCCCCAGCCCAGCGGTTTGAATCAAATAAATCAACAACGCCTGCCGGCCGCTGGCGCCCAGGCAGCGCAGCACGGCCACGGCGGCCAGCTTTTCGCGCACGTAGAGGTTCACGGCGCTGGCCACGCCCACGCAGCCGAGCAGCAGCGCCACAAAGGCCACCAGGCTCAGGTAGCGGGTGAGGTCGGCGAAGGAGCGCCCGGTTTGCTGCTGGCGGCTGGCCACGGTGTCGGCGTCGATGTCGGCCTGGTCGAGGCGGGCTTGCAGGCCCCGCACCACGGCCGCCACGTCGGCGCCCGGCCCAAAGCGGAAGGCGCGCTTGTACTGCACCCGGCTGCCGCGCTGCACCAGCCCCGTGGCCGTCACCTGCGCCAGCGGCAGAAACACCGTGGGCGCCACCGCCGACGCGATGCCCGACTGCCCCGGCGTCTTCAGCACCCGCCCGATGATGGGCAGCGTAACCTGCCCCACCCGCACCGAATCGCCTATTTGGGCCCCAAACTGCACCAGCAGCGCATCATCGACCAACGCACCGGGGGCAGCTTTCGCATCGGCAAAGCGCCGGGCCGCCGCTTTCGGCTCCGTTTCCCAATCGCCGTAAAAGAAGCCGCCGTCGCGCGCCCGCACCTGCGCCAGCCGCGTGCCCTTGCCCGGCCGGAACTGCACCAGCGAAGCAAACGAAACCTCCCGCGTGCGGGCCACGCCAAGCCGGCCCAGCGCGGGCTCCAGCGCCGGGGCAAAGGGCTGATTGGCCGACAGCACCAAATCGGCCCCCAGCAGCTCGCGCGCCTGCTCGCCGATGCTGCGGGCCAGGTTGTCGCCAAAAGAATTGATGCCCACCAGCGCCGCGATGCCCAGCACGATGCTCGCCATGAACAGCAGCAGCCGCGCCCGGCTGCGGCGGCTGTCGCGCCACGCCATGCGGAAAAGCCAGGAGGAATTGGTCGTCATTTTAGGGGTTGAATGTTGGACGAATAACTCCCCTCCTTACCAAGGAGGGGATGTTTCAGCGCAGCTGAAACGGGGGTGGTTGGGGCGTTGAACAACTCGCGCTTGGTTTACTTGAAGCGGTCCGTGGCTGCTGGCCCACCGTTCAACGCCCGCAACCACCCCAATCAAGCCGTTGGCTTGATGTCCCCTCCTTGGTAAGGAGGGGATTTCGGGCCCTCTTAGCCTGCCACCACCTTGCCGCCGCGCAGCCGCAGGGTGCGCTGCGTCTTGGCGGCCAGCTCCAAATCGTGGGTTACCAAAACGAGCGTGGTGCCGGCCTCGCGGTTCAGCTCAAACAGCAGGTTCACCACCCGCTCGCTGGTGTCGGGGTCGAGGTTGCCGGTGGGCTCGTCGGCGAAGAGCACGGCGGGCCGGTTGGCAAAGGCGCGGGCCAGCGACACGCGCTGCTGCTCGCCGCCCGAGAGCTGCGCCGGGTAGTGGCCGGCGCGGTCGGCCAGGCCCACGCGGTCGAGCAGGGTGCGGGCGGTGGCTTCGGCGCCGCGCTGGCCGCGCAGCTCCAGCGGCACCAGCACGTTTTCGAGGGCCGTGAGGGTGGGCAGCAGCTGAAAATTCTGAAAAATAAAGCCGACGTGCTCGTTGCGCACCGCCGCCCGCTGGTCTTCGCCCAGGTTATCAAGCTGAATGTTGTTGAGCCAGACGCTGCCCGAAGTAGCGCGGTCGAGCCCGGCGCAGAGGCCCAAAAGCGTGGTTTTGCCCGAGCCCGAAGGCCCGACGATGGCAAACGTGTCGCCGGCCGCCAGCTCGAAGCTCACGGCGTGCAGCACCGTGAGGGCCCGGCCAGCGCTGGGGTAGGTTTTGGTGAGGTTATCGACGCGAAGAATGCTCATGCAGGAAGAATAAAGCCGGTATTTTGGGTCAGTGTTTTGGAAGGGAAAGTGGCAAAAGGAACGTCGTGATGGAACGTCATGCCGAGCGGAGCCGAGGCATCTCGCGTGCGCCGCTTGTCATGCTGACGAAGGAAGCATCTTCTCGCCGCTGAACGACTCGTTATGGCGTGATAAGATGCTTCGCTCCGCTCAGCATGACAGATGGCGCACGCGAGATGCCTCGGCTGCGCTCGGCATGACGGCTTGTCACGACACTCCATTCAAACCTGTCACGACGTTCCATTCAAACCGTTCTACAATCTTCCACAACCGCGCCGCCCGCCGTTCGTTACCAAAGACGCCGAACCCTTCCCGATGTTTTTCGCCTTTACGGCTTCGTGCCCAAAACGCCGCCCATGACCCTCTTTCGATTTCCGCTCGCCGGCCTGCTGGCCCTGGCCCTGAGCGCCTGCAATTCCAGCCCCACCGCAGATACCGCCGCCGCACCAGCGGCTTCCGTGGCCAAAGCCCCGGCCGCGCCGCCCGCCGCCACTGCCAAAAAACGCCTGCTGTTCTTCGGCAACAGCATCACCGCCGGCTACGGCGTAGAGCCCGAACAGGCCTTCCCCGCGCTGGTGGGCAACAAAATCGACTCCCTGCACCTGGGCTACGAAGTGATAAATGCCGGGCTGAGCGGCGAAACCACGGCCGGCGGCCGCAGCCGCGTGGGCTGGATACTGCGCCAGCCAGTGGCCGTGTTTGTGCTTGAGCTGGGCGGCAACGACGGCCTGCGCGGCCTGCCCCTGCCGGCCACCCGCCAAAACCTGCAAGGCATCATCGACACGGTGCGGCGGCGCAGCCCCGGCGCCCAAATCGTGCTGGCCGGCATGCAGATTCCGCCCAACCTAGGCCAGGCCTACGCCGCCGATTTCAGAACTTTGTACCAGGAAATCGCCACCAAAAACCACCTCGTCCTCATTCCCTTCCTGCTCGAAGGCGTGGGCGGCGACCGGAAACTAAACCAGGCCGACGGCATTCACCCCACGCCGGCCGGCCACCGCATCGTGGCCCGCACCGTGTGGGCCGTGCTCCGGCCGCTGCTGTAGAACGGTTTCTAATTCCGTGTACAGAATTAAAAATTAAAAATGATAAATTAAAGTTCTGACAGCCAGATTTTTAATTTATCATTTTTAATTTTTAATTAACACGCAACCTGTATATACACCTGGAAATTGCTCAAGGCCTGAACCGCGGTTCAAATTACCCGCAGCCCGTCCACGTTTATTTCGTCGCGCAGCAGCTCCAGGTGCCGGTAGGTGCGGGGCCGGCCGGCGTCGGTGCCGAGCTCAGGCAGGGCGGCACGGGCGGCGTCGAGCGTAAGCTGGGTAAGCTTACGCTCGCCGAGGTAGATGGCCACGGGCCGGCCCAGGCGGGCGTCGTGGGCGGCCAGGGCCAGGTCGATTTCGGCCAGAATGGTGCTCATGGGAGAGGAGTGAGCTGGAAAGGGGCGGAAATATAGCGAGGTTTTGAAGAAACAAGAAAGCCCGCCCCCAAAGCATGGCGCTGAGC
Organism: uncultured Hymenobacter sp.; assembly: GCA_964242365.1. Classification (GTDB taxonomy): domain Bacteria; phylum Bacteroidota; class Bacteroidia; order Cytophagales; family Hymenobacteraceae; genus Hymenobacter. The sequence goes on along the minus strand of CAXTCS010000104.1, from coordinate 3,474 downwards.
CCGTGACGGTTTGCGCTCCGCCGGGCCGGCGCCGGCCCCCGGCTACCTTTGCCCCATGACTATTGCTGCTCCTGCTGCTCCCGCACCCGCCGTTTCGGCGGCCCTGGCCGCCCGGCCCATTGGCATGTTCGACTCCGGCATTGGCGGGCTCACGGTGGCGCGGGCCGTGGCCCGGCGCCTGCCCCACGAGCGCATCGTGTACTTCGGCGACACCGCCCACCTGCCCTACGGCGACAAAAGCGCCGCCGCCATCCAGGCCTATTCCGTCAAGATTTGCGACCTGCTGCTGCGCCAGCACTGCAAGCTGATTATGATTGCCTGCAACTCGGCCTCGGCCGCCGCCTACGAGCTGGTGCGCGAGTACGTGGGCAGCAAGGCCCAGGTATTGAACGTGATAGACCCTATCGTGGCGCACCTGGGCCGGGCCTACGCCGGCCGCCGCGTGGGCCTCATCGGCACCAAGCAAACGGTGAATTCGAACGTGTACAAGAAAAAAGTCGACGACCTCGACGCCGGCATCGACCTGCACTCGCTGGCCACCCCGCTGCTGGTGCCGATGATAGAAGAAGGATTCTTCAGAAACTCCATCAGCGACGACATCATCGGCACGTACCTCAGCCACGCGGCCCTGGCCGATATCGACGCGCTGGTGCTGGCCTGCACCCATTACCCGCTCATCAAAGACCAGATTGCCCGCTACTACGCCGGCCGGGTCGACGTGCTCGACGCCTCCGACGTGGTGGCGGCCGACGCCGAAACCCACCTCGCCGCCCACGGCCTGCTGGCCCCGGCCGCGGCCACCCCGCCCGCGCATCATTTCTACGTGTCAGATTTCACCCGCTCGTTTGAGGAAAGCACGCGGATATTTTTCGAGCAGGAAGTACACCTGGAACACTACCCGCTCTGGGAGTAACGCCGGGCCTTCAATTTAGGGCCGTTTTCCGGTCCGTGCACGGGGCGCGGCCGAGCCTGTTGTTCGGCAGTCCATAGCCAAGGTCAAACAGTTTATTAACGGCAATTCCAGGCGCTAGAGCTTTTCTTCCAGCCACAAATACCCGGCGGCGAGCAGGAACAGGCCAAAAAACCAGGCCGCCGGGTATGGTTGCACCACGTCGGCCGCTGGCAAGCCAGCGACCACGGCGGGCGTCGCGCGTTGCGCCAGGGCTTGCCGGCGCTCCCGCAGCTCTTGCCCGAGCCACGCCGCCGCCGGAAAAACGTAGAAATTGTGGGCCGTGCGGCCCGGCCCGCGCACCTGGTGCCAGCCCGCCGTCGCGGGCCAAAACTGGGCGGTGCTCCACTCGGGCAGGCGGATATCCTGGCGCAGGGCCAGGCGCACGGCGGCACCCCCGGCCAGGGGCGCCACCGTGGGTTGGGCCCCGGGGGGCAACGCGGCCGCGAGGTGCAGCGTGAGCGGCTGGCCGGGACGGGGCCAGCGGGCGCCCACGCGCCACGTGGCCGATGCCGGGGCCGGGGGCACGGCCGCCGCCAGCAGCCGGGACCAGAAAGAAGCGTAAACCGCCGCCTGGCCTTGCAGCGCCCACCGAAACGTTTCGGGCACTACTGACACCACCGCGCAGCCCAGTCCCACGCGCCGGCTGGCCGCCGCCAGTGCCCCACGCGGGCCCGTGACCAGGGCGCGCAGCATTGGTGCCGGGCGCAGCTCGGCGGGCAGGGCTGTCTTGGCCGCCTCCGGGGCATTGGGCCAGCGCAGGGCCTGGGGCGGGGCCTGCGCGGCGGAGCGCGGCAGCACCGCCACCGCGAAGTCGGCGCGGGCAGGCGCGGCGCGGGGCAGGGGCGCGGCGTCGGCCAGGGTTATCAGGCCGAGGCGGCCGGCGCCGATGGCGGCTTGCAAGGCCTGGGTTTCGGGGTTCGACAGCGCGGCCAGGGTTGGGGCATCGGCAATCAGCACCGCGTAGTGGGCCAGCAGGGCGGGCGTGAGGCGGTCGAGCGCCTCGGCGCGCTGGTTCACAAAATCGGTTTGCGCCAGGCCCCGGCTCACGCTGGTGCGCAGGGCCACCGGGTAGTGGGCTTCGGCCAGGTAGTTTTTCAGGAACTTGAATTCGAAGGAGGGCACGGCCGTGAGCAGCAGCACGGCCGGCAGCGGCGGAGTGGTTACTTCGACCGGCACCGGCTCGCTGGCCACGGACTGCCCCGCCCGGCGGAGCAGCAGCTCGTAGCGCGCCAGGCCGGCAGCTTTGGGCTGGTAGCGCAGCCGGAAAGCCCCGCCGCCCGCCGGCAGCCGCACCGAGTCGCGCCCGGCGCCGGCCGCGCGCAGGCTCACCCAAACGGGGGCCGCGGGCGCGCCACCGGGCGCGGCCACAACGCCCTCCACGCGCAGCACCTCGCCCAGCGCCAGTTTCGACGGCCAGAGCGCGCTGCGAAATCCGCCAACCGGCGCCCCCGGATGCAGCCGCACCGGCACCTTGCCGAGGCTTGGCAAATCGGCGGCGGGCAGGCCGTGGCCCAGCACGTGCAGGCGCCGCAGCGCCGGCTGCTGTTCGGCCAGGGTGAGCAGGCTGGCCAGCGGCCGGGCGTTGGCCGGGGCTGCCACTTGGCCATAAACCCACACCGGCGTGCCCGCGCCCAGCCGGCGCCGCAACTGCCGGAGGGCATCGGGCGAGTAGCCATCGGTGAGCAAAATGGCCTCGGCGCGGGCGGCGGGCAAGCGGTGCGAAGGCGGGAATGCGCTGAGCCACAACGCCCCGGCTGCCACGGCGCCCGCCAGCGCCCGCATCTGGCGCTGCCGTTGGCGGGGCCGCCGCCAGGCCGTGGCCATCAGCCCAGAGCCCAGCAGCAGGCAAAATGCCAGCAAGCCGTAGTAGAGGGCCGGACTACCTAATGAAATGGGCGGCATGCTAAATATAGGACTTACGCAAAAAGACCGATAGCCAGCCCCGCAGGGGCGTCCCGTCGGTAGTACTATTGTGATTGTCAATGGTAAAGCCCCAGCGGGGCGGCCCACTGACGTTGCGACCGTTTGGGCCGCCCCGCCGGGGCTTTACCGCTCGAAATCATGGTCTTACTACCGACGGGTCGCCCCGCTGGGGCTAAAAACACGAAGGTTTGCGTAAGTCCTAAAATAGTCGTTCAAAAGTAGAAGGTTGTCAGTGATTCGTTGTCCGTTGTCAGGGGTTAGTTGTCAGGGGTTAGTTGTCCGGTTATTCTGGAAATCCGCAATAAACAACCTGACAACAGACAACGAATAACTGACAACTAACCCCTGACAACGGACAACGAATCACTGACAACCAATATATTAGCGGCTCAGCTCTTGAAAATAGCGTCGGGCCAGCCGGTCGGGGGCCGGCGCTGGGGATGGTGTTGGCGCCGGGGCCGCCAGCAGGTCGGTGAGGGCGCGGGCTACGGGTGGGCGGCAAGCGGCGCAGACGGGGCGGCCGGCCCGCACGTCGGCCACCAGCTGGCGCAGCGCCCGCAAGGCCGGCAAGTACGCGCCCGGTCGCTCCAGGGCCGCGC
>CAXTCS010000103.1:0-13582 GCA_964242365.1 uncultured Hymenobacter sp. | reverse complement strand
CGATGCCGATGCCGATGGCGGCGGCCATCGGCTCCTGAATCATCCAGACTTCCTTGGCCCCGGCGTGCTCAGCGGAGTCGCGCACGGCGCGTTTTTCGACTTCGGTGATGCCGGACGGAATGCAGATGACCATGCGGTGCGAAGGCTGAAACAGCCGGTTCCGCGTGTCAATCATCTTAATCATGCCCTTAATCATTTCCTCGGCGGCGTGGAAATCGGCAATTACCCCGTCCTTCAGCGGGCGGATGGTGCGGATGTTATCGTGCGTTTTCTCGTGCATCTGCTGGGCCTGGCGGCCCACGGCGATGACTTTGTTGGTGGTGCGGTCTTTGGCGATGATGCTCGGCTCGTCCACCACGATTTTATCGTTGTGAATGATGAGCGTATTGGCCGTGCCCAGGTCGATGGCAATGTCGCTGGTCAGGAAATTAAAGAAACCCATTGAGTTAGCTGCAATAAGGCGGAGCCCAGGTGGTGGTCCGGGCAAATTAATGGGCAAAGGTACGGAAGGGTTGAGGTAATGAGGTGATGGGGTAAGGAGGTGATGAAGAGCCCAAAAACCCTCATCACCTCCTTACCCCATCACCTCATTACCTCACCTAGTGCTTGAAGTGCCGCACGCCCGTGAGCACCATGGCCAGGCCCAGCTCGTCGCAGGCGCGGATGCTGTCGGCGTCTTTAATGGAGCCGCCGGGCTGCACCACGGCGCGCACGCCGGCCGCGCCGGCAATTTCTACGCAGTCGGGGAAGGGGAAAAAGGCGTCGGACGCCATCACGGCGCCGTGCAGGTCGAAGCCGAAATTGCGGGCTTTTTCGATGGCCTGGCGCAGGGCGTCGACGCGCGAGGTTTGGCCGACGCCGGAGGCCAGCAGCTGGCCGGCGCGGGCCAGCACGATGGTGTTGCTCTTGGTGTGCTTGCAGATTTTGCCGGCGAACACCAGGGCGGCCGTTTCCTGGGCCGTGGGCGCCGACTGGGTCACGAGGCGGAAGTCGGCGGCCGTCTCGGTCTGGCGGTCGGCGTCCTGCTCGATGATGCCGTTGAGCAGGGTTTTGATTTGCTTCTTCGGAAACTCGACCGGCTTTTGCAGCAGCAGAATCCGGTTTTTCTTGCTTTGCAGCACGGGCAAGGCTTCGGCGGCGAAGCTGGGCGCAATCAGCACCTCAAAAAAGAGCTGATTTAGCTCCGCGGCGGTGGCCGCGTCAACTTCTTTATTAACAATGATAACGCCGCCAAAGGCCGAAATCGGGTCGCAGCTCAGGGCGTTCAGGTAGGCTTCGGACAGCGTGGCGGCCTGGGCCACGCCGCAGGCATTGGTGTGCTTGAGAATGGCGCAGGCGGGCTCGCCGTCGGTAAATTCGGCCATCAGGGCCACGGCGGCGTCCACGTCAACCAGGTTGTTGTAGCTCAGCTGCTTGCCGTGAAGCTGGTCGAACAAGGCCGATAGGTCGCCGTAGAACGTGCCGGCCTGGTGGGGGTTTTCGCCGTAGCGCAAGGGAATGGGCGCGGCGCTCAATGAAGAAGGAGGAATGAGGAAGGAGGAATTCCCGTCCGTCATTTCCTCATTCTTTGTTTCTGCTTCCTCATTAAGCGCAGCGAAGCCGGTGCCTTGGCTGACGTAGTTGAAAATCTCGGTATCGTAGTGCGACGTGCTGGCGAAGGCGGCCGCGGCGTAGTGGCGGCGGTCGTCGAGGTCGGTGGCGCCGTTTTTGGCGGTGAGCAGCTCGGTGACGGCGGCGTACTGGTCGCGGCTGCTGACTACCAGCACGTCGCGGTAGTTTTTGGCGGCGGCGCGCAGCAGCGCAATGCCGCCGATGTCGATTTTTTCGATGACGTCGGCTTCGGCGGCGCCGCTGGCCACGGTTTCTTCAAAGGGGTACAAATCGACCACCACCAAATCGATGGGCGGAATGCCGTGCTGCGCGGCCTGGACCAAATCGCCTTCGTCGTGGCGGCGGTGCAGAATGCCGCCGAACACCTTGGGATGCAGCGTTTTCACCCGGCCGCCAAACACTTCCGGGAAGCCGGTGAGGTCCTCCACGGCCGTTACGTCGGCGCCTTCTTCTTCGAGGAATTTCTGGGTGCCGCCGGTCGAGTACAGCGTCACGCCGTACTGCCGCAGCACCTGCACCAGGGGCGCCAATCGGTCTTTGTGGTACACGGAAAGCAGCGCGGCGCGGATGGGGCGGGACGACATAAAACGGGCGAAAAAGCTGGGCACAATTGCCGCCACGAAGGTACGGCGCGGGCCAAGCGAGTTCCCACAATGAACATTACCGAATTGTTACCCCAGCCGGGGGCAGCCATCGGGCAGGCGTCCTTAAACAATGGACCAGCTTCTGAGGTATACTTTATTCCTTTTGTCCCTTTTGTACGTGCATGTCGGCCGACCTCTTACCCATTACCCCTGCTGAATCGGCGCTATTTCCGGTCGAGCCCACCAGTTCCGTTACCGCCGACCCGCTGCTAACCAGCCCGGCGCAGGCAGAAACCGCGGCGGCCCGGCTGGCCCCGCGCCTGTTTGCGCAAGCCGCCGAAACCGACGTGGAAGGCAGCTTTCCGACCAAAGAGTTTGGCTGGCTGCGCGCGGCGGGGCTGCTCGCGGCCGCGCTGCCTGCCGCGCTGGGTGGGGCCGGGCTGCACGCCCTGGCCGCCACGCTGCCGCTGTTGCGGGTGCTCCAGCACGTTGGGCGGGGCAACCTGGCGGTGGGCCGCGTATACGAGGGGCACGTAAACGCGCTGCTGCTCATTCAACAGCTGGGCGGCGCGGCGCAGGTGGCCCGGTACGCGGCCGACGCCCGCGCCGGGCTGCTATTTGGCGTCTGGAACACCCAGGACCCGGCCGATGGCGTGCACCTCGATGCCTTGCCCAACGGCCGCTACCGCTTGCGCGGGGCCAAAACCTTTGCCTCGGGGGCCGGCCATCTGGCGCGGCCGCTCATCACCGGCGCCTTGCCCGAGGGGCAGGGCTGGCAGCTGTTCGTGCTGCCCGCCGACCGGCAGCCGCCGGTGCTCGACCGCTCGTTTTGGCGGCCGCTGGGCATGCGGGCCACGGCCAGCTTCCGGGCCGATTTGACAGGGCTGGAAATCGGGCCCGAGAATTTAATCGGCTCACCCAATGACTATTACCAGCAGCCAACGTTCAGCGGCGGGGCCATTCGGTTCGCGGCCGTGCAGCTGGGGGGCGCGGAGGCGGTTTTTGAGGAAACCCGGTCCTTTCTGCGCGGCCTGGGCCGCACCGACGACCCCTACCAGCGCCAGCGCCTGGGCGAAATGGCCATTGCTTTGGAAAGCGGCCGCCAGTGGCTGCGCGGCGCCGCCGAGCACGCGGCGCGCGCCCCCGGCGCCACCCCAGCCGAAGCCGCCGAAGCCACGGTAGCTTACGCCAACATGACGCGCACCGCCATCGAAACCATTTGCCTCGCCATGCTGCAGCTGGCCGAGCGCAGCGTGGGCGCCCGCGGCCTGCTCCAGCCCCTCCCCTTCGAGCGCCTGCACCGCGACCTGACCCACTACCTGCGCCAGCCCGCCCCGGATGGGACGCTGGCCGATGTGGGCCGGTTCGTGCTCGAAGGCAAGCGCTTTCTGAATTGAGCGGCCCTGATTGGCTGACACCTGCTCAAATTCAGTAATGTCCTCACAAAAAGAGGCCCTTCCGCACTGCGAAAGGGCCTCTTTTTGTGAGGGTTAACCGGTGCTTACTCCACCACGACGCGGCGCGAATAGAGCTGACCGTCTTCCGTTTGGCAGAGCACGGTGTAAAGGCCGGCTGCGACGGGCGAGGTGAGCGTGCGGCGCGTGCTGGCCGCCAGATTCAACTCAAAGCTGGTGTTGAAACACACCCGGCCCAGGGCATCAAGCACGCGAACCGAAGCCGTGCCGTGCGCCCGCGGCAAGTCCAGGGTGAGGCGGGTGCCGCCGGCCACGGGGTTGGGATAAGCCTGCAAAGCCGGCGAATCGGCCTGGGTATGCGTGGCCAAAGCGCCGGTGTTGTCTATCCGCACATTGCTCAGGTACAGGTTATTGCCATACTGGTTATACGCCACGAAACGCAGGTAAACCTGCTGGCCCAGGTACGGGGCCAGGTCCACGTTTTCCTGACGCCACTGGCTGGTTGAGGTGGGCGAGTAAAACGTGTTGTTGCGCGGCTGGGTCGTGGCCAGGCCCGAAGCAGCCGATTTCAGGTACACCTGGCCCAGCCGGGTTTTGGTGCACGCCGTGAACACATCCACGCCCAGCGAGTCGTTGGCGCCCGTAACGGGGGCGTAGGCCAGGTCGAAGCGCAGGAAAGCCCGCGGCTGGTTGCGCAAATCGAAGGTGGGCGATTGCAGCGAGTCGCGCTGCCCCACCGCGTCGTACGGGCCAAACGGCATCACCAAGACGGTGCCGCGGCTCCCGTCCTTGCGCAGGGTATTTGGGGCCGTCGTCCAGGTCAGGCCGTTGTCGGGGTTGAGCACGCCCCACGCGGCCGGAATGCCGGCGGCAAACGTTTCGGCGTAGGGCACGGCCAGCGCGGCGCCCTGCACCTGCACGGTGAAGGTTTTGGGGGCGCTGGCCCCGTTGGAATTCGAAGCCACCAGCGTAACCACGTAGGTACCAGCCGCATTATACGTCACGACGGGGTTCACGTCGGTGCTCGTAGCGGGCGTGCCGCCGGCAAACGTCCAGGCAAAAGTGCTGGCGCAGTTCACCGAGCGGTTGGTGAAAGCAACTTTCCCCCCGATGCAAATCGGCGCCTGGCGGGCCGTGAAGTTTGCCGTGGGCACCACGTTCGATACGGTGACGACGCCGGCCGTGGTGCGGGTCGAGGTGCCGCTCGCATTGGTCACGGTCAGGGTTACGCTGTAGGTGCCGGCCGCATTGTAGCGCACCACCGGGTTGGGGTCGGTGCTGGTGGCCGGCGTGCCGCCGGGAAAAGACCAGGCGTAAGTAGTGGGCGAAAACAGCGACGCGTCGGTAAACTGCACGCTGCTGCCGGGGCAAATGGCGGCCGTCGTGGCCGACGAGCTGAACTGGGCCACCGGCGCCTGGGCCACGTTGGCCCCCGCCACCACCACGTCGTCGAAAGCCCGGCCGCCACGGGAGTTCACAAACGTGTCCACTTCGCCGCTGCCAAATTGCTGAAACCGGATGCGCACGTCGGCGCCCAGCGTCAGGCCTTTGCTTTGGGCAAAATCGCTCAGGTTCACGCTCACCGTTTTGTAGGTCGTCGAGGCATCGGCGCCGGTCAGGCCGGCCACGCGGTACCAGTTGGCGCCGCCGTCCACGCTCATTGCCACGCCGTCGACAGTGGGGCTGCCGGTGAAGGTGGCCGCCATGGGCTCATCGGTTTCGCCCGCGAATTTTTTGTGCTTGAAGGTGAGCACCCAACCACCGGCCGCGGCCGCGCTCAGGTTGAGTTTCAGCGTGGCCATATTGCGGCGCCCGCTCACCCCGGCAGAGGCCAGAATCCCGTCCATCACCAAATGACCGGGAGCGGAGGCCGGCCCAAAATCGTTGCGCACGAGAATGCGGCCGTAGCTGTCGCCCTGCAAGTCCCAGGCCCGCGAGAGGCCCTGGCTGTCGAAGGTTTCAACCAAGGGCCCTACCGCGGCCGTTTGCGGCCCAAAAACGGCGTCGTAGGCGTTAATCAGCCCCGCCCCGGTCAGGGCGTCGAAGCCAACGGCCCCAATGTCGCGGGCCGTGCTCTTGAGCCGGTCCTTCACCTGAACCGGGGTCAGGCCCGGACTGGCCTGCAAAAGCAGCGCGGCCACGGCGGCCGCGTTCGGCGCCGCGGCCGAAGTACCAAAGAACAGAAACCCGTCTTTGGGGTCCTGTCCGGTAAATTTTTGCCCGAAAAACGAGGTGCTGACCCCGTCAATGGACGTAAAGTCCGGCTTGGCGCGCACCACGGGCGCCGCCAGCGGGCTGCCGTCGGGGTTGAATAAATAGGTAGGATTTCCTTTTGAAGTGAAGTATTCGGGGTTGAGACGTATATAAGACCGGGCGGCGGCGACCGACATGTTGCCGATGGCCGCGTGGTGGCCCGTTACCGTACTGCTGTGCGTGAAATATTCCAGCCCAATGTCACCCGCCGCTGGCTTGTCGGAAATCAAATCGCCGTACGAAATATACTTCACCCGCGCCGGGTTGGCCGTGCCGGCCCGCCGGCTGATGATGAGGTCGAACTCGGTGTCGGTGTCGTTTTGGTTGGTGTAGTCGAGGAATTCCTGGGGCTCCTGGCCCGCCAGGTTGTCGTCGTTGCTGATGGCCACCGTGTCGCCGCGCAGCGCCGCGCCGGTGGCGCGGGTCTTCACCAGGTACATATCCAGGTCGGTTTTGACGCCGTTGGTGGTGTAGAACGGGTCGCTCCACTGCATTATCAGCCGCAGGTTGTCGTTCTTCGGAATGCTGAAGTGCTGGCGGGTATCGGCCGCGCCACCGGCTTTAAAGCTGGCGCCAAAATCCAAATCCGCGTCGCCGCCACCGCCCGTTACGGCCGCAAAGACCGGCGCGGCGTACTCGCACGACTCGTCGGAATGGTTGCCGGCCGAGCCGAAATACGCCACGCCCAAGCTATTGCTGGCCTCGTCAACGGCCTGCGCCACCACGCCGTCCTGAAACATGGGCTCGCCGAGGTAAGAAATGTCGTCGACGATAATCTTGCAGTTGCCCAGCGTGGGGTCGGCCAGCCGCAGCATCTGGTCGGCAAAGTCGGCCTCGCCCCTAAAAATGGCGCTGAACGCCTTGCCGGCGCCCGGCGCGATGTCGTGCACCAGCTCAATCATGCCGCGGCCTTCGTCGCTGCCCTGGCCGGGGCCCCGGTCTTGCAGCACCTGCACGTTGGCGGGCAAGTCGCCCGAGGCCACCCCGGCCGCCGCGCCGCCCAGCGCGTTGTAAGAGTCGCTCATCACGCCAATGCGGAAGCCGCTGCCATCGTAGCCCGTGGGCCTGGCGGCCCGCACGCGGTTGGCCTGCAAGCCATAATCGGCCTGGTTGGGGTAGCGCCCCGAGTTGGTGACGGGCTGCAATATGGCCGTTACACCCATCAGCCCCTGGCTGGCCAGCGCCGAAATGCCCGCCGCGCCCGGTGCCAGCTGGCTCACCGGCAGCTCGCCTTCAATAAAGTGCAGCTTGCCCTTCTCGGATACCGTTACGAAGCCGCGAGCCGCCAGGGCCGGCCGCAGGGCCGCCACGTTTTTGGCCGTGATGCGCACCAGCACCGACGACTGGCCGCCGCTGCTCAGCACCGAAAGCTGCGGGAATGCGTCCCGCAGTCCGGCCGTCGCGGTCCCGGTGCCCCGGCCGGCACCAACAGTATTGCCATTAGCATAACGGTAGAGCTGCTGCAACGGGCGGCTGATGCGCGAATGCGCGTCCGTGGGCAGCTTCGCGGCGGCAGCGGCGGCGGCGGTGGCGACCGCCGCTTTGCTGGTTCGCGGCAGCGTAGGCCGAAGGAGTTGCTCCGGCTGCGCCAGCAAAGGCGACGAGGCCAGGCAAACTCCCAAAAGAGTCAACAAATGCTTCATAAAACGGGATTTAGGAAAGATGGACAGTGAGCAAATATAAACCTATTTGTTGATTTTTGGCAGCATAATCGTAGTTTTATTGACAAAAAATCCCAACATAGCGCACCTGGTTGTAATGTATGTAATTTAACTATAAATAGATTCTTTATTAGGTTAAGAAGTCCAGATTGTGGCCTGCCGAACAAAAACCCAGCGGGACAGGGCTTCCGCCGGGGCTATGTTCCATGCGCCACAACAACTTAAATTACCCTCCAAAAAAGCCGCCTATTTGGCCTCGTAACTCGTAAGCGGCGCGCCGGCGGGTATTGCCGCCAGCGTGGCATTGCCCTGGGCCGGTATCATCGCATTTGAAAAGATAATTCTTCCCGGAAACATCGCAAAGCCCGTAAAATCAGTAAAAGCCAATCGGTGAGATGCTGTTGAAAGCGGGGCCGGAGGCAAGTTTATCGCTCCAATAGCTGCTGGCTGCTGCCCTTATTTTTGTTTCGATTAGCCAGCAGAAATGCGGCGATTTACCCAAAACGTGCTTCCTTTTTCCTCTTATCCGGTGCGACCGGGCAGCTTTGTAGCCAACTTGGGCGCCACGGTGGTGGTGGCCCCGCACCCCGACGACGAAGCCCTGGGCTGCGGTGGGCTGCTGGCCTTGCTGCGCCGGGCGGGCCACCCGGCCGCCGCCGTGCTGGTGAGCGACGGCACCATGTCGCACCCCAATTCAGCGCGGTTTTCGGCCCCGGCGCGGCAGGCTGTGCGCGCAGCCGAATTCCGCCACGCCCTGACAATATTAGGCATCGACCAAGCCGAGCCGCTGCTGCTGGGCCTGCCCGACGGCCGGGTGCCCGGCGCAGCCAACGAAACCGGGTTTGCGGAAGCGGTAACCCAGCTTCGGACTTTCCTGGCAAGCCAGCGCGCCGCCACCGTGCTGGTGCCCTGGCGGCGCGACCCCCACCCCGACCACCGCGCGACCAGCCAGCTGGTGCACGCGGCCCTGGCCGCCATGCCCCACCCGCCGCGCCGCCTCGAATACGTGGTGTGGGCCTGGGAACGCGCCGCGCCGGAAGACCTGCCCACGGCGGCCGACAACGTGCGCGGGTTCCGGCTCGATGTTGGGGCGGTGGCCGCGCAGAAGCAGCAAGCCATTGCGGCGCACCGCTCGCAGGTGGCGCCCGGCATTTTCACCGACGACCCCGCCGGGTTTTTGTTGTCGGCCGACATGCTGGCGCATTTTGCCGGGCCCTACGAAGTGTTTTTTGAAGCTCTGAACCATGAATAAGAACCAGCCCAACACCCTGCCACCGGCCTATTTCGACCGCGTGTACCAGGCCAACCGCGACCCCTGGAACTTTGAAACCAGCCCCTACGAGCGCGAGAAATACGCCGCCACGCTGGCCGCCCTGCCCCGCCCACATTACGCCGAAGCGTTTGAAATCGGCTGTTCGCTGGGCGTGCTCACGGCGCAGCTAGCCCCGCGCTGCGGCCACCTGCTGGCCGTCGACGTGAGCGAGGCGGCCCTGGCCCAGGCCCGGACGCGGTGCGCCGGGCTGCCCCAGGCAGACATCCGGCTGATGCAGGTGCCAGACGAGTTTCCCAGCCAGCAATTCGACTTGATTGTGCTGTCGGAAGTGGGCTATTATTGGTCGCCGGCCGACCTGGCCCGCGCCGCCGACCAGCTAGTGGCCGGACTGCGGCCCGGCGGCCAGCTGCTGCTGGTGCACTGGACGGCGCCCGTGCACGACTACCCCCTCACCGGCGATGACGTGCACGAACTCTTCCTGGCCAAGACCACCGGGCAAGGCCCGCTGCGGCACCTCACTGCGCAACGGCACGCAAACTACCGGCTCGACCTGCTGGAAAAACGCTGAGCTGCGGCGGGCCAAAGCCACCCTTCGGCGGCTCGGGTTGCTGCTCGTAGTACTTGATGAGCGGCGGCAGCGCCCGCAACGCCAGCGACAGGGGCACGGGCGAAACGACGGGGACGCGGCCGTTTGCGACAACCCAGTCCCACAGTTTGCCAAAGGTGAGGGTTTGCCGCACGCGGGCCAGCAAAACGGCGGCCGGCAAGCCCAGGCGGGCGGCCAGCGCCCCGGCCTGATGCGTCGGGTGGCCGGCCCAATATGCCCGCAATTGGCGGCGCACCAGCCACAAGGCCGCAAGCTGGGCCGGATTATCTACGTGCGGCTCGCGCTGCTGCCGGCTCATGTTCAACCATTCGCGCAGCTGCCACGACAGCCCCACTTCGACCCGCCCCTGCCGCCGCGCCGAGGTCAGGACCTGCACGTGCGGGCTGTGCCGCAGGCCCAAATCGTGCCGACGCAGGGCCTGGCACAAGGCTTCGTCTTCCAGAAACCGGACTTCGGGCAGGCCGCCCACCTGGCGGTAGGCGCGGACGGTAAGGGCCAGGCTGGCGCCAAAATGCTGGTGGTGGCGGGGCCAGGGGTCGATGCGCACCGGGTCGAGCAGGTCTTCGAGGCGCGCGCACAGCTGGCGGTAAGCCGCGTCGCGCACCTGAATGCGGCGCAGCGGCAGCAGCGCAGCGCCGGTAATTTCGGTGAGAATGCGCCCGCCCACGGCATCGGCCCCGGCCACGATTTCGGCCTGAATGGCGGCCAGCCAGGTGGGCGCCACCCGGGTGTCGGCATCGGTGCTGGCGATGATGCCAGCCGGGCGGCCCACCTGCTCCAGCCGGGCGCAGGCCTCGTCCATCAGCAGGCGGCGGGCCCGGCCCACGTGGGCTTTGGCGGCGGGCAGGCACAGCTCGGCGGCGTGCAGCACCAGGTGCGGAAATCGCCGGGCCTGCTGGCGCACCACGGCCGCGGTGGCATCGGTGCAATTATTGGCCAGCACGATGACCTCGAAGCTGCCCGGCGGCAAGGGCCGCCCGCGCGCATCGGTTTGGGCCGCCAGCGCCGCCAGGGTGGCGGGCAGGCTGGCCATTTCGTCTTTGGCCGGGATGATGACGCTCACTTGCAGCTCGGGGCGGGGCGGCGGCAGCTGCTGGTGCAGCAGGGTGGCCGAGCGGCCCCGGCGCGGCGCGGCGGGCAGTGGCAGAGCGGGCAGAAAAACCGGAGCGGTAGCCGTGGCCTCGTGGGCAGCGAGGAAACGAGCGGGCGTTGCGTGGTCCATTGGCCCGGTGTACGCCGCGTTGCCCGAAAAGATAAGGGTCAGCTTAAGTTATAAACAGGCCGTTTGCGCGCAACCAGACCAACATCCACAGTTTGCTTCTCATTATCAGGGAGAATTATGGCCGTGCGGCCGCGCTTAATTTAGCGCGGCCGTGGGCGTTTATTTTCGGGCGCCCACCTTGAGAAGCGCCACATCGGGAGCAGCAGAAAAACAACATGCTCCCGGCCCGCCAACCCACAAAAAAGCCTTCCTGAAATCTCAGGAAGGCTTTTTGAAGACTTGTCGGCGCGCTACTAAAATGCCTCGCCGATGGCAAACAGCACGCCCGACGAGCTGCCCGTGCCGCCGGCGTAGTCGAGGCGCAGGTTCACCCGGTCGCGCCGGATGAAATTGAAGCGAATGCCCGCCCCGCCGGCGTATTTGGTGTTGCTGATGCCAAACTTGTCGATGTACTGGCTCACGTTGCCGACGCCGCCAAACACCGCGCCGTCGATGCGCCAGAACAGCTTCTGCCGCAGCTCCGCCTGAAACATTATCATCTGGCGGTCGCGGAAGCGCTGCTCGTAAATGCCGCGCAGCAGGTTGGCGTTGTTGTAAAGCGTGCCGCCCAGGTTGGCGCCCAGGCCGGCCAGCTCCCGAAACGGCACGTCGCCGGTGTGAAACTGCCCCAGAAATTGCAGGGCCAAAATCGTTTTGGTCGAAAAAATGGGCTGGAAATGGCGGGCGTCGAGCTGGTAGCGCACAAAGCGGTAATCGGAGCCCAGCCCCGTGCCGTTGAACGTGGCGCTGGCATCGAGCAAGTCGCCGTGGAAGGCAGCCAAGGGCACATCGCGGGTGTCGTAGGTGATGACCGGCCCCAGGCCCGACACGCGGGTGTTGTGCCGCTCGCGCTCGGTCACGCGCGAGTCGGTGAGGAACACGTTGGGGCGGTTGTCGTCGGTGTTCAGCGGCGTGATGTCAAACTTGGTCACGTTGGTGAGGCGGTAAAGCGCCCCAAAAAACAGCTTGGGCGCAATCTGCTTCTGCAACCGCTGGTTGATGATGAAGAGCTTGTATTTGGTTTCCGACTCGTCGGCGCTGCTCGAATGCGGGCCCGCGCCGTAGTAATACAGCAGGATGTCGTAGGCGCTGATTTCGCCGTTCAGGTAAAATTTCTCGCCGGGCGTATACACCGAATGCACCAGCTGGATGAGCGACTGGCCCTTCGAAGTGCGCCAGTACTGCACCCTGGCGTTGGACGGCCGGGTGAGGGTATCGGCCGAAAACCGGCCGCTCAGCAAGCCCCCCAGCCCGTAGCCAAAGCCGGTTTCGGCCTGGTAAAACAGCACCGGAATGGGCAGCAAAGTCAGGTTCTTATTCGCTCCCAGCTGGCCAAACGACTTCGTGCCGCGCAGTTGCGGGGTCGGTAGCACGGGGCCGGAACGAGGGGCGCGAAGCGCCGAATCGGTTGGCACGACCGGCTGAGCGGCGGCGGCAAAGGTTAACCCGGTCAGAAACAGGACAGCTAGAGAAGAACGCATGAGCACGAATATGAAAAAACGAATGAATATCTATCACAACGGATTAGTCCCCCCTACGGTTTGGCCTAACCAGCAAAACCCTCCGCGAAAGGGGCCTATTTCGGCTCCTCAGCTTTTTGCCAGTGGTTGCGATTCCAGGATTTCACTGCCCGTGCCTCAGGCATTCGGCCACCAGTTTGCCCGCGTCGCCGGGCTCCACGTCGCCGTACACCTTGCCCTCGGGGTACACGATGAGGGCCGCGCCGGGCCCTTTCTTGCACTGCTTGCACAGGTCGAGGCAACTGCAGGTTTGCACGCGCATCCGCTGCCCGCCGCCGTTGAACAGCTTTTTAACCCGCTGTATTTTCAGCTCTTTCTTCAGCGCCTTGGCCACGGCCTCCCCCACCCCCGATTTTTGGTTGGTGCACACAAAAAGGCGGCGTTCGGAATCCATTAGATGCTGATAAGTAAGTAGAACGTCATGCCGCGCGCTGCACGGCAGCACCTGCTACGCCGGCCCGTGCCAGTGCCGGTTTTGCAGCTTGTAGGCGGCCAGCTCGCGGTTCGACCACAGGGTTTGGTACACCTGCTGGTCGCGGACGAGCTGCGGGTCTTTCTCCATAAAGCCGAGCAGCTCCTGCAACAATTCGGTGGTTTCTTCTTTCAGGAAGTAGTACATCCAGTTGTCGAGCCGGCGCACGTTCACCAAACCTGCATTCTTTAAGTACGATAATTGCCTGCTGGTTTTGGTTTGGGTGAAATCCAGCACTTGCTCCAGGTCGGCCACCACCATTTCGCGGTTGCGCCACAGCAAATGCAGGATGCGCACCCGGCTTTCGTCGCCCAACGATTTAAAAAGTTGCTGCCCAAAAGCAACCGTGAAATGTTTCAAGCGCATCTGCTGTCTGGGAAGGGACGTGCGCCCTTCGTTCTTCCGCCCAAAGTTACAATCGGCCCCGAACCCGGCGCCGTATATTTGCCCCTCCGCCCCCTGAACATGCCTGATTTCGTGCGCCTTCGTTGCTTTTCCCTGTTTTTTGCCGTGGCTTTGCTGGGGGGGCTCTTGCTGGCACCGTCGGCGGCCCACGCCCAGGGCAAGCGCAAAATCATCCAGTTTACGGGCATCGTGGCCACCGGCGACAGCCTGCTGGGCGTGCCCGGCGCCACCATCTACGTGCCCAAAGCCGGCCGGGGCACGGCCTCCAACGCCTACGGCTACTTTTCGATGGCCGTGCTGGCCGGCGACAGCATCGTTATCCGCTCGCTGGGCTACGCCAACCAAACCATCATCATCCCGCCCGATTTTCAGCGCCAGAGCTACTCCGTCATCATCACGCTGAAGGAAGACGCCACCATGCTGGGCGAAGTCCGGGTGTTTCCCTACACCACCGAGCGCGACTTCAAAAAGGCCTTTCTGGCCCTGCGCCTGCCCACCGAGCGCGGCAGCGCCGCCGCCG
>CAXTCS010000102.1:0-13637 GCA_964242365.1 uncultured Hymenobacter sp. | reverse complement strand
CGGCCAGTGCCAGCCGGGCTTGCAGGCGGGCGCGCAGGGCGGCCACGGCCTGGTCGGTGGTCGCGGCGTCGGTCTGCGAAAACCCGTCCACCAGGTCGGCGCAGCGCTCACAGTCAAGCGTGTGGGCTTCGATGCGGTGCTGCTCGTCGGGCGCGAGGGTGCCGGCCGCGTACGCGCGCAGCTCCGTCGTGGCCGGGTGCGGGCCGGGGGCGGGCAGCTGGGCAAAAGGCGAATCAGCGGGCGGCATGGAGCGGGTTGTTATCGGAAGCGGGAAGTGGGGGTTGGGGCGGCGCGGCGGGCGGCGGGGGCGGCTCCAGCTGGCGGCGCAGCATTCGCTTGCCGTTTTGCAGGTGGCTGCGCACCAGGTTCAGCCCCAGGCCGGTTTCGGTGGCGATGTCGCGGTAGCATTTCTTTTCGAGGTAAAATAGTTCGAGGCAGCGGCGTTGGGCCGGCGCCAGCTGGGCCAGCGCCGCTTCCACGCTTTGCAGGCGGGTTTCGGTGTCGGCGGCATCCTCGGCGTCGGCTTCTTCGTCAACCCGATGCCGGGCGGCGGCGGTTTCCACATCGGCCGCGTCGGGAAAGCTGAGAATGAGCGGCCCGGCGCTGGCGCCGGCGCGCTTGCGGGCCCGCAGCTGCATGAGGCAGTAGTTGCGGGCCGTGGCGTGCAGCCAGGCCGGGAAATTGTCGGGCGCGTGGGTGCGCAGCACTTTCACCAGGTGCTCAAACAGCTGCATCGCGGCGTCCTGGGCGTCTTCGTCGGGCGGGGCGAGGTAGCGGCGGCACACGGCGAATGCTTCGGGCAGGTACCGGTCGTACAGCCGGCCGAGGTCGGCCACGTCGCCGTGCGCACGGTAGCGGGCCAGCAGCTCCTGGTCGGAGAGCGGAGCAGCGGCAGCGGACGAAGAGCGGCGGAAAAACATTCGGCTGGGAAGTTAGGGCAATTTTGGGCGATGCGGGCAGCTTTTCAATCCAGCCCGGCATAATGCCCTTTTCGATTCACAACCGATTTCTCCCCCGCCCCGTGTGCATTCGGCGGCTGCTCCGCATCAAGTCAGCAAGTTTCACCAACCCCCTTGCCGCCATGAGAAACCTGTTGCTGCTACTCCTCCTCGCGCTGTTGCTGAACCCGTCCGGGCCGGCCGCTGCCCAAGGTATTGCCCCGAATATTCGCCCGATGGCACCGGAGCTCATCGACACGGCCCAGCACCGCACCGTGGCGGGCGTGGTGCTGGATGGCCAATCGAAACAGCCGCTGCCCGGCGTCACGGTCCTCGTCAAGGGCACCCGCCAGGGCACGAGCACCGACGCCAGCGGGCGCTATTCGCTGCGGGTGCTGAACGCCAAAGCGGCCACGCTGGTGTTTTCCAGCGTGGGCTTCGCCACGCTGGAGCGCCGCATTGGCGCGGCGCGGGTGCTGAATGTGGCGCTATTTCCCGATGTCAAACAGCTAAGCGAAGCCGTGGTAACCGACTTGCAGGGCCGCGCGCTTGGCGTTCGCATCCGGGGAGCGGGCGCGCCGCTTGGCAAGTCGAAGCAGCGGGGCGCTCCGAAAAAGGGCCGTTTTTCAGCCGATTACGAAGAGCCGGCGGATAGCAATTATGCCCCGGCCCAGCCGCCGGCCGCCATGCCCGCCCGGCCCGAAGCCGGCGCCGGCGACACCTACGCCCACGTGGCGGAAAATGCGTTCTTCGACGCGAAAAAAGTCCCGCTCAGCACCTTTGCGCTCGACGTAGACAATGCCAGCTACGCCAACGTGCGCCGGTTTCTCAACGAAGGCCAGCTGCCCCCGCGCGACGCCGTGCGGGTAGAGGAAATGCTGAACTACTTCCGCTACGACTACGCCGCGCCGCCCGCCGCGTCGCCCGACCCCGTGCGCATCAGCACCGAGCTGGCCGGGTGCCCCTGGAACCCGGCGCACCAGCTGGCCCGCATCGGCATTCAGGCCAAAAAAGTCGAGACGGCCAAGCTGCCCCCCGCCAACCTGGTATTTCTGGTCGATGTGTCGGGCTCGATGGACGAGCCCGATAGGCTACCGCTCGTCCAGGCCGGCCTCAAGCTGCTGGTGCGGCAGCTGCGGCCCCAGGACCGCGTGGCGCTGGTGGCGTATGCCGGGGCGGCCGGCCTGGTGCTGCCGCCCACGCCCGGCTCGCGGCCGCAGGTTGTTCTCGATGCCATCGACCGGCTTCGGGCGGGCGGCTCGACGGCCGGCGGCGCGGGGCTGCGCCTGGCCTATTCCACGGCCCGGCAGGGCTTCAACCCGGCCGGCAACAACCGCGTCGTCCTGGCCACCGACGGCGACTTCAACGTGGGCGAAAGCTCGGACGCGGCGATGGAGCAATTGATTGTGGACCAGCGCGAAAGTGGCGTATTTCTGACCGTGCTCGGCTGCGGGCGCGGCAACCTGCGCGACGCCCGCATGGAAACCCTGGCCGACAAAGGCAACGGCAACTACGCCTACCTCGACAACCTGGCCGAGGCCCAGCGCGTGCTGGTGGCGCAGTTCGGCGGTACGCTCTTCACGGTGGCCAAGGACGTGAAATTGCAGGTTGAATTCAACCCCGCCCGCGTGGCCCACTACCGCCTCGTGGGCTACGAAAACCGCCTGCTGGCCGTCGAAGATTTCAACAACGACCGCAAAGACGCCGGCGAGCTGGGCGCGGGCCACACCGTCACGGCGCTCTACGAAATAGTGCCCGTGGGCAGCCGCCAGCCCCTTATCGACAACCTGAAATACCAGGCCAGCAGCCCGCCGCCCCTCCCCCACCCGGCCATTCAAAACGAGGTGCTGACCGTGAAGCTGCGCTACCAGGAGCCGCGGGACCACAGCAGCAAGCTCCTCACTCAGGCCCTCACCGGGCCGCCGGCGGCCCTGGCCGCCGCGTCGCCCGACTTCCGGTTTGCCGCCGCCGTGGCGCAGTTTGGGCTGTTGCTGCGCCAGAGCGAGCAGCGCGGCACCGCCACCTGGGCCGCCACCGAGCAGCTGGCCAACGGCGCCCGCGGCGCCGATGCCGACGGCTACCGCGCCGAGCTCGTGCGCCTCGTGCGCCTGGCCGAAGGCCTGAGCGGCAGCGGCGCCGTGGGAACGCGGTAGGACTGAAAAGCAATCCGTCATGCCGAGCGCAGCCGAGGCATCTCGTAGAACGTCATGCCGAGCGCAGCCGAGGCATCTCGCGTGGGGAAGTAATCCAATCGATTGGTTTACTACCCCACGCGAGATGCCTCGGCTGCGCTCGGCATGACGTCCTGTTTTTATCACCTCCTCACCTCCTCACCTCCTCACCTCATCGCCTCAGTTGCCCCGAAACGGGTGCAGCCCGCGCGCCAGGCGCTCCACCAGCGTCACGGCGCGGCGGGCGCGGGTTTCGTGCTGCCTGGCCTCGGCCACGAGGCGGGCCATGGCGCGGCGATGCGCCCCGCTGTAGGCATTGAAGGCTGTTTCGGCCTCGGGCCAGGCGGCCAGGGCTTCGGCTAGCTCGTCGGGCAGGTCGATGTGGTCGGGGTTGGGGTCGGGCCCGATTTCAACGTCCAGCTCCTGGCCCAGCGCGACGCCCACGGTGCGGCACACGTCCTTGTTCAACATCAGGTAGCGCCCGCCGCCTTCCCGTAGCAACAGCCCCAGCCGCAGCGCCTGCCCCCCAATGGTGGCGATGACGCGCTTCGTGGCCGGGCCACCGAGGGCGGCCAGCACCTCGGCCGGCACCACAATGGTTTGGGTGGGCATGAAGCTGGGGCCGCCCGGCTCCAGCACGGCGCGGAAAGTGACGGCATTGGCCATAAAATCGAGAATTTCTGATTTGCTCCCTGCCGCGCACCAGCCGCTTGTGGTCGGCCTGCTCCCGGGTCGAAACGAGGGGCCGGCAGGGTTAGGCAAGAAACTCGGCCACGCCCGTATCGAGCTGGTAGTAGGCCCCCACAATTAAGAGCTGCTGGTTGGCAACGGCTTGCGACAGTATCTTAGAGTTTTTCAGGCGGTTAATGGTCACCTGCACGTTGGCCTTCACCACGTTGGCGTACCGGACGTCGCCCTCGCCCTTGGCCAGTACCACGGCGGGCCGGATGGCATCGACCAGCGTTTCCATGTCGCCGGGCGCCAGCTGGCCCGAGTTGATGGCGTCGAGGGTAGCCTTGATGGCCCCGCAACGCTGGTGCCCCATCACCACCAGCAAGGGCACGTGCAGCTCCGCCACCGCAAACTCCAGGGTGCCAATCACCGCGTCGTCCAGGGCATGGCCGGCGGTGCGAACCACGAACAAATCGCCCAGCCCCTTGTCAAAAATAAGCTCAGGCGATTCCCGCGAGTCGGAGCAGGCCAGCACCGTGGCAATCGGCGCTTGTTTCAGGGCCACCTCGCGGCGGCGTTGCAGCGTTTCGTTGGGGTGCTGCAACTGGCCTTTCTGGAAGCGCAGGTTGCCAGCCTGAAGCTGGCGCAGCGCCTCGTCTGCCGCGGGTGGTCCCGCCACCGCCGCGGGGCGGGCGGTCTGGCTGCGGGCAAAAGAGATGGGCAGGGCAGTGGCCAGCAGGCCCAGCCCGACGCGCTGCAAAAAGGCGCGCCGCGGATTGCTTTCGGAAGACGACATAAAATTAGGATGGGTGGCTACAGTGAAGGGGTAACGGGTGTCAAAGTTCGCAATTGCTTGTTGACGAAGTCGATTTCCTCGAAGCTCAGCTGCAACCCGATGGCGCGGGCGTTTTGCACGGCCTGCTCGGGGTTGCGGGCGCCCACCAGCGCCACCGTCATGCCGGGCTGCGCCAGCGTCCAGCGCAGCACGAGCTGGCCGAGGGTGGCGTTTTTGGTTTCGGCCAGCGGGCGGATTTTGTTGAGCACGGCGTTCACGCGGCGCACGCTTTCGGGCGCAAACAGGCGGTGGCCGTTGCGCAAATCGCCCTCGCCAAAGGCCTGACCGGGCTTCATTTTGCCCGTCAGCAAGCCCAGCTGCAACGGGCTGTACACGAGAATGGCCTTGTGGTGTTCGCGGCAGTACGGCACCACGTCGGCCTCGATGTCGCGGCTCAACATGCTGTAGGGCACCTGGTTTGAGGCGGTATTTAGGGTCCGGTCGGCCTCCGCCATCTGGGCCACCGAGTAGTTGCTCACGCCCGCTGCCCGCACCTTGCCCTGCTCGATGAGGCGGCTCACGGCCTCCATCGTTTCGGCGATGTCGGTGGTCACGTCGGGCCAGTGCTGCTGGTAGAGGTCGATGTAGTCGGTGCCGAGGCGGCGCAGGCTGTCCTCGCACTCCTTAACGATGCTGGCGCGCCCGGCGTACTTGTACACGTCGATGGCCTCGCCCCGGTTGTTGGTGCTTTTGAAGCCGAAATCGCCCTGCGCCACATCCCAGCGCAAGCCAAACTTGGTGAGGATTTGCACCTTGTCGCGCGGCAGGCTTTTGAGGGCCTCGCCCACGATTTGCTCGCTCAGCCCCTGCCCGTAGATGGGCGCCGTGTCGATGCTGGTCACGCCCAGCTCGTAGCCCGCGTGGATGGCGCCCACGGCGTCGTTCTGCTCGGTGCCGCCCCGCATCCAGCCGCCGGCCGCCCAGCCGCCAAAGGCAATGCGCGAAACCGAAACGCCGGAGCTGCCTAATTCCTGGTATTCCATAAGGTATTGCGTTGAAAAGAAGGGCCCGAAATAGGCAGCAAAATGCCAGGGTAATTAACTGCAATGCGCCAGCGAAGGTTCTGGCTGAGATTTAGAGAACGTCATGCCGCGAGCCCATCGTGTCGGGTAACAGGTCGTGTCGAAGGAACGTCATGCAGAGCGCAGCGAAGCATCTTGCCCGCCACAACTAATCAAATCGTCCCAACGAAGCGGGCAAGATGCTTCGCTGCGCTCTGCATGACGTTCCTTCAACATGACGTTCCAACCCCGCGTCGCACGACGTTCCCTCGACAGCCGTTCCGTCAACCATCAACCAGCCACCTACTCCACCCCCGAAACTTTTCCCCACGCCAGCCTCTTGTAGCTGCTTCCCTAAAACCCCAAAAAATTATCAATTATGAAAGTTGAAATCTGGTCCGACGTCGTGTGCCCGTTCTGCTACATCGGCAAGCGCAAATTTGAAAAAGCCCTCGCCCAGTTCGCCCACCGCGACGACGTGGAAGTAACCTGGCGCAGCTTCCAGCTCGACCCCGATTTTCAGCCCACTCCCGGCGAGCGCATCCACGAGTCGCTGGCCAAGAAAAAGGGCGTTTCCGCCGCCGAAGGCAAGCAAATGGGCGACCGCATGACCACTGCTGCCCAGGAAGTCGGCCTCGATTACCGGTTCGATAAAGCCATTCCGGCCAACACCTTTCTGGCCCACCAGCTCATCCACCTGGGGGCCCACCACGGCCGGCAAGACGCCACCAAGGAGCGCCTCATGGCCGCCTACTACACCGAGGGCCAGAACATCGGCGACCTCGACACCCTGGTCAGGCTCGGCGCCGAAATCGGCCTCGATGCCACCGAAAGCCGCGCCGCCCTCACGGCCGGCACCTACGCCGAAGCCGTGCGCTCCGACGAGTACCAGGCCCAGCAAATCGGCGTGCGCGGCGTGCCCTTCTTCGTGTTTGCCGACAAGTACGCCGTCTCCGGCGCCCAGCCCGCCGAGCTCTTCGGCGAAGTGCTGGCAAAGGTCTGGGACGAGTTCAAACCAGCCCTGACGGTAATGGCCGACGGCACCGTTTGCGGGCCGGAAGGCTGCGATTAAAGCGCCGCAAAACCTCACGAGACCCCTGCGGGGCAGGCCCCTCTCCCGCGGAGAAGGGAGCCGAACGACCCAGCAGTGCGCGCCGCCGTGGCTCCCCTCTCCGCAGGAGAGGGGCCGGGGGTGAGGTTCCCCAGCCGCGGCATATTTATGGTGCAAGCAAATCAGCGGCTCGCATTGCGCCGCATCGGAATGTGCGGAATTCCGTCCTCCACGTACATCGCCCCGCACTGCTCGTACCCAAACCCATTATAAAACCCCTCAAGGTGCTGTTGCGCCCCGATTTTATTGGGCCCTGGCCCAAACAGCGCATCCGAGTGGGCCAGGGCCTGGCGCATCAGCTCGCGCCCCAGCCCGTACTGGCGAAACGGCTGCGCCACGATAACGCGCCCGATGCTGGCCTCGGCGTAGCACTTGCCGGCCCCAAACAGCCGGGCGTAGGCCACCAGCTCGCCCGCGTCGTTGTAGCCCATCAAGTGGAACGCGTCCACGTCCTGGCGGTCAATGTCCTGAAACGCACAGTTTTGCTCCACCACAAACACCTCGGAGCGCAGCCGCAGCACGTCGTAAAGTATCAGGGGCGGAAAGGACTCAAAAGGGAGGCAGTGCCAGCGGATGGTCATAGCAGTTACTTTTTGGGCATTTTGGCCACGTCTTCCAACGTCACCACGCGGTATTGGATTCCCAAACCGTCCGCGTTTTGCTCCACGGTGTTGTTGAAACCCGCCTGCCGCCGGCGCGCGTTCACCCGCGCCGCGTCCCTGATGGGCCACACGAACGGCGGCTGCGGCTCGCGCCGGCCGGTGGCCGGGTTGGTCACGTTGTAGCCCAGGGCCTGCGTGCCGTACAGCTGCTCCTTGCCCATGCGCATCAGCTGGCGGTCCAGCATCTGGCCGTAGAGGTAGCCGGGCAATTCGCCCTTCGCGGCGGCTTTTTTGATGAGCGGCAGGTAGCGGTCGATGTCGTCCGAATGCTGAATAACGTACCACGCGGCCTCGTTGGTGGGCTCGCCCACCAGCGACTTGCCAGGGTAGCCGTACTGCTCCAAAATAACCCGCAGCCGCCCCAGGTTGGCCGAATCGGTTTGCATCATCCGGCGGCCAATGTAGCTGCCCAGCTTGTCGCGCGGCACGCCCAGGGCCGCCGCCAGCGAGTCGGGCCGGCCCGCAATGCGCGGGTCAAACAGCAAGGCCCGCCAGTGCTGGTCGATGGCATAAATGCTGTCCAGCTCGTGCTTCAGGCGGCTATTGAGTCGATTTTGGGCCGTGGCGGAGGTCGCTACAACCAGCAGCCCCAGCGCGAGGAATTTCATACGCGGCAGTGAAAATTTCATCATCGGAAGGGCCAAAAATAAACCGGCCCGCCGCGAACGCAACGGGCCGATACTACTCCAAATGCCGGACAGGCGCGGTTTATTTTTTCGCTCCCGGCGTGGCCGTGCTGTTTTTGTGCATCATTTCGATGTTGCCGCTGCCGGTGGCCTTGCCCTGGTGGGCCGCTTTGGCGGTCGAGCTGGAGCGCGAAGCCCGGTTGGGCCCGGTGGCCGGCGCGGTGTTCACTTTTCCGCCGTTGCGCCGCCCGCTGCCCGGCGCGTAGTTGGGCGTTACGGCCGTGGCCGTGGGCGAAGGACTGGTTTTCGTGTTGGCTCCGGCCCGCGAGGCCGCCGAGCCCGAGCCGGTTTGCGCCGAAGCACCGGCAACACCAACGGCCAAAGCGGCCACAATAAACAGGTTTTTCATGAAAAATAACAGTTGAGGTGAAAGGTGAACCTGCCCCGTTTTACGCGTTTTTGGGGTCCGTCGTTGGCGCCCCGCACCCGCCGCCGACCGGCGAAACCAGAGAAACCTACGCCACCACGGCCTCCTCGCTGCCCAGCTCGCTCAGCACCCGCTTGGCCTGCTGAATGGAGCGCACCTCCTCAAACGTCACAATCAGCTGCTCTTTTTTCTCCTTCAGGCTGGCCGTGCGCGCGTGCGTCTGCACGTAGTTGAGGATGGTGCCGAACTGCTCGCCCTGGAAATACGCCTTGTGGTCGTCATCGGCCGGCAAAAAGCCTTTCAGCGTGTCGCGCTTGAGCGTGATTTTGACGAAGCCCACCTGGCAGGCCTGCCAGCGCAGCCGCACGATGTCGGCCAGCTGCTCCACCTCGGCCGGCAGCGGCCCAAACCGGTCCACCATGCTGGCCAGCAGCTTGCCCAGCTCCTCGGGTTTCTGAGCGCGGTCGAGCTTGGCGTACAGTTGCAGGCGCTCCGACACGTTGCTCACGTACTTCTCCGGAATGAGCACCTGCTGGTCCGTTTCCACGTTGCACTCCTGGCTGCGGCCCGCGCCGGCCGCCAGTTGCAGCCGCTGGTTCGAGTCGCCCAAAAACAAGTCGCGGAATTCCGTTTCCTTTAGCTCCGTCACCGCCTCGTCCAGAATCTGGTGGTAAGTTTCGTAGCCCAGGTCGTTGATAAAGCCCGACTGCTCGCCGCCCAGCAGGTTGCCCGCCCCCCGAATATCTAGGTCGCGCATCGCCACGTTGAAGCCCGCGCCCAGGTCCGAAAACTCCTCCAGCGTGCTCAGGCGCTTGCGCGCATCGGCCGGCAGCTGCGCCACCGGCGGCGTCAGCAAGTAGCAATACGCCTTGCGGTTCGAGCGGCCCACGCGGCCCCGCATCTGGTGCAGGTCGCTCAGGCCCGCCAAGTGCGCCCGGTTGATAATGATGGTATTAGCGTTCGGAATGTCGAGCCCGCTCTCGATGATGTTGGTGCTCACCAGCACGTCGTACTCGCCTTCCACAAACTTCATCATGCGCTTTTCCAGCATCTCGCCGTCCATCTGCCCGTGGGCGAAGGTGATTTTCGCGTCCGGCACCAGCCGCAAAATCGTGGCCGCCATTTCCTCAATGTCCTTCACCCGGTTGTGCACGAAAAACACCTGCCCGCCGCGCTTCAACTCCCGCGCCACCGCGTCGCGAATCAATACTTCGTCAAACACGTGCAGTTCCGTGCTCACCGGCTGCCGGTTGGGCGGCGGCGTGGCAATCACGCTCAAATCGCGCGCGCCCATCAGCGAAAAATGCAGCGTCCGCGGTATCGGCGTCGCCGAGAGCGTGAGCGTGTCCACGTTCACCTTCAGCTCCTTCAGTTTATCCTTGGTTTTAACGCCGAATTTCTGCTCCTCATCAATAATCAGCAGCCCCAAATCCTTGAATTTAATGTCCTTGTTCGTAAGCCGGTGCGTGCCAATTAAAATATCGGTTTTGCCCTCCGCCACGCGCTGCAACGTGTCTTTTATCTGCTTCGTCGATTTAAACCGATTAACGTATTCCACCGTCACCGGCAGCGTGGCCAGCCGGTCCCGAAACGTCTTGTAGTGCTGCATCGCCAGAATGGTCGTCGGCACCAGCACCGCCGCCTGCTTGCCATTGGCCACCGCCTTAAACGCCGCCCGAATGGCAATTTCCGTCTTCCCAAAGCCCACGTCGCCGCAAATAAGCCGGTCCATCGGGTGCGGCTGCTGCATGTCGTTTTTCACGTCCTCCGTGGCCTTGGCCTGGTCGGGCGTGTCCTCGTAAATAAACGACGATTCCAGCTCCGCCTGCATAAAGTCATCGGCCGAAAACGCGAAGCCCGGCGCCGTCTTCCGCTTGGCATACAGCCGGATAAGGTCGGCCGCGATGTCCTTCACCTTCTTCTTCACCGACCGTTTCTTGTTCTCCCACTCCGGCGAGCCCAGCTTGCTCATCGTGGGCGGCGAGCCTTCCGCGCCGCTGTATTTCGCAATCTTGTGCAGCGAGTGAATGCTCACCGTCAGCAAGTCATCGTCCCGGTACACCAGCCGAATCGCCTCCTGAATCTGCCCGTTTATTTCCACCTGCGTCAGCCCCGCAAACCGCGCAATCCCGTAATCTTGGTGCGTCACGTAATCGCCCGGTTGCAGCGTTTTTAATTCGCGCAGCGTCAGCGCCTTTTTCTTCGAGAACTTCCGCGTTTCCTGCGCCCGGTAATACCGCTCAAACAATTGGTGGTCGGTATACACGGCCAGCTCAAGCTGCTCATCCACAAAGCCTTCGCGCAGCGCCAGCAGCAAGTGCTGAAATTGCACGTTGTTGTCCAATTCGTCAAATATCGTCCGCAGCCGGTCGGCCTGCCGCACCGTATCGGCCGTAATTACCGTAATAAAATTACGCTGCTGATTTTCCTTCAAATTTTTCACCATTCGCTCAAATTCCTTGTTGAAACTCGGCTGCGGCTTGGCGGTAAATTGAAAAGTATCCGCGCTTTTGAAATGAAACCGCTTGCCAAATTCCACCACCGCGAATTCGTCGAGCAGCTTCTTGAAATTCTTGCCCGATTCGAACAAATCGGCCGGCTTGCTCACGATTTGCATCCCGCCCGCCTCGCCCAGCATCTGCTGGAAATTAGCCTCGGCTTTCTCAAATAATTCCGTCACCACGTCCAGCGTCTGCCGCACGTCCTTCGCCCAAATACAGGCCGTGCGGGGCAAAAATTCGAAGAACGCCTCCCGCGTTTCCTGCAGCATCTTGGTCTGCACGTTGGGAATAATGCTGATGCCCGGCCGCGCCTCCACCGACAATTGCGTCTCCGGATTAAACGTGCGAATGCTCTCTATTTCATCGCCAAACAATTCGAGCCGAAACGGCAACTCATTCGCGTAGCTGAACACGTCCACGATGCCGCCGCGCACCGCGTATTGCCCCGCCTCGTACACAAAATCCGTTTTCTCAAAATCGTATTCGCCCAGCAATTCCCCCAGGAAATTCACGTCCAGCTTGTCGCCCACTTTCGCGTTGAACGTATTCTTAACCAAACTCTGCCGGTTAATTACCTTTTCCGTCAGCGCCTCGGGGTAGGTCACGATAAAGACGCTATTTCCGGTCGTCGCCGCGCGGGTCGTGTTCAGCCGGTTCAGCGCCTCGGCGCGCATCAGCACGTTGGCGTTTTCGGTCTCGTCAAACTGATACGGCCGCTTATACGAGCTGGGAAACAGCAGCACCTCCGGCCCCTCCGGCAGCAAGTGCTGCAAATCGGACAAGAAATAGGCCGCCTCGTCCTTGTCGTGCAAAATGAATACGTGCGGGTGTTGGGCGTGGGCCACGGCGGCCACCACCACCGCGTCCTGGCTGCCCACCAGGCCGCGCAGGTGCAGGCGCACGCCGCCGGGGTTGGGCTTGGCAGCTTCCCGCAAGCGCGAAGCCAGCACTTGCAGCTCGGGCGAAAGACGATAAAGGCGAAGAAAATCAGCTACTTGCACAGGTAATTGGGCTAGGGCGGGGCAAATGAAGTAGCCCGGCCGAAGAAATTTCCGGTCGGGCAGCGGCTTACGATACAGCGTAGCCAACGCGAAGGTTTCCGCAGCCGCCGGGGCCGCTTCCCGTAGCTTCGTGGTTTTAGCACCGCTTCCCGCCACGACGGCATAGAACTGCTAAGTACTCGCGCACAAGTATTCGGTCATGCAGAAGTATTCGGTCATGCCGAGCGCAGCGAAGCATCTTGCCCGCTTCGTTGAATCAGCATTGATTACTTGTGGCGGGCAAGATGCTTCGCTGCGCTCGGCATGACGTTCCTTTTGCTCATTGCTCATTGCTCATTGCTCACTGCTCACTGTTAATTGTTAATTGATTTAATGCGCGGCTCCTCTCACCTCGCCATCGGCCTCATCACCGGCGTGGCCATTGCCGGCCTGGTGCCGGGCATCCCGTTTTCGATGGCCGGCATCGCCCTGGCCGGTTTTTCCAGCCTTGCCCCCGACCTCGACCACCCCGAAAGCCGCCTGAGCAAGCGCCTGGGCTTCACCCAGAACTACGTGCGGTGGGCCTTTGCCGCCGGCGCCCTGGCCATTGCCGCCTATGCGTATTTCCAGCTGCGGCCCGGCTCCGAGCAGCGGCTCTACTACACGGTGGCGCTGGCCTTCGGGCTCATCGGCGTGGGCATGCAGGGCGGGTCGGCGCGGCGGCTGGCGCTGCTGTTCACGGGCTTGGGCACGGTAGTGGCCGGGCTTTACACCGAACAATTGTGGCTAAGCCTGTTGGGAACGTTTGTGGCGCTGGCGCCCTTCACCTCGCACCGCTCCTGGACGCACACCATCTGGGCCACCGCCCTCTGGACCTATATCGGCCACCTGGCCACCCAGCAGCTCGGCTGGCACGGCGTGGCGCTCTTCGCGGGCGGCGGCTACGCCTCGCACATCCTCGCCGATACCCTGACCAAGGCCGGGGTCAGGTGGTTTTTGCCGGTTTGGGATTATTCGTTTAAAATCCCGCTCATCAGCACCGGCTCGCCGTCCGGCAACGTGCTGGAAGTGGCTATCTGCACCGGCTACGGGCTATTGGTATTAGGCCTGGTAGTGGGCCGAATGGGATTTTAACACTCTGCCCACCGCGCCCACCAACCACGCCGCAGCCGGCCGCGCCGGCCACGCGCCGCTGCTGTTGGGCGCGAGTGTTGCATAAGTCAGCTAAGACCATTAGCTTCGCAGCAGATATGCCGGCAAATTAGGCCACATTTGGGGGTTGATGCGTGTTATTATTCTGCGTTTTCAATTGTTTGCATCGCCGGCAACTCCATACTAAAGTCGTTAAAACCAAAACAACATCGTCCGGGGCTGGCTGCGCAACACGCCAAGTCGCCGGCTTTAATTTGTAAATAATACTATACTGCCCGTCACGAATTTGCAAAAGGTACAATTATTCCTTAGTTTCGTGACAACGCTGCCAAATCCGCTGTTTCCGCCCCACCAAACACTTTTCTAACTTTACTTAATTCAATCACAATGAACCAGATGAACAGCCCTTTGATTCGGGTTGGTGTCTTCTATGACGGCAACTATTTTTTAAAAATCAGCGACTATTATTATTTCCAGCACGAGCGCAAGGCCCGCATCAGCCTTGAAGGCCTGCATGAGTACATTCGCCATCAGGTAGCTGAAGAAGAAGATGTTGATGTG
>CAXTCS010000101.1:0-13647 GCA_964242365.1 uncultured Hymenobacter sp. | reverse complement strand
CATCATGAGCAAGGTGAAGCTGAAAAACCTGAAGAACAACATGGTGCTCGACTACACCCTGGTGGCCGAAGAAGAGGCCAACCTGGCCGCCGGCAAAATCTCGGTGAAGTCGCCGATTGGCAAAGGCCTGCTGGGCAAATCGGCCGGCGACATGGCCGAAATCATCGTGCCGGCCGGCAAGCTCCAGTTTCAGATTCTGGAGATTTCGCGGTAAAGAGTGCCTTTACCGAGTGACTGAGTGAGGGAGTGACTGAGTGAAGGGCGAAGCCGAATGCGGTTTCGCCCTTTTTATGTTGACACCGTTACTTTGCACCTTCACTCAGTCGCTCCCTCACTCAGTCACTCGACAAAGTCACTCAGTCGCTCCCTCACTCAGTCACTCAACGCCCATGGCTTCCATTTTCTCCCGCATCGTTTCCGGCGAGCTGCCGGCTTATAAAGTGGCCGAGGACGGCCGCCACCTGGCGTTTCTCGACATCACGCCGCTGGTGGAAGGGCACACGCTGGTGATTCCAAAGCGGGAAATCGACTACATTTTCGACCTGCCGGCTGATGAACTGGCGGCGCTGCACGTGTTTGCCCAGCGCGTGGCCAAGGGCGTGGCGGCGGCCGTGCCGTGCAAGCGCATCGGCGTGGCCGTGATTGGGCTGGAAGTGCCGCACGCCCACATTCACCTCATTCCGATGAACAAGGTGGCGGACATGAACTTCGCCAACCCGAAAATAACCGTAGCCGAGGCGCGGATGCAGGCGCTGGCCGCCGCCATCGCCGCGCAAGTGGACGGCGGCAGCGGGCTGAGCGAAGCCCCGGCCCTGGCGGCGGCCCTGGCGTCGGGCGCCGCCGTGCCGCCGCCGCTGCAAAAGCTGGTGGCGGGCCTGGTGTTTATGAGCGAATCGGATGCGCCGCTGGAATCCGTGGCCTACGCCGCGCCCGGCGGCGAGCTGGCCAACGCCGCGCTGCTGAAGCTGCTCGGCGAGCCCGCCGATGCCAAAGTAGCCACCGTGGAGCTCACCCAGTTCCTGCGCAACCACACGGCCGACGCCGGCGTGCTGCACGACGTGAACCTGGCCAACCGCTACAAAGCCCTGCAACTGTTTATGAAGCAGGAGCTGGACGGCACGCAGGTATACCGCGTGGGCACCGGGCCCCAAATACGCGCCTACGCGCTAGGCCGCACGGCCGATGGAACGCTGGCGGGCTTCAAAACCGTGCTGACCGAAACCTGAGCGGCCGCACGCAAACCACTGACCGATGGGATTTTTTGATTTTTTGAAACCGAAGCGGCGCCCGTCGCTGCCGTTTTCGCCGGCGGCAACGCTGGTTGAGCTGCTGGCGCAGGCGGCGCAAGACCCGGCCTACTTACCCGAATTCTACCGCCGCCTGTTGCTGGAGCCGCTGGTGGTCATCACGGCCAACGACCCGGCGGGAGGAACTGAAAATACGTCCGTGGCCGATGGCAGCACGGCCCTGCCGGTAGTGGCGTGGGAGGACGGCCGCATCCCGATTTTTACGGACCCGGACCGGATTTTCGATAAGGGCGTCATTGCCCATCAGGTGTCGTTTGCTCAGATGAAGGGGCGTACGCTGCTCGAAACCTTGCGCGGTGCCACTTTGCTGCTCAATCCTTATTCCGATTATGGCAAAACGTTTTTGCCGGATGAAGTCGCGCGCATCCTGGCCGGCACGGTGCTGGCCACGGGCGAGCGCCTCACGGTGCAGCAAAAAACCAAGGTGCTGATTGGGCAGCCCGCCGTTTACCCGACCCAAATGGTGCAGGCTTTGGCCCGGCTATTAAGCCAGCAGCCGCGGGTGAAGGCCGCGTATTTGGGCTGGATTCACGACCCCGCAAGCCCGGTGCCTCCGCATTACATCATCTGCCTCGATGTGGAAGGCGAGATGCAGTCGATTTCAAAAGAAACGGGTTTTGTAGCCCAGCAGTTTCTCAAAAAAGAAGAAGTAATTGATTTGGTGCAGGCCGGGCAAAGCAGCTTAACCGAGTATTTTGAGCAAACTGACCCGTTTTATGAGCGGTGAAAAGTCGGTTAGAAAGTGCGGCCGGAAATGCATTCGTTTGGCGAGGGGTAGCACCATCACAACGCTCGTGCAACTCCTGGCTGAGGTGGTGGTCCCTGTCGTTGTCATTTAACGTCACAAGTCCCAACCCAATGCTGCGAACGCTGCTACTCGCTTTTCTGCTGCTTCAGACCGCCCCCATTTGGGCCCTGAAACCCACCCGCGAGTGGGTGGCGACACCCGATTCACTGGGGCTCAGGTATCAAACGGTGGCCCTGACCACGCCCGACCACGCGCAGCTGGTGAGCTGGGTGGTCGAGCCGGCGGCCAACGTGCCCGACCGGCACACCACGATGGTCTTGGCCTACGGCGACGCCGGCAACATGTCGCAGTGGCTGTACCAGGCGCAGGCGCTGGCAAAAGGCGGCTACCGCGTGTATTTGTTCGATTACCGGGGCTTTGGGCCCAGCGCTGATTTTGCCATCGACCCGCAGCGCTTGTACTACCCGGAGTTTGCTACCGATTTGCGCACGGCGCTGGCCGATGCGCGGCAGCGCTACCGGCACAGCCGCACGGGCATTGTGGCCTTCTCGATGGGCACCATCATGGGCGCGGAGGTGGCGGCGGCCGGGCATTGCGACTTTTTTATCGCCGAAGGCTACGTGGCCAGCCCGCAGCGCCTGGTGGCTGCCCAGCTGCAACGGTTTCAGAAAACGGTGACCCTGCCCGCCGATGCGGCCGGCTATGCGCTGGTGGCGCGCCGCGTGCACTGCCCGTGGCTGCTGGTGGCCGGCACGGCCGATAAAAACACGCCCCTGGCCGATTCGGTGGCCGTGGTGCGGGTGGCCCGGCGCCGGCAGCGGCGCCAGGTTCTCACCTTCGAAGGCGGGCATTTGGCCGGCATGTACACGCTCACGGAGGCCGAATACGGAGACAAGTACGTGCGGGAAGTGAGCCGATTTCTGGCCGGCAAGCGGGGCTGATGAAGGCCTTTAGCCCAAGCCAATCAACATAAATACGGCGCTCAGATACGCCCAGAATGCGGAGAAAACTACGTGAACAATGGTTTCGAAGCGTTTGCCCTGCCACAGCCGGGCCGAGTAGCCGAAGAACTGGATGAGCAGCCGGGCCAGCCAGAAGAGGCCGCAGCCCAGCGCCAGCTTGCGGCCGAGCGGCGTGCTCACAAGCTCCGCCGCCGAGGTGAGGCACAGCAGCCCCATAAGCAGGACCGTGAGGGCGAGGAAGAAGGTGTGAACGTACATCATCTCCCGGTTTATCAGGCTCACGGCCGCCAGCTCGTGGCGCCAGTTGAAGTAGCGCGCGAAGGCCGCGTGCAGCAGCGCCAGCACGACCAGTAAAAACCCGATGAGCTTAAGATGCGCTTCCATGGGTGCTCAGGAAAAACGTCGTGATGAAAGGGGTGGTTTTGATTTCCTGCTCGACCCGCAGCCCGGCGTTCTCGAAGGTAGCAAGCCAACTGCGCCGCGAATGAAAATGCAGGAAGCCAACGGTGTAGGCCAGGAAGTTGGCCGGGTCGCGCAGGTGCTCGGTCACGACGATTAAGCCACCGGGCTTGGTGACGCGCCCGATTTCGCGGAAAAAAGCGGCCCGTTCGGCGGCGTCCCGGATTTCGTGGGCGGCCAGAAAGGCGAAGGCCAGGTCGATGGAATGGGCGGGCAGGGGCAGGGCGGCGCGGGTGTCGACCCGGCGCGTGCCGGGAAACGGCGGGTACGCCCGCCGGGCGCGCCTGATGGAGGCTTCGGTGTGCCGGGCGGGGTCGTAGAAATCAACCGCTTGCAGCTGGCTGGGCGCGTACCGGTGCCGGAGCAGGGCGCTGATTTCATCGAAGCCCGCGTTGATGGTGAGCACCGTGGGGTGGGCGGGCGCG
Source organism: uncultured Hymenobacter sp. (assembly GCA_964242365.1). Classification (GTDB taxonomy): domain Bacteria; phylum Bacteroidota; class Bacteroidia; order Cytophagales; family Hymenobacteraceae; genus Hymenobacter. Next base: position 9,746 of record CAXTCS010000101.1, on the reverse strand, counting down.
GCGGCCGGAAGCCAGGTCAGCCGGTATAAACCGGAGAAATCGTAGACGTAGGCGGAAACGGCGAGCGAAACCACGACCGGGGCCAGCAGCAGCGCCGGCAGCCAGCCAACGTAGCCCCGGGCGGCGGGCGGCGCGGCCAGGCAAGCCCCGGCCAGGCCCAGCGCCAGCCCCCCGGCAACGAGGTAGAAGTGCCAGTTGAAGCGGACGACGTTCCACAGGCCCTGGAGGGGTTTTCTTAGCGGTTCCATGCTTCGGTGCGGCCTTTTTTCCAGGAATACGGCACGTCGCGCAGGGCAAAGGCATTGGCCAAAACCAGTTGGCTGAGGTTCAGGTGCTCAAAAAGGCCGACGTGGCAGCTTTCGACGGCCACGGGCTGCGGCTGCCAGTGCTCGCGCCTGCCCTCGACGATGAGCATGCGGGCCGGGTCGGCCGCGACCGAAAAGGTGAAAGGCAGCGGCCCGGCAAAGCGGCGGGCTTCGGCCCAGGTGGCGAAGGGCGAGTGGGCCGGCAGCGGCACCTCGGGGCCGGGCGCGGCCAGGGCAACCCGAAAATCGGACTGCCGCGAGTGGATGGCGAGGCGCCCGGCGGCTTCCTGGCGCACGATGTCGGTGGTGTGGTAGCGGTAGTGGGTGAACAGGTTGCCCAGCGCGGTCATGCGTGGCTGGTCGGTTTCAGACCGCAGGATGTAGAGCCCGCGTAGGCGCTTGCCGGTGGGCGAGGGGTAGCGGACGAAGGCGCGGTAGCCAATCAGAAAGAAGTCCTGCCCCAGCCAGCCCGGAAATCCCTGGGGCCGCAGCTGGCGCGTTTGCACCAGGGCCACGGCCAGAAAACCCCAGTCCCCGCCGAAGGTATCGGCCACCAGCGGGGCGGGCAGCAGCGCCTGCACCTCGGCCAGCGGCGCGGCGAAGGTGAGCACGAGCGAGTACTCGAAAAAGGCTTCGACCGGAAAAGGGTGGGTTTTTAACCAGGCTAGCATCGGGGAGTGGTCAGCGCGGGGAAAGCCGGGCCGCGCTAAAGGTATGGTAGTAAATGAGTAAGCAAAACAGGCCGGCAAATACGGCATTGGCGCGGCCCCACAGCAGCAGGTCAGGGGCCAGCCAGCATTCCAGCGCGTTCATGGTGAAGACGAGGGCAATCTGGGCCAGCGCGCCCCATCGGCTTTTCAGCCCGCTGGCCACCCACAGCGCCATGCTGGTTTCGGCCAGCCCAAGCAGGCGCGTGAGCAGGCCCGCGTGCGCCGGCCCGAGAATGCGCGCCACGATGGCCGCGTGGCGCGGCACCAGCAGCAACACCTTGCAGAACAGGCCATTAATCAGCCAGACCAGGGCAATGAGGTAGCAAACGGCGCGCTGCCTGCGGGGCGGAAAGTCGTCGGCCGGCACTACTGCGCCCGGCCGCTATCGACCAGCTGTTGGAGGCGCGCCTGGGTGGCCGGGGGCAAGGCGCTGAGCAAATCAAGCCCGGTGGCGGCTTCGATTTTATCGACCGACGTCAGGTATTGGCGCCAGTCGGGGTCGATGCCGTTGTCGTTGGGCGTGTCGACGGCCAGCACGCGCACGCCGGGGTCGGTGGCGAGGCGCTGGCGGTCGTTGGCGCCTTCGGGCAGTATCACCATGACCTTCCAGATGCGGGCGGGCACGGTGACGCGGCCCTGGTCGAGGGTGGTGAAAAAGCCGTCTTTTCCGGTCCCGCCCTTGCCGTAGCTGCCCATGACGACGTAGATTTCCTGCCCGCGCTGCACCTGGGCGCGGCCGTATTCTTCGAGGTGCGCCCAGGTTTGCTGGTTGTTGTGGGGCGCCTGGGGCACCATGTTGGTCATCAAAAAAGTGGCTGAGTTGGCGTCGAGGTCGGCGGTGCGGTCGCCGCTGGGGCAGTTGTGGCCTTTGTCGAAGCCGGAACGGGCGTAGCTGGCGGGCGTCACCTGGTAGAACTGCCGGGGCAGGGCGGCGTCGGGCCGGAAGTTGTTTTGGCGTGGCGCCTGCCCCAGGCTGGCGCGGCCCAGGTGCCAGCTCACCCACGTGGGGATGCCGCGCGTCGCGTTGTAGCCCACCGTGTATTCGGGGTGCACCAGCAGGTAGTTGGTGGCGTTGGCCGGGTCGGAGGTGGCGCCACTGGGGTTGCCCAGGGCCAGGTTGCTGTCGTTGGGGTCGGCCGGCACCGGGGCCTGGGGCGTCTGGCCCGCTCCGCCGCCGGGCTCATGCGCGGGCGGCCGGGGCGGCCGGTTGGGTTGGGGCCTATTTCGGCCCTCAAAATAGCCGCCCGTGGCGCCGGTGCCCACGGCCACGGCGGGGCCAGCAGCGGTTTCGAGGGTAATGTCGTCGAAGTCAAGGCGGTTTTTGGGGCCGCTGGTTTTGCGGATTTCCAGGCGGATGGGCTCCGTGGCCGTGCCGGCAAACACGTGCGGCACGAGGGCCGGCCCGCTCGTGACGATGGGCGCGCCGGTGCGGGCGTACGTCCGGCCGCCGTCGCAGCTCAGCCACAGCTCCCAGGTGCTGGGGCCGTCCTGCCCATAAGCCGCCGCGCTGATGGTGATGCGCCGCACCCCCGCCGCCGCGTCGAACCGCATCGATACCCGCCCCAGGTTGCGCAGCCGGGCGGCGTGCTGGCCCGCCTTGTGGTCTTGCGGGCTGCTGCCAATAAGCGCGTCCTGAAAATGCCAGATGCCGGTGCCCAAAGGCTCGTCGGCTTCTTCGTAAGCGCCCTTGGTGCCGGCCTCGAAGGTTTCGGGAAAGGGCGCCGTCGTTGGGGCGCCGGCGGCGGGGCGGGCGGCGGTGCCGGTTTCGGCCGGCTGCTGGGAACAGGCCAGGAGGGCAAACGCGGCGAGAAGTGGGGCAGAACGGAACATGGGGCGAAGATATGGCCCCGTGCGCGCCCACCGAACCCCGGCCGCGAAGGCCCCTTGGGCCCTGACCCGCGCACAACGCCAGAGCCGTTTTGCAGTGTTTTTATGTTGCTGCTGCGGCAGTGCGGAGCGGGGCCCACGCGAAAGGTGGGCTTACAAAGAACCACTCCATGCCGGGCAGCTCAGCCGCGAGGCGGCGTTAGCGCACTATCACCCCGTTTGCCTGCAATATTTTTTGCAAAAACAGCACCTGGTATGGCAGCGCGTTTTGCCAATAGTCCCAGGTGTGGGTGCCGGGGCGCTCGGTGTAGTCGTGCGGGGTGTGGCTCTCCACCAGGCGCCGGTGCACTTCGCGGTTGATGTCAATCAGCCCGTCATCCACGCCGCAGTCGATGATGAGCGGCAGGCCGTTGCGGTGCAGCAGCTCGACCATGTTCACCACCGAGTTGGCGGCAAACCGCTCGGGGTTGTCGGTTTCGGAGCCCAAAACGGGGACAAAAAGCCGGGCCCGCTCGGCGGCATCGGCCGGGGAGAGCTTGCGGTTGATGGCCAGCAAATCGAGCGCCCCGCTCATGCTGCCGGCGGCGCAGTACAGGTCGGGGTGGCGGGCCGCCAGGTAAAGCGCGCCGTGGCCGCCCATCGACAGGCCGGCGATGACGCGGCCCGTGCGCTCGCGCACGGTGCGGTACGTCTGGTCGATTTTGGTGCGCACTTCCTTGGTCAGGTAGGTTTCAAACTGGCTGCCGGGGCTCACCGGGCTGTCGAGGTAGAAGCTGAAGTTTTCGCCCTCGGGCAGCACGATGATGAGGTTGTACTCGTCGGCCAGGCGGGGCACCAGCCGCTTGTCGGGCGTGTGCTCCAGCCAGTCGCCAAAGTGGCCGTGGGCGCCGTGCAGCAGGTAAAGCACCGGGTAATGGGCCTGCTTGTTCCTGACATAAGAAGCGGGCAGCACCACGGCGGCGCGGTAGGTTTTGTGCATCGCCGCGCTGGGAATGGCCAGGGTGTCGACGCGGGCCGCAAATACCGCCTGGGCGGCGAGGGGCAGGAGCAGGGCAAGCAGGAGCAGGCGGGGGAGCATGGAGGGTAGTGAAATTTAGAAGGCAAATAATTTTCCGTTCTGCCGTGGTACCCCACCCCCGGCCCCTCCCCGGTGGGGAGGGGAGCCATACAACACACCTCAGTGGCCCGTTAGGCTCCCCTCCCCACCGGGGAGGGGCCGGGGGTGGGGTCTTACCGCATGAACACCGGCCGAATCAGATTCTCAAACGTGAAAATCTCGTCCCATTTCTCCTGGGTCAACAACCCGCGCTCGGTCACGGCGATGTCGTGCACCGACTTGCCGGTTTTCAGAGCTTCTTTGGCGATGTCGGCCGAGGCCTCGTAGCCGATGACGGGGTTGAGCTGCGTCACGATGCCGATGCTGTTGCGCACGAGGCTTTCGGCGTGCGCCTTGTTGGCCGTGATGCCGACCACGCACTTGTCGCGCAGGGTGCGGCAGGCGTTGGTCATGTAGCTGATGCTCGTGAACAAGGCAAAGCTGATGACCGGCTCCATCACGTTGAGCTGGAGCTGGCCGGCCTCGGCAGCCATCGTCACCGTGAGGTCGGCCCCGATAACGTAGAAAGCCGTCTGGTTCACCACCTCGGGCACCACCGGGTTCACCTTGCCGGGCATGATGCTGGAACCCGGCTGCAAGGGCGGCAGGTTGATTTCGTTGAGGCCCGTGCGCGGCCCGGAGGAGAGCAGGCGCAGGTCGTTGCAGATTTTGGAGAGCTTCACCGCCGTGCGCTTCAGCACGCCGGACAGCTGCACGTAGGCGCCCGTGTCGTACGTGGCCTCAAACAAGTCGCCGGCCAGACTCAGGTTGAGGCCGGTGATGGCGCGCAGTTGCTCGGTCACGAGCTCGGGGTAGCCGGTGGGCGCGTTGATGCGCGAGCCGATGGCCGTGGCGCCCATGTTGATTTCGTCGATGAGCCGGCGCGAGTCGTCGATGCGCAGCAGCTCCTCGCGCAGGTTGGTGGCGAAGGCCCGGAACTCGTCGCCCATGCTCATCGGCACGGCGTCCTGGAGCTGGGTGCGGCCCATTTTGAGGATGTCGCGGAATTCCACGCCCTTTTGGGCGAAGGCATCGGCCAGCGCGCCCAGAGTTTCGCGGTAGCCCACCAGCTTGTTGTTGAGCGCGATGCGGAAAGCGGTGGGGTAGGCGTCGTTGGTGCTTTGCGAGCAGTTGACGTGGTTATTCGGGTGGCAGTACTGGTAGTCGCCCTTTTGGTGGCCCATGATTTCGAGGGCCACGTTGGCGATGACTTCGTTGGCGTTCATGTTCACCGACGTGCCGGCGCCGCCCTGAATCATGTCGGTGAGAAACTGCTGGTCGAACTCGCCGGCCGCCACCCGGTCGCAGGCCGCCACGATGGCGTCGGCGATGGCGGCTGGCAATACGCCCAGTTCCTTATTGGCCAGCGCCGCGCCTTTTTTCACGAAGGCCAGGGCCTGCACAAACACGCGCTCGGTGTTGATGGGAATGCCGGTGATGGCGAAGTTTTCGAGCGCGCGCAGCGTCTGGATGCCGTAGTAAGCGGTGTCGGGCAGGGTGCGTTCGCCGAGGAAATCGTGTTCGATGCGGGAGGTGTTCATGCGGGAATTTTGAGTGGAACGGTTGGCCTTGTACGAAATGGCCGAAAGCCGGCCCAAACCTACGGCGGCGGCATGGCAACGTATCGGGTTTGCGGTGTTTCTTTGGGAGGCATAGAACGTCATGCAGAGCGCAGCGAAGCATCTTGCCTGCTTCGTTGTGGTAGCAACTGATTACTGCCCCACGCAAGATGCTTCGCTGCGCTCTGCATGACGTTGTTTAATAATCTTCCTCCAAAAATTCCCGCATGAAACTCCGCTACTTGTTCTTGCTGGCGCTCGCCGGCTGCTCCCACGCCACCAAACAACCCGCCGCCGCCACCGGCCCCGATGCCCGCTTCGACGCCTTCAAAAGCCAGTTTATTGAAGCGCTGTGGCGGCAAAACCCGGACTTTGCCTCGTCGCAGGGCTACCACAAATACGACTCGCTGCTCGTGATTCCCGACGCCGCCCAGCGGCAGAGCGACGCCGCTTTTACCGGGAAGTACCTGGCCGCGCTCGGCGCGTTTGGGCCCGACAGCCTCTCGCCCAACAACCAGATTGACCTGCGGATGCTGCGCAACGAGCTGCGGGCCGAGCGCTGGTACGCCGACACGCTAAAAAACTGGCAGTGGAACCCGGCCGGCTACAACCTCGGCGCCTCGGTGGGCGACCTGCTCAACGGCCGCCATTTTCGGCTCGACCGGCGGCTGCGCAACATCTCCGACAAAATCAGTCACGCCGCCGCGTACTACGCCGCCGCCAGGGCCAACATCGCCAATCCTACCAAAGAGCACACCGAGCTGGGCATCAAGCAAAACGCGGGCGGGCTGGAAGTTTTCGGCTCGGCGCTGGCCGACTCGGTGCGGAAATCGGGCCTGAGCGCGGCGGAGAAAAAGACGCTGACGGCGCGCATCGCCGCCACGCGCACGGCCGTGCAGGGCTACATCGATTTCCTGAAAAACGACGTGCTGCCGGCCGGCAAGTTCCGCTCGTTTCGCATTGGCAAGGCGCTGTTCGACCAGAAATTTGCCTACGACATTCAGTCGCATTTTTCGGCCGCTGAGATTTATCAGCAAGCCCTGACGCACAAGGCCGAGCTGCTGCACGACATGGGCCGCCGCGCCGCCCGGCTCTATCCCAAGTACTTCCCCGGCCAAAAAGCCCCCGCCGACACGCTGGCCCTGGTAACCGCCGTGGTGAACCAGCTCACCCTGAAACACGCCCCGCGCGACGGCTTCGTGGACGCCGTGAAGCGCCAAATTCCCACGCTGGTGGCCTTCGTGAACGAGCACCACCTCCTGACCCAGGACCCGACCAAGCCGCTGGTCGTGCGCGAAACCCCGCTCTACATGCGCGGCAGCGGCGCGGGCGCCAGCGTGTCGGCCCCCGGCCCCTACGACAAAACCGCCAATACTTACTACAACGTGGAGCCCCTGCCCGCCGAGTGGACGCCCGCCCAGGCCGAAAGCTACCTGCGCGAATACAACGACTACACCCTGCAAATCCTCAACATCCACGAGGCCATTCCGGGCCACTACACCCAGCTCGTGTACGCCAACCGCTCGCCCTCGCTGGTGAAAAGCATCTTCGGCAACGGCGCGATGGTGGAAGGCTGGGCCGTGTACACCGAGCGCATGATGCTGGAAAACGGCTACGGCAATAATTCCGACGAAATGTGGCTGCTCTGGGACAAATGGAACATGCGCGTGACGCTGAACACCATCATCGACCACGCCATCCAGGTCGATAACCTGGGCGAAAAAGCCGTGGTGGCGCTGCTGCGCCGCGACGGTTTTCAGGAAGAAGCCGAGGCCCGCGGCAAGTGGCTGCGCGCCACCCTGAGCCAGGTGCAGCTGAGCAGCTACTTCACCGGCTACTCCGAAATTTACGCCCTGCGCGAAGAGCTGAAAAAGAACGCAGGCCCGAAATTCGACCTCAAAGCCTTTCACGAGAAATTTCTGAGCTACGGCAGCGCGCCGGTAAAATACATCCGCGAGCTGATGCTGCCGCCGGCCGTTACGGCCCCGTAACTGTTCAGCTTCGCTGGCGGGAATCTTTCTGAATTTCGGGGTGTATGAGGCTGCAAACCCGTTTGCCGCTGCCGCGCTTTTGCGGCGCCTCGTACACCGCCATGCTGGATTTTTTACCCAAAAGCGCCATCATCGACACCGATGATGCCGGCCTGCGCCGCTTCACCCAAGACCGCCTCAAGGTCTTCGCCAAATTCACCGCCGATGACTGCGCCGTCTGCAAGATGCTGGGGCCAACCTTCGCCAAATTTGCCGCCGAAGACGAGTACGAGGGCATCCTGTTCGTGCGCCTTTCTTCCGACGAAAACCCGGTGGCCCGGCAGCTGATGAACGAGCGCGCCGCCCCGTTTTTTGTGAGCTACTGCCAGGGCCGCATGCTGGAATGCGACACCTGCGCAACCGACGCCGACGTGCGGGCCCTGCTCGACCGCTTGCGCAAGCTTGCGCCGCACAAGTAGCGCAATTCTCAGGTTCGTAGGCGTAGGGTGCGGGGCGGGCCCCCGCCCGTCGCCCGCGCCGTGGCACCGATTCCGTTCAACGACGGGCGGCCGTACGCATCTGGCCGGGCAGGCTACATTTGTCGGTGTTTTTTCTGCTTTCCAAAGTGCTCGACGTCGTGCTGCTGCCCACGGTGTGGCTGCTGGCGCTGCTGGCCGCCGCGCTGTTGGCCCGGCAGCCGCGCCGGCGGCGGCAGTGGCTGAGGGCCGCGCTCGGGCTGCTGCTCGTGGGCACCAATCCGGCGTTGGTGAACGAAGCGCTGCTGGCCTGGGAGCGCCCGCCCGTGCCGCTGGCCGCCCTGCCGCGCCACGCCGATGCCGCCGTGCTGCTCACCGGCATCACCGAAGTCGATAAGTCGCCGCACGACCGGGTGTACCTCGGCCCCGGCGCCGACCGCTTCACCAACGCTTTGTGGCTGTACCGGGCGGGCCGCGTGCGGCGCATCATCGTCTCGGGCGGCTCGGGCGCGGTGCTCCGCAAGGCCCACACCGAAGCCGCCGACCTCGCCGTGCTGCTGCGCCTGGCCGGGGTGCCGAATTCGACCATTCTGCTGGAAGACCAAAGCCGAAATACGCACGAAAACGCCTTGTTTACCAAGCGTTTGCTGGCCGGGCATCCGGAGCTGGACACGCTGGTGCTGGTTACGTCGGCGTTTCATCAGCGGCGGGCGTTGGGCTGCTTCCGCGAAGCAGGTTTGCGGCCCCTTTCCTTTCCCGCCGGCTTTCGCAGCACCGACCGCCAACCGACGCCCGACTACTGGCTGCTGCCCAGCCCCGCCGCCCTCGAAAGCTGGAGCTTGCTGGTGCACGAAATGGCCGGCTGGCTGACGTACAAGCTGCTGGGGTATTTGTGAGAACGGGCCGTTGGCGTGAGCCCTATTCCGTCTTTGCGGCCGGCGCCGCTGCCTGGCCAATCCAGACCGATTTCTGGTTCACAAATTCGCGGATGCCGAGGTACGACAGCTCGCGCCCGTAGCCGGATTTCTTCACGCCGCCGAACGGCAGCTCGTTCATGGATTTCACGAGGCCGTTGACGAAAACGGCGCCGTTTTCCAGTTGCCGGGCCAGGGCTTCGCCTTTTTTCGGGTCCTTCGTCCACACGGCCGCGCCCAGGCCGAAGCGCGAATCGTTGGCCAGGCGCACGGCTTCGGCGGCGTTTTTGGCTTCGAGCACCAGGGCCACGGGGCCAAACAATTCCTCGGAGTACGCCCGCTGGCCGGGCTTGATATTCGAGAGAATCATGGGCCGGAAAAGGGCGGTTCCGGGCTTGGCCTGGCCGCCGAACAGCTCGACTTTGGCGCCCTGGGCCACCGAATCCGCCACTTGCCCGGCCAGCTCGTCGGCCAAATCGGGCCGGGCCAGGGGGCCGTACTGCGTGGTGTCGTCGAGCGGGTCGCCGGGGCGCAGGGCCAGCAGGTGCGTTTTCAGCTGGCTGATGAATTCCTTCACCACCGGCTTTTCGACGATGAAGCGCTTGGCCGCGATGCAGCTCTGGCCGCTGTTTATCATGCGGCTCTGGGCGGCGGTTTTGGCGGCCAGGGCCACGTCGGCGTCGGCCAGCACGATGAACGGGTCGGAGCCGCCCAGCTCCAGCACGGTTTTTTTGATGTGGGCGCCGGCGATGGCCGCCACTGCGGCGCCGGCCGCCTCGCTGCCGGTGAGCGTCACGGCCCGCACGCGGTCGTCGGACAGCAGCTTGGCCACCCCATCGGAGCCGATGAGCAGGGTGCGGAAGCAGGCCGGCGGCAGGCCCGCGTCGTG
>CAXTCS010000100.1:0-13662 GCA_964242365.1 uncultured Hymenobacter sp. | reverse complement strand
CGATTTCCTCGCCCGTAATCAGGTTTTCGTAGTGAATGATGGCCCGGATGGGCTTGTGCGTGTTCACGTCGAGCACCCGGCCGGTCACCAGCGTCACCACTTCGGGCTGGAAGGCGGGCGCCAGCGAGATGCGGAAAATGTCCTTGGAGTTGTCAATACCGTTGCGCGACGACACCAGGTAAGCGTCCTGGCCCGCCGCCGAAATGGTGTAGTAAGCGTCAAAGTCCGGCGAGTTCACCACCGGGCCCAGGTTGCGGGGCGGGCTCCAGTTGGTCCAGGTGTCGTCGAGCCGCTTGGTGTAGAAAATGTCGGACTTGCCGTAGCCGCCGCGGCCCTCGCTGGCAAAATACAAGGTCTTTTCGTCGGCCGCCAGAAAGGGCGCGAAGTCCGACTTCTCCGTGTTCACGTTCCGGCCCAGGTTCTTGGGCTTGCTCCAGGTATTGGCCGTTTCGGGCACCGGGAAACTCACGAAAATATCCTGCCCGCCCAGGCCGTCGGGGCGCTCCACGGCCATCAGCAGGGCCTTGCCCGACGTGGCCAGGAAGAAATCGACGTGCTCCTTGTCCAGGTTCACAAAGTCCTTGATGTCCTGCTTCACCGGCTGGGTCCAGCCCATGCGGGTGCGCTTGCTCAGGCTGCACCCGAGCGGGTCGATGGTGCCGTCGCGGTTGTAGTTGTTGATGAGAATCGCGCTCTGCCCGTTGGCCGATACCGAGGCAATGCCGTTGGGGTCGTCGGGGGTGTTCACGGGACTGCCGAGGTTTTTGGCCAGGCTCCAGGTCTTGTTTTTGCCGCTCACCAGCGTCGAATAGTACACGTCCTGCGGGTCGCGGCCACCGCCCACGTTGTCGGGAAAGCTCTGGCGGGCAAAGTACAGCGTGCGCCCGTCGGGCGAGATAACCGGGTGGGTGTCCACGTAGCGCGTGTTCACGTTGGGCCCCAGGTTCACCAGCGCCGAGTCGAACTGGGTCGACTTCACCGCGTCGGGCCCTTTCGGGGCGTCAAACGCCTGCTTCACCATCGTCGAGGCCACGTCGGCAATGCCGATGGCGTCAATCTGGTTCACGCCTTCCACCTTGCCCGTGTTCATGCGCACCACCACGCCCAGGGTGCGGTATTCGGCCACCGGAAACTTCACTTCAAGGGTGCGGTAGGCCTCGGGCAGGGGGCCGGGCTTGTCGTTGGAATACACTTCGTGGTGCCCGCCCTTGGTGTCGACCAGCTCGACTTTGGTGATGGAGCCGGGGTTGAAGTTCTCCACAATCGTCACCTGCTGGGCCGCGATGGAGCGGGCAAAGCGCACCTCGATAAACTCGTTGGGCCCTTCCTTTTTGGGAATCCAGGCGTCGTTGCTGATTTGGCCCAGCGGCAATGCATTGGGCGTGCTCAAAACCTGAGCGGGCGAAAAAGGCTCTTTGCCCTCGGATTTTTGCGACGAAACGGCCACCAAACGGGCGGCCCAGAGCACGTGCTGGGCGCGGGCCGGCGCCGCGAGCAGCAGCAACGCCACCGGCCCGGCGGCCAGCAAACGGGTGATAAAAGAATTATTCATAGTACCGATAGCAGAATAAGGTAATGGCAAGGCCGGGCCCAATCGGTTGAGGCCCGGGCCCCGGAACGCCAAGGGAGTTTTGAACAGCTAACCTAACGAAAAACTATTTCTTAGGCCTCGCCAGCCGATGTGCTACCTTCCCGCCGCGGCCCGGCAAAAGGACAAATCGCGGGCCGTGCGAGCGTGGTAATCAGGTGGTTTTCGGTGTGCGTAACGGCAGCGGCAGCGCGAAGCGGTGCCACACGCGCCCGCGCCGGCAAGGGCCGATTTGGGGCCGCCCGGCGGCGCATGTGGCACTGCCTCGCGCTGCTGTTGCTGCTGCTGGTGCCGCTGGCCGGCCGGGCCCAGGTGCTGGTGGGCGCCACCCCATTTGGGCCGGTGTTCAGCGGGCTGCGGCCGGCGGGGGCCGACACCGCGCTGCTGCTCGTGGCCCGCGCCCGGCGGGTGGGCGTGAGCACCTTCGTGCAAGCTTCCGGCGCGCGGGGCTACCTGCGGCTGGGGCCGCGCCAGCAGCTGCGTTACCGCGTGGGCACCGACATGATTTACGACTCGCGGGGCACGCCGCCCTTCGTGCGCGAAGACTACGGGGCCGACGTGGCCGACGTGTTCACCCTCGACGCCGCCAACCACTGGCAGCTGGGCCAGCAGCTGCACTACGACCAAAGCCGGGCCAATGCCACCCGCACCGGCCTGTGGCTGGGCCGCCTGGGCTACCAGCGCCGCCTGCGCCCCGGCCACGCCGCCGATTCGCTCTCGCAGCTGCACCTCACGGCCCTGGGCGGCCTGGCCACCGACCGCCGCAACGGCCGCGACGACGCCGGCTTCGCCTACGGCTTCGACGCGGCCGCCATCGTTTTCGCCAACGGGCCCGCGGCGGCGCCCCTGGTGGTGCGCGTGCTGGGCACCCGCGCCGCGCTGGGCCCCCGCACCATGCAGCGCCTGGTGGCCGAAGCCGCGGGCGAACAGGCGTTTTTGCCCACCTCGCCGCTCACGGTGCAGGGCCGGCTGGGCTACCGCACCAACCGCGCCGAAGACTACCTGCTCGGCTCGGTGCAGCGCATTCAGTCCGATACGGTGGTCGTGCAGGCCAGCGCTTCCTACCGCATCAACCCCTTCGCCACCCTGCGCTCCGACAACAACCTGCTGCTGCCCACCCGCGCCTTCCGCTACCGCCGGCAAAGCGAGGGGGCCGATACCTTGCAGGACGTGGGCTACCGCCAGCGCGAGCTCGACACCCGCCAGGAGCTGCGCTTCACGCGGCCCAAGCTCCAGACCGCCATTGTTTTCAGCTACCGCGAGCGCACCCGGGCCTACTACCTCGACAACTCCCGCCACCTGAGCGCCCCCCGCCTGGCCACCGCCCTGGCCCGCGAGCAGGTGAAGGACATCACCGAGCAAACCACGCTCTGGCAGGGCACCCTCACCTGGCTGCCCACGCCCCGCCACGCCCTGGCCCTGCTGGGCACGGCCCAGCTGCTGCGCGTCGACGCGCCTAGCAAAGACAACCAGCAAACCCGCGACGAAGCCCAGCACCTGCTGCGCCTCACCTGGACGGGCCGCTGGGCCGGGGCCTTCCGCACCACGCTGGGGGTGGCCGGCGAATACCGCCAAACGGTGTTCATCCGGGCCGGACTGAGCGCCGAAAATTACACCGACCGCCTGCTGCACTGGGAGCCCGGCTTCACCTGGGCGCCGGGCCGGTGGAGCATCCGCTCGGGCTACCACCTCTGGGTGAGCTACCAGGTGCGCGACCTCACCAGCGAGCAGGCCCGCAACCGCGCCAGCCGCGTGCTCGAACAAACCCAGAGCCTCAGCTACCAATTGCGGCCCCGCTTGCTGCTGCTGGCCGACTACGTGCGCCGCGAAAACCGCGTGGGCCAGCTCAACTGGGCCAGGTTCCGCGAAAGCCCGCTCGACACCAGCGTGACCCACGACTTCTCGGCCGGGGCGCGCCAGAGCTGGACCGGCCGCCGGGGCAGCACCAGCCTGCGCCTGGGCTACCGCCTGCTCGAACAGCGCAACTACGGCCGCGCCGCCCTGCTGCCCGAGGCCACCGCCCCCAACCCCACGGCCCGCCTGATTTACCTGCACAACATCACCCGGCAGCAGGGCCCCGAGCTGGCCGTCGAGCGCCGCGCCACCGCCGGCTTCACCCTCACGGCCAGCATCTGGCTGCAATGGATGCGCACATTCTCGACCTACGCCCCCGGCCCCGGCACTTACGTCGGCAGCAGCTACACCGCCCTCGACTTGGCCCGCGAAACGCACCGCGTGCTGCCCTATTTCGAGCTGGCGGCCGAGTGGCGGCTGGGCCGCCGGTAGGGGCAGGGCCTCCCCAATAAGAGCCGATTTCCGGTCCAAACCATATACAGAGCCGCAACCGCCAGGCCACCAGAAAAAGCCCGGTGGAAAGACGGTACCAGCTAGGCCAGCACCTCCGCCGGCAGCGCCTTCAGCAGCGCGGCCAGCCCCGTTGCCAGCCCTTCGGCCGCCGCGTGGCGCTCGGCCGCGCGGGCAGCGTCGGCTTCCAGCGCTTCGAGCCAGGGCAGCAGGCCGGTGGCCCCGAGCAGGCGCAGCGCCGGCCGCAGCTTGTGGGCCAGCGCGGCGGCGGCGGGCCAGTCGGCGGCGGCGGCGGCGGTGCGCAGGGCGGCCACGCTGCCGGGCGTGTGGGCCTGAAAAGACGCCAGAATGCGGTTCACGAAGGCCGTGCTGCCGCGCGCCGCGTGGTGCAGCAGGGCCAGGTCGAAGGGGGCGGTTTCGGCGGGAGGCAACGCCGGCGCTTCCGGGGCGGCAGCCGCGGGCAGCGGCGCTTCGGCGGGCGTGGGCGCGGCCAGCTCCACCAGCGGCCGGTCCACGCCCGCAATCAGCGAGGCCAGCTTGCTCAGCAGCTCCGCTTCGTCGAAGGGCTTGGGCAGCGTGTCGTTCATGCCGGCGGCGGCGTACTTGTCGGCATCGGCCCGGAAAGCGTTGGCCGTGAGGGCCAGAATGGGCGTGGCCGCCCGCCGGGCGTCGGCGTGCGCCCGGATGCGGGCCGTGGCTTCCAGGCCGTTCATGCCCGGCATCTGAATGTCCATCAGCACGGCGTCGTAGCGGTTCAGCTCAAACAAGTCGAGGGCTTCGAGGCCGCTGGCGGCTTCGTGCACCAGCACGCCGTGCCCCTCCAGCAGCAGTTGCGCCACTTCGCGGTTCACGGGGTTGTCTTCCACCAGCAGCACGCGGCTGCCCCGCACGGCGGCCTCCTGCACCGGCACCAGCGGGGCCTGGGCGGCCTGCCGGGCCAGGGCGCTGGCCTTGGGCAGCGTGGTAATAAAGGCAAAGGTGCTGCCCTCGCCCGGCGTGCTTTGCACCATCAGCCGCCCGCCCATCTGGGCCACCAGCGCCCGGCTGATGCTCAGGCCCAGGCCCGTGCCGCCAAACTGCCGGGTGGTGTCGGCATACGCCTGGGTAAATTCCTGAAAGATGCTTTCCAGCTTGTCGGGCGCGATGCCGATGCCGGTGTCCGACACCCGGAATTCGGTGGTCAGCGTGTCGTCGGTTTCGCTCACGAAGTAGCCGCCCACGGCCACGGTGCCGCCCGCCGGCGTAAACTTGATGGCGTTCGAGAGCAGGTTAATCAAAATCTGGTTCAGCCGGTACGAGTCGCCCACCACCCAGGGCAGCGGGCACGAGTCGCGCAGCAGCGTGCCCTCCACCCGAAGGCCTTTTTCCAGGGCCTGCATCACCAGCGGCTGGGCGGCGTGGCCCATCGAGTCGCACAGGTTGAAGGCCGCCTGCTCCAGCTCCAGCTTGCCGGAGGTGATTTTGGCCATGTCGAGCACGTCGTTCACCACGTTCAGCAAGTGGCGCCCCGAGTGCTGAATGACGGCCGTGTAGCTGCGCTGCTGCTCGTTGAGGCCCGTTTTGGCCAGCAGGCTGGTCATGCCCAGCACCCCGTTGAGGGGCGTGCGGATTTCGTGGCTCATGTTGGCCAGGAAGTTTTCGCGGGCCGTAGCGGCAGCCTCGGCCGCGTGCTGGGCCGCCTTCAGGGCCGTAATGTCGGTGCTCACGCCCAGCACCTGGGCCGTGCCGTCGGCCAGCACCAGCGGGCAGCGCACCGTCTGAAACCAGTGCACCTCGCCGGTGGCCAGCCGCATCGACGTTTCGATAGTGAGGGGCCGGCCCGTGCGCAGCACCTCGTAATCGGCCCCGGCCAGGCTCTTGAGCTCGTCGATGCTCATGGCCTCTTCCAGGGTGGCGGTGCCGGCCAGCTCGCTCATCTGCTTGCGCAGGGCGGCCATGCCCGCGTTCTCAAACACGGTGTTGCTGTCGGCGTCGCGCACCCAAATCAGGTTGGGGTTGAGGTCGAGCACCAGGCTGGTAAACGACTGCTGGGCCAGCACCTGGGCCTCGCTCTGGCGGGTGCGCACCTCCGCCTGCCGCCGCGTGGTGATGTCGAGGCCGTAGCCCATCATGTCGCGCAGCGCCCCATCGGCCCCAAATACCGGCTGGTAGTAGCACACCCAGTAGCGGGCCGTTTCGCCGTCGGGGCCGGGCCAGCGCTCCTCCCAGCTCACCAGCTCGCGGCTGCTCACGGCCCGCTCAAACAAGCGGCGGCGGCGCACGGCCAGCGACTGGGGCAGGCCCTTGGCCGCGCAGTAGTCGGCAAACGTGCGGCCCACGCGGGCCTGGCGCCGGGCCGGGTCGCGCTCGGCGTAGGGGTTCACGTAGCGGTAGCGCTGGTCGGGCCCGAGCACCGTGACCACGGCCGGCAAGTGGGCCAGAATGGCTTCGTACGATTCGCGCTGCTCGCGGGTGTCCTGCTCGGCCTGCCGCCGGGCCGTCACGTCGGTGAGGTAGAGCGTGGCGTAGCGGCCCTCCAGCACCGGCACCGTAAAGAGCAGGTAGTGCCGGCCGTTGGCCACCAGGTCGCCCTGCGCCACCTCGCCGGTGCGCAGGGCCTGGCTCACGGCCTGCACCAGCTCGGGCCGCACCCACGCCGGGTCGCTGCCTTCGAGGTCGTGGGCCAGCTGCGCGGCCGGCGCGTTGGCAAACAGCAGCTTGCCGGCCGCGCTCACCCGCAGCACGGGGTTGGGGTTGAGCAGCGGCACCGGCCCCGGCGCGTGGAAACGCCTCAAATCGTCTTCGGCCTGCTCGCGGCGGGCCCGCTCAATCAGTAACAATTCCCGTAGCTCGGCGGGGTCAGTGGGTAGCAGGTCAACCAACATCTAACAAGTAACATTTAACAATTAACAGCGCGCGGCCATAGCAAGCAGTTATAGCAAGCAGTTATAGCAAGCAGTCATATCCATAAGTAATTGCCTCAACGCTACTCAAAGGTAAAGACAACCGGCTGCTTCTGGCGCCAACTGAATGACAACCTGTTAAATGTTAAATGTTGGTTGTTAAATGTCATAGCTCTTTGCGCAGCCGGGCCACCGGAATGTTCAATTGCTCGCGGTACTTGGCCACCGTGCGGCGGGCAATGTTGTAGCCGCGGGCGTTGAGCATTTTTTCCAGCTTGTCGTCGCTCAGCGGGCGGGCCTTGCTCTCGTTGCCAATCAGGTCCTTCAAAATGCTTTTCACCTCGCGGCTGCTCGCGTCCTCGCCCGAGTCGGTGGCAATGCCTTCCGAGAAAAAGTACTTGAGCGGGTAAATGCCGAACTCCGTCTGGATGGATTTCGAGTTGGCCACCCGGCTCACCGTCGAAATGTCCATGCTGATGCGCTGGGCAATGTCCTTGAGAATCATGGGCCGGAGCTTGCCCTCGTCGCCCTCGGCAAAAAAGTCGCGCTGCAACTCGACGATGGCGTTCATGGTGCGCAGCAGCGTGTTCTGCCGCTGCCGGATGGCGTCGATGAACCACTTGGCCGAGTCCAGCTTCTGCTTCACGAAGGACACGGCCTCCTTCATTTTGACGTCTTTTTTGGCCGCCTTGTCGTAGGTCCGGAACATCTCGGTGTAGGCCGGGCTCACGCGCAGCTCGGGGGCGTTGCGGGCGTTCAGCGTCAGGTTGAAGACGCCGTTGTCGTTGGTCAGAATGAAGTCCGGCATCAAATACTGCGTCTTGCCCAGGCCGCTCGGGCCGCTGCCGCCCGGCTTGGGGTTCAGCTTCAGAATCACGTTGATGGCCTCCTTCAGCTCGTCATCTTCCAAATCGAGCTTCTGCTGAATGCGCGGGTAGTGCTTCTTGCTGAACTCCTCAAACGTGTCGGTCAGTATCCGCTCGGCGTTGGTGGTGGCCTCGTCCTGCGGCCGGCGCTCCAGTTGCAGCAGCAGGCACTCGGGCAGGTCGCGCGCCGCGATGCCGGGCGGGTCGAAGCCCTGCACCACGCGCAGCACGGCCTCAATTTCCGGCACCGTCACCTCCAGGTTCTGGCTAAAGGCCAGGTCGTTGGCAATGGCCGACAAGTCGCGCCGGATGTACCCGTCGCCGTCAATCGAGCCGATGAGCTGCTGGCCGATGGCCTCCTGGCGCTCGTCCAAATCGGCAAAGTGCAGCTGGTCGAGCAGCGAGTCCATCAGCGAGCCGCTGGTGTCGGCCAGCGGCGTGTCGCGCTCCTCTTCCTCGCCGGGGCCGTCGCCCTGCATCTTGTAGCCCGCTATTTCGTCGTCGTTGAGGTAGTCGCTCAGGTCGAGGTCCTGGGTGTCGGCGGCGGTTTCGGAGTCGGCGGGGCCTTCGTCTTTGGGCGGTATTTCGGGCTCGGGCATTTCGTCGGCCGGGTCCTGGTCGGCGCCGCGGTCGTCAAAATCCTCGTCCAGCGTGTTCTCGTCGTTGTCGAGGGCGGCGTCGGGGTCGTCGTCCGCCTCGTCGCCGTCGTCCTCGTCGCGCTCCAGCTCCTCGGCGTCGTCGGGCTCGTCTTCTTCCAGCGCCGGGTTCACCTCCATTTCTTCTTTGATGCGCGTCTCCAGCTCCGCCGTCGGAATTTGCAGCAGCTTGATAAACTGAATCTGCTGCGGGCTAAGCTTTTGCGAAAGGAGCTGTTTGAGGTCGAGGCGTTGCATAGTAACGAAAGTACGAAAGGGCCGGGGCGGTAGGGTTTTTACTAAGTTCGGCCCGAAAAGTTGACGTAGCGCACGCTTTCGCTTGCGCCGGGCGCCGCGAGTGCCCCGGCCCGCCCCGCCTGCCGAACCCGCGCCACCCGTCGCAAGCCATAGCGTGCGCTACTGCTGCGCTGCCGCCCTACCTTTGCCGATTCACCCGCTTCCCCGCAAGTTATGTCCCTCAAACGGTCCACCGTGCAGCAGCTTTTGGCCAGCCAGGAGCTCGACCGCGAAGTCCTCGTCAAAGGCTGGGTTCGCTCCCGCCGCGGCAACAAGTACGTGCAGTTCATCATCGTCAACGACGGCTCCACAATTCACACCATCCAGGCCGTGGCCGACGCCGAAAAATTTCCCGAAGAAACCCTCAAAGACGTGGGCAACGGCGCCTGCGTGGCCATCCGGGGCAAGCTGGTGGCTTCGCAAGGCAAAGGCCAGGCCGTCGAGATTCAGGCCACCGAAGTCACGGTGCTCGGCAAAGCCGACGCCGAGGCCTACCCGCTCCAAAAGAAAGCCACCTCGCTCGAGCACCTGCGCGACATCGCCCACCTGCGCCCGCGCACCAACACCTTCGGCGCGGTGCTGCGCATCCGGCACGCGCTGGCCTTCGCCATCCACCGCTACTTCAACGACCACGGCTTTTTCTACGTCCACACGCCCATCATCACCGGCTCCGACGCCGAGGGCGCGGGCCAGATGTTCCGCGTCACCACCCTGCCGCCCGAGCACCCGCCCCGCACCGCCGACGGCGCCGTGGACTTTTCGGAGGACTTCTTCGGCAAGCAAACCAACCTCACCGTTTCGGGCCAGCTCGAAGGCGAGCTGGCCGCCCTGGCCCTGGGCAGCATCTACACGTTCGGCCCCACCTTCCGGGCCGAAAACTCCAACACCGCCCGCCACCTGGCCGAGTTCTGGATGATTGAGCCCGAAGTGGCCTTCAACGAGCTCGAAGAAAACATGGACCTGGCCGAGGATTTCCTCCAAAGCCTGGTAAAATACGCCCTGGCCCACTGCGCCGACGACCTGCAATTCCTCAACGACCAGTACGACCAGGAGCTGCTCGGCCGCCTGCAATCGGTGGTCGACCACGCCTTCCAGCGCCTCACCTACACCGAGGCCGTCGAAATCCTGAAATCGGCCAAGCAGAAGTTCGAGTTCCCCGTCGACTGGGGCACCGATTTGCAGTCCGAGCACGAGCGCTACCTGGTCGAGAAGCACTTCAAAAAGCCCGTCATTCTCACCAACTACCCGAAGGAAATCAAGGCCTTCTACATGAAGCTCGACGAGGACGGCCGCACCGTGCGCGCCATGGACGTGCTGTTTCCCGGCATCGGCGAAATCATCGGCGGCTCGCAGCGCGAAGAGGATTACACCAAGCTCACCTCCCGCATGGCCGAGATGCACGTGCCCACCGACGAGCTCGACTGGTACCTCGACACCCGCCGTTTCGGCACCGCGCCGCACGCCGGCTTCGGCCTGGGCTTCGAGCGCCTCGTGCTGTTCGTGACCGGCATGAGCAACATCCGCGACGTCATTCCCTTCCCGCGCTACCCCAAAAACGCGGCGTTTTAGGCCCCACTGGACGCAAAAATAATGGACACAAAAAACCCGGCTTCGCAGGAGGCCGGGTTTTTTGTGTCCATTACAGGTTAGTCGCGGTCATGGCCTTTTCCGTGGCCGTTTCCATTGCCCCGGCCGTGCCCACGGTCCTCGCGCCGGTCTTCACGCCGTTCCTCGCGGTAGCCCTGCTGGTAGCCTTGGCGGTACAGCTTCTTGGCCTGGCCGGGGGGCAGGCCGCGCCCAGGGCGCACCACAACCACGCGGCTGGGGTAGCGGTCGCGGTGCGCGCCCACAAATACCCAGGGCTGGCGGCCCCGGTAGTCGAGCACCACCGGGTGAAAAGCACGCGGGTCGTAGCCGTCAATCACAGCCACGGGTATCCACTGGCCGTTGCGGTTCACGATGTACTGGCGGGCATACAGGTCGTAGTAGCCGTCGATTTCGGGGATGTAGTAGAACTGCGTGCCGGCCGGCGCGGGCGGCCCCCAGGCGGGCGGGGCCGTGTTGATGTTGACATTGACCTGGGCCTGGGCAGCCGGGGCCGCCGCCAGCGCAAACGCGCTGAGCAGGGCCGTGGCCAGAAGCTTGGGGAGGAGTTGCATGAGGGTTGTGTTGATGAAACAGAAAAAAGGGAGTGCGTCCGGAGCAATATACCTGCCAGTGGCAGCGGAGTCGGCAGCGGCTTAGTTGCGGACGCGGCTGCGCCCGCCGCCGTGGTTGCCATTGTCGTGGCTGCCGTTATCGCCCCGGCCGCCGCCTTGCTGGCCCTGGCCGCCATAGCCGCCCGACGGCTGCTGTTGCGGCTGTTGCTGCGGCGCCTGGGGCTGGCCGCCGTAGCCGCCATTAGCATTCTGGCCGCGGTGGTCGCCGCCGTTGTACGGGCTGCGGTAGTCGCGCCCACCGTAACCGCCGCGGTTGTCGTGGTCGCCATAGCCGCCACGATTATCGCGGTCGTGGTCATTATAGCCACGATTATCGTGGTCCCGGTCGCCGTAGCCGCGGCCATTGGAGTAGCCACGGTTATCGTAGCCGTAGCCATAGCCGGGGCGGCCGTAGCCGCCATTGTAGTAGCCGTTGCGGCCAGGGCCGTAAGCCCGGTAGGGCTGGTAGGCGTAGCGCTGGTGGTAATAATCGCGTTGCAGCCAGGGCTCGCGGCCGCGGTAGCCGATTACGACCGGGTGGAACTGGTAGGGGTCGTAGCCGTAGAGCTGGGGCAGGGGCACCCAGTAGCCGTCCTGAAACACGATGTACTGCTGCGAATACAGGTCGTAGTAGCCGTCAATTTCGGGAATGTAGTAATACTGCGTGCCGTAAGGAACCTGGGGGCCCCAGCCCGGCGCGCCAATATTAATATTCACCCCCACCTGGGCCTGGGCAGCCGGCGCGGCCAGCAGCGCAAACGCACCCACCAGGGCAGCGCCAACAAATTTTGCGAGGGATTGCATGATGATTGGTTGAGAAAAAATCCGGTAGCTCCCTTAACGGCGCTACTGGCCCGGTAGATGCAAGGCAAGTGCCAAGATGCGCGGCCGACGCCCGCAACGGGCAAAACATCGACCAATGAGCCGCAATCGGCGGTATATAATTTTCTGGCGAAACGCCGGGCACAAATACGCCCGGTTTTGGGTTATGCACCAACGCCCCGCGCTCATCATCTTCTCGTTATATAGCGGCTGCCCCTAGCAATTGGGTGGCGCTTTTCGTACTTTTGCGAACTTATTCGCTGCGTTTCTGAATGGCCAAAAAATCCCCTGCTACCCCGGTTGCCACAGCTCCTAGCCAACGGGCGGCGCCAGCCAAGGCCCCGGCGGCTGACAAGAAAAAACCGGCTTCCAACGGCAACCCGACTTCCAACGGCGGCGCGGCGGCCGCCGAAACGGCCGCCGCCGTGCGCACGCTCACCGAAATGCCGGCCGCCGGCCCCACCACCGGGCACCTGCACGGCCAACTCAACGGCCACAGCCCCGCCGCGCAGCACCTGGAGGCGCAGTACATCGAGGTGTACGGCGCGCGCGAGCACAACCTGAAGAACGTGTCGGTGAAGATTCCGCGCAACCGGCTGGTGGTTTTTACCGGTATTTCGGGCTCGGGCAAGTCGAGTCTGGCCTTCGATACGATTTATGCCGAGGGGCAGCGGCGGTACATGGAGACGTTTTCGGCCTACGCCCGCTCGTTTATGGGCGGGCTGGAGCGGCCCGACGTGGACAAAATCGAGGGCCTGTCGCCGGTCATCAGCATCGAGCAGAAGACGACCTCGCGCAACCCGCGCTCCACGGTGGGCACCATCACCGAGATTTACGATTTCCTGCGCCTGCTCTACGCCCGCACGGCCGAAGCCTTCAGCTACGCCACGGGCAAGAAGATGATTCGGCAGAGCGACGACCAGATTATCAAATACATTATCAAGCACTTCGACGGCAAAAAGCTGGTGGTGCTGGCCCCCGTGGTGAAGGGCCGCAAAGGCCACTACCGCGAAGATTTTCAGAAGATTGCCAAGCTGGGCTTCACCAAAGTGCGGGTCGACGGCGAAATTCTCGACATCACCGCCAAGATGCAGGTCGACCGCTACAAGATTCACGACATCGAAATCGTGATTGACCGGCTCGTGGTGAAGGAGGAGGACCGGTTTCGCCTCAGCGGCTCGGTGCAAAACGCGCTCACGCACGGCAAGGGCACCATGCTGGTGCTAGACCCCGACGGCAAAAAGGCGCAGCCGCAGTTCTTCTCGCGCTTTTTGATGGACCCGACCACCGGCATCGCCTACGACGACCCGGCACCCAACACGTTCAGCTTCAACTCGCCGTACGGGGCGTGCCCGACCTGCAACGGGCTGGGCGAGGTGCAGGAAATCACGGAGGAAGCCGTGCTGCCCGACCGCAAGCTGAGCATTTCGCGCGGCGGCATCGCGCCGCTGGGCGAGTACCGCGACATCTGGATTTTCCAGCAGCTCCAGCTCATCCTCAAAAAGCACAAGGCCACCCTAAACACGCCGCTGGATAAACTGCCCGAGGAGTTGCTGCAACGCCTGCTCCACGGCATCACGGAAGACGAGGCCGACGACCGCAAAAGCGTGTACACCGAGCCGTTCGAAGGCCTCATTCCGTTCCTGCGCCGACAGATGGATTCGGAGTCGGACAACATCCGGGAGTGGATTGCGCAGTACGCCCAGGCCCAGCCCTGCCCCGAGTGCCACGGCTACCGCCTCAAAAAGGAAAGCCTGCACTTCAAGATGGACGGCAAGCACATCGGCGAGCTGTCGGTGATGGACTTGAACGAGCTGGCCGCGTGGTTTGAAGGCCTGGAAAGCCGCCTGACGGAGCGCCAGAACGTGATTGCCCGCGAGCTGCTGAAGGAAATCCGCAAGCGCATTGGCTTCCTGCTCGAAGTGGGGCTCGACTACCTGAACCTGCACCGGCCGGTGCGCACGCTGAGCGGCGGCGAAAGCCAGCGCATCCGCCTCGCTACCCAGATTGGCACCCAGCTCGTGGGCGTGCTCTACATCATGGACGAGCCGAGCATTGGCCTGCACCAGC
>CAXTCS010000099.1:0-13767 GCA_964242365.1 uncultured Hymenobacter sp. | reverse complement strand
CGCCAGTCGTTGGGCGCCACCTGGGCGCGGTGGGGCTTTTTCAGGCTTTCGGGCACGGTAACGACCAGCACGGTGCGGCCGTCTTCTTCCACCTCGTGGTAGCGCAGGGTCGTCAGCGGCGGCTGGACGTAGTGCTCGGCGGCCTCGCGCAGCACAAACAATTCCTCCTCCGCGTCGCGCACGCCCAAAATGCGCCCGGCGTCGTCCACGCCCACCAGCACCTGCCCGCCCCGCGTGTTGGCCAACGAAACCAAAGTGCGCGAAATTCGGTGCGGGTGGGTCGTTTTCTGCTTGAATTCCAGCTCTTCGCCTTCGCCCCGCGCTATCAGCTCGTGTAAATCCATGCCTTGCTATACGAAAATCAAGCACAAAAAATGCCGCCCTCGAGTCCAAGGGCGGCATTTTTTGTTGTGGTGAGCTAGCCAATGGCCTCACATTTAGCCAGCGGCCAAGCGGCGGCTGGCTAAACAGCCCAAACCTAGAAAGGCAGGTCGTTGTCGTCGTCGCCCGCGATGGGCGCGGCCGAGGGCTGGGCGCGCAGCGTGGGGTTCTGGTTTTGGGCCGCCGGACGGGGAGCCGCCTGCTGCTGGCCGCCGCCGAAGCTGCCGCCACCGTTGCCACCGGAAGCCGGCTCAATTTTCCAGGCTTCGAGGTTGGTGAAGTACAGCATCTGGCCGTTTTTGTTGAAGCCGCGGCCGCGCAGGTTGAACGTCACCTTCACCTCGTCGCCCATTTTGTAGGGGTCGATGAGGCTGGTTTTGTCCTGAACCATCTGAAACTTAATATGCTCGGGATATTGGCCGTCCTGGACTTCCAGCACGAACTCGCGCTTGCGAAACTTTTCGCTTACCTGCTGTTCGTCAAATATTTCGTGCAGCCGGCCGGTTACGTCGTATGCCATAAAAATGGGGTGTTTTGGGATTGGAAAACTTGAGGGTCAAACCTACGAAAAAAAACACGAGCCGCCGTCCGGCCGTTCCCTGCGGCTACCTTTGCGGGCCCTTTTTTACGCTACTTCCTCCCGATATGTTTGCTCTCGCAATCCACGGCGGGGCCGGCACCATTGCCCGCGCCTCGCTCACGCCCGACGACGAAAAGCAGTACCGCGCCGCCCTCGAAACCGCCCTCACCATCGGCCACGACCGGCTGCGCGCCGGTGGCGCGGCCCTCGACGCCGTCGAAGCCGCCGTGCGCAGCCTCGAAGACTGCCCCCTGTTCAACGCCGGGCGCGGGGCCGTGTTCACCCACGACGGCCACCACGAACTGGACGCCGCCATCATGAGCGGCCACACCCGCCTGGCCGGGGCCGTGGCCGGGGCCCGGCAGGTGCAGAACCCCATCCGCGCCGCCCGCCTGGTGATGGAAAAAACCGAGCACGTCCTGCTGGGCTACCCCGGCGCCGACGACCTCGCCCGCGAGCACGGCCTGCCCCTGCAACCGGCCGCCTATTTCTTCACCCAAAAACGCTACGACCAGCTGCAAGATGCCCTGGCTGCGGGCCGCATGCAGCTCGACCACGCCGCCGACCCCAACCGGAAAAAAGGCACCGTGGGCGCCGTGGCCCGCGACCAGCACGGCCACCTGGCCGCCGCCACCAGCACCGGCGGCATGACCAACAAGCGGTATTCCCGCATCGGCGACACGCCCCTCATCGGGGCCGGCACCTGGGCCGATGCGCGCTGCGCCATCAGCTGCACCGGAAATGGCGAGTATTTTATCCGGGCCGTGGCGGCGTACGACGTGGCCTGCCTGATGGAATACAAAGGCCTGTCGCTGGAAGAAGCCTGCCGCGTGGTCGTGCACGACAAACTGGCGCCCGTCGGCGGCGAAGGCGGCCTGATTGCCGTCGACGCGGCCGGCCACGTCACGCTGCCCTTCAATTCGGAGGGCATGTACCGCGCCAGCCGCATCGAAGGCGGCAAAGCCGAGGTAGCCATATATAAATAGGAGTGAGGCTTGCGTGCATTCTTAGGTGCAGTTTTCAGCTTGAGGTATGTGAGATGTAGATAAACAACAATCTTCTGGCTCCCCCTCTCCCCGGAGAGGGGGCCGGGGGGTGCGGCCAAAAGGCAGAACGACCCCAACTGGCAACCCCTTCCAAGTCCAAGTCGCCGAAAGCCCCGTTTCGCGCTCCACACTTTACTGAAACCGCCCTAAAAGAAGTCGAATCAGGTACTGCGTCAGCTTGTCAGTGGCTAGCGAATACGGAAGCCGCCCAATAAACCAGCCCACGCGGGCACGCCGGGTCGGAAGCGAAAAAATCCGCTCATTATGCAATGAGCGGGCTTTTTGCAGACCGAAACAGCAATAAGTATATTCTCTATTCTACGGGCGAAATAGCCACCGCCACAGGCGGCGCCAGGACATCCTTGCTGGGATAAAATTTCCGCTCGCGCATGTCGTAAACATTGCCTTTGGCCAGCACGTGCATGGTAATATTTTCGATGGAGAGCACCGTGCCTTTTTTGGCCGCCGCCGCGTTGTTGTGCTGAATATTGTGCCCGTCGAGGATGATAACCAGGTTAGAACCAATGGTTTCTACCAAATTCCCTTCGGTGATGAGCACGCCGGTATCTTCGCCCAGCCCAATGCCGATGAGCTTGGGGTGCAGCGCCACCGACTCGATGAGCCGCCCAAACCGGCCCCGCTTCACAAAGTGCGAATCGACGATGGCGGCCGGCAGCAGGCCCAGGCCCGTGCCCATTTTCATGGCACCCTTCAGCAGCGCATCGGGCACCGAGCCGCCCCGAATCATGAACTGCGACATGGCCATGGCCCCGGCGCTGGTGCCGGCAATCACGAAATTAGGCTCGGCCCGGTAGCGCTGCACCATGCGGTCGAGGAAGTCGGTTTCGCCAAACATTTCGCGCAGCCGCGACTGGTTGCCGCCCGAAAACATCACGACATCGGCCGCCAGCAGGCGCTCCAGGTACTCGGGCTGGCGGGCGTCTTCGGGCGTGCGGATGTTCATGATGCCCACGTTCAGGCAGTTGAGCATGGCGAAGGAAGCCGTATAAATCGGCCCCACTTCTTCCGGAATCATCGAAGCCGTGGTGATGACTTCGATGCGCGGGTCGGGTTTGCCCGTTTCCAGCACGATGCGCTTGAGGATGCCCAACTCAAAAAAGTTGAGGTAATACTTGCGGCGGGTCCGGGGGTTGGGGTAAGTGCCCTTGTCTTCGTTGCCGCCCACGGCGATGAGCTTGCCGAGAGGAATGATGGTTTTCAACGGATAATTAGAATAACTGAGAGATGCGAAAAGGTTGGGCCGCCCCGGCCACGCGGCGGGTGGGAGCGGGCTTTGGGGCAAAGTTCGGGCCGGACAGGCAATATGCCGGGCTATGGCCGCTCGGCCAGCATGGCATCGAGCGTGCCGGTGGCTACGGCGTGGTAGTTGGGCCGGGCCTCGGCGTAGATGGCGCGGGCCCGCACCGGGCCGTCGGGCGCGGCGAGCAAGGCCCGGTAGAGCGCCACCAGAAATTTGCGCCGCCCCACGTGGCGCAGAAAATTCTCCAGCGCCGGGTCGGCCGCCGCATAGCCCGCCCGGAGCGTGTGCGGAAACCACGCGGTCAGAATCTCCGCGTTGCCGGAGGCCGTGAACCGAAACGCCGCATCGAGGGCGGCGAGCTGCGCCGCCGACAGCGTGGGCGGGAGGCCGTGCAGAAAATGCACCCATTCGTGGCTGCTCCACTCGGTTGTGCTGGAGAGGAGGGCCGCCGCGTCGGTGCCGCCTTGCAATTGAGCCAGCACCCGGTCGACCGCCGCGAACCGACGCGAGGCGACGGCCGGGGCGTTGGAGGGCAGGGCCGGGCCGTCTAC
Organism: uncultured Hymenobacter sp.; assembly: GCA_964242365.1. Classification (GTDB taxonomy): domain Bacteria; phylum Bacteroidota; class Bacteroidia; order Cytophagales; family Hymenobacteraceae; genus Hymenobacter. Next base: position 9,948 of record CAXTCS010000099.1, on the reverse strand, counting down.
CCAGGCGGCCAGGTTCAGGCGCGCTTCCAGCCCCGGCTCCTGGTCGAGCAGCTCGGCGCGGAGGTAGTGCAGAAACGTCGCCGTGTCCATCGCCTGAAAGCTGAAGCGGGCGAAGTACCCCTTAATAAAGGCATCGAGCCGGGGCCGGCCGATGAGTGATTCCAGGGTCAGGAGCAGCGCGCAGCCTTTCTCATAGGCAATTTCGGTGAGGCCCTCGTCGGGGTCGCGGCCGGCCAGGGCCAGGTGCAGGTGGGTGTCGGGGCTGGCCACGCCCAACTCCTCGATGGTGTGGCGCAGCGCATCGCGGCCCAGCACCTGGAGCATGTCGGCATATTCGCGGCCATACAAATGTTCCATGATGCGCCGCTCGAAATACACCGTAAATCCTTCGTTCAGCCAGAAATCATTCCACGTTGCATTTGTAACGAGGTTGCCCGACCACGAATGGGCCAGCTCATGCGCGACCAAACTCGTCAGGCTGCGGTCACCAGCTAGGATAGTTGGTGTTACAAATGTTAACCTGGGGTTCTCCATTCCTCCAAAGGGAAAACTGGGCGGCAACACCAGCAAGTCGTACCGGTCCCAGCGGTAGGGGCCGTAGAGCTGTTCGGCGGCGGCTACCATGTTTTCGAGGTCGGCAAACTCGTGGGTGGCCGCGGGCAGCGTAGCCGGCTCGGCATAGATGCCGACGCGGCCGCTGAGCGGGGCAAAGGCCAGGTCGCCCACGGCCAGGGCCATGAGGTAGGCCGGAATGGGCTGGGCCATGCGGAAGTGGTACTCGCCGCTGGCAGTGCGCTGCTGCGGGTTCTCGGCGCTCATCAGGGCCAGCAGGTGGGCCGGCACGTGCACGCTGGCCTCGTAGGTGAAGCGGATGCCCGGCGAGTCCTGGCAGGGCAGCCAGGTGCGTGCCAAAATGGCCTGCGACTGCGTGAAGAGGAACGGCTGGGTGCCGGCCGTCTGGGCCGGGGCCAGCCATTGCAGGGCCGCCGCCGTGGGGGCCGTGTGGTAGCGAATGCGCAGGGCCGTGGTGCCCGCCGCCAGCGCCACCCGCAACGCCTGGCCCAGTACCGCGTCCGGCTCGCCCACGGAGAAAGCCGCCGGGGCTGCCCGGCCGGCTTCGTCCAGCCCATCTATCGCTTCGATGGCCAGGTCATGGGTGTCGAACACGACTTCGTGGGCCGCGTCGGGATTGGCCAGGTACCAGGTGGCGGAGCCAGCCAGCGTGCGGCGGTCAAAATCAACCGTGAGGGCCAGGGCCAGGTGGCGCACCCGCACCGGGCCGGTGCCGGCGTAGCTATGCGGGTCGGTGGGCAAGCCGACGGGCGCGGAAACAGAAGGGGCCATACTTGAATAGAAAAAGGTGCGGGAACCAAAAAAAGCAAAAGTGCCGGAAGCTAGCGCCGGGATGCGCGTTCATCTCCGTTGGAAGTGGACCCAGAAGCAGGTTTTTGTCGCAATCGCTTCACTGCTTGAAGATTCTGTATCGGTTGTTCCGGCGCAAGGTTCAGTCGGGCCCAACGGCCCAAGGCCGCTGCTTCACGGCCAAACGTGGGCTTTGCCTGCTTGAGGTACGAAACTGGCATGATTACGGCCGTTGCCCCGGCGGGCAACGGCCGGTGGTGGCGTACTTTGCATCCGGGCAGCCTGTGGGCCGCCCAGTGCAACCCCACCTTCGGCTTGGCAGTACACCGCCCGGTTTCCGGCGCGTGCCCGAGGCCTTTATTTCGTTCGCTTTACTTTATTCGATGTCTTCTTTGTTACGTTTTGCCTCCCTGCTGTGGATGCTGCTGGTCGCGGCGCTCGGCAGTGCCGCGCTGCAATCCTGCGGTTCCGACAAAAGCCAGTCGACCGCCGATGGGCGGGCCGACTCAACGACCACGACGGCCGGCTCGCAGCCGCTGCTCGACAGCACCTTCGTCATCAAAACCATCCGGGCCGAGCCCACTCTCAAACCGCAGCTGCTGGCTGCCCGACGCTTTTACCGCGACCGCGGCTTCCGATTGGGCTGGTTTAAGAACCACCAGCCGGTGCCCCAGGTGCTAACGCTGCAAAATACCATAGCTAAAGCCCAGGATGAAGGCCTCGACCCTAAAAGCTACCGTGTTAAGGACTTCAAGCAGCTCTTTGCTGAACTGGAAAAGGCCCGGCCGGACTCCGCGCGCCGCAATGCGCTTGAGCGTCAGATAGACGTTGGGCTCACCGGGACCTACCTGAAGTGGGCATCCGACTACTACCGCGGCGTCGCCAACCCGCGCGATTCGAAAGACACCTCGTGGCAGGTGAAGCCCAATAAAATCAAGCTCAACAAGGCCCTGGCGACCTTCCTTGGGGAGCGCAAAAGCCGGTACAACTACTACGAATTTGCCCCCTTACACCCCGAGTACGACCAGCTGAAAAAGGCCCTGGCTACTTACCGTGCCCAGGAGCGGGCCGGTGGCTGGCCCGCCCTGCCGGCCGGCCTCACCCTGAAGCCGGGAATGTCGTCGCCGGCCGTGGCCGCCCTGCGCAAGCGGCTGCTCGACAGCGCCGGCGGCGGCGCTGCCAGCCCTCCGCCCGCAAACCCGGCAGCGCCCGCCGCACCCGTAGCGATGGTCTATGGCCCCGAATTGGTGAGCGCGGTCAAGTTGTTTCAGCAGGACGCCGGGCTGAAACCCGACGGTATCGTGCGCGGTGAAACCCTGCGCCAGCTCAACGTGCCCATCGGCGCGCGCATCGACCAGCTCATTCTGAACATGGAGCGCTGGCGCTGGCTGCCCAAGCGCTTCGAGCCGAATTACCTGCTGGTGAACATACCGGAGTACACGCTGCACGTTGTCGAGAACAACAAAGAGGCCTTCACCATGCGCGTCATCGTGGGCAAGGTGCTGCACGAAACCCCGGTTTTCAGCGACAAAATGGAGTACGTGGTGCTGGCGCCCTACTGGAATGTGCCCTTCAGCATCATCGAAAACGAGCTGCGCGACAAGCTCGTGGCCGACCCGCACTACCTCGACCGCCTCGACATGGAGGTGGTAAAAGGCTGGGGAAGCAAGGCCGAAGTGATTGACCCGGCCACCGTCGACTGGGCCACCGTCACCCAGGAAACGTTCAAGTACACCCTGCGCCGGCGGCCCGGCCCCAAGAATGACCTGGGCGACGTGAAGTTTATTTTCCCCAATTCCAACGACATTTACCTGCACGACACGCCCCACGACGAGCTGTTTTCGCAGAGTGCCCGCAGCTTTAGCCACGGCTGTGTGCGCGTGGAGGAGCCCATCAAACTGGCGACTTACCTGCTGCGCGACAAGGCTGGCTGGGACCAGCAAACCATTCTCGACAGCATTGCCACGCGCCGCGAAAAGTACGTTACGCTCAAGGAAAAACTGCCCGTTTACCTGGTGTATTTTACGGCCTGGGCTGACGCGGCCGGCCATCCCCACTTCCGCGACGACATATATGGCCTCGATAAAAAGCTGGCCCGTGAGTACTTCGATTAGCCTGCTCAACGGCTGGGCCAGCTTCGGCCCAGCCGTTGGGCTGCCCATTTTATAGGCAGTGCAACTGATATCAATATAGAGCCCAGCAGCTGCAAGTTGCCGGGCTTTTTGGCTTTATAAGCGGAGGAGAATGCCGAATTGTTGTTGATTACAATTGTATTTGCCCAGTGCGAGGAGAAGAGTGGCGGTCTTGGTGTATAAATGTAATCAAACTAAAGACCTAATAATTGTCATTTGTTAATAAAGCCAACCTACCTTCTCCCTGACGCGCCTATTATTTTCAAGCTACATTTGTAATTAAATTGATTACAATGGTTGAGCGCATTCGGAAGCTGTTGGAAACCCGGCAGCTTACTCCTACTCAGTTTGCTGATGCCATCGGCATTGCGCGGCCCATCGTTAGCCATATTCTATCGGGGCGCAACAAGCCCAGCCTGGAGGTCGTGCAGCGTATTTTGGCCGCAATGCCGGATTTATCAATGCCCTGGCTGCTCAATGGCACCGGCCCCATGCTGGCATATGCCGTGCTTCCGCCGCCTGCGGCATCTCAGCAGCCAGAAGCACCAGCAATTGGTTCAGAACCAGAGCCTAAAACCCGGCTTGCTGTGGCACCTGCGAACCTGGCCGCTGCTCCTCCTGCCGGTGTTCCCACCGAGGGCGGTGGGAACACCGCTGCGCAAATTTCATTGCCAGGACCGGCACGTACCGCAGTTGCCGGTGCCGTACCCAAGCGTTTTGCTCCTTTGGCCTTAAGACCAAAGCCTGCGCCAGTTGGCCCGTCAGAGCCGACAGCAGCTTCTGCTGATGCGGCGGCGCCTTCCACTCCTCTTAAACCAGGGAGTAAGACCGCCGAAGCTTCGGTGGCAGTGCCTGTTTCTTCCGCCCCCGAAGCAGTGGCGGTTGAGCCCGGTGCAAATGAGGGGGGGGGGCCTGCGGCAGCGTTGTTTGCGGGTACCGAGAAGCCCATCCGGCGGATTGTGATTTTTTACCGCGACGGCTCTTTCACAGATTATCAGCCCGAGTAATCTGCCTGCTTCCGGCCACGATTGAGGCGACCGGAACGGCGATGCCCGCCTGCTTCTCATGGAGAATAGTGAACGGATGGGCTGCCGTTGTGTCGCCTCATTTGCTATGGCTTGCCGCATAGTGGACGTTTGCAACTCCTCGCCGCACGAAGCGAATCTGCTGGTTATTGAGGATTGCAAAATGGCTGGCTTGTCCCGATAACAGCCGAACCTTGTGGGCATCAGGCCTGGAAATGTCAAATGGCGGCCTCTTATTATTACACAATTTGTCATGCTCTGGCTCACCTGTTTTCGGTGGCACAGACCCGGAATGGCGCTAGAGTTTTACACTAGGTGAAGCGCTATATCAATTTTTAATCGGTACTAATTTGTCTAGGCGAATAAGTGGTAAAGGTCCTGCATTATAAAAAATAGTCATAATCGTCTGTACGTCAATACATAATATGTGGCTAATGAAAGTGACAGGTTATAATAAAACCGCATTATTTATGGCCCTTTTCCTTCGGATTTGCAGGTGTTCTGAAGGCTGCTCTTGAAGCCGGTTGGCGGTTGGGTCGGCGCAGGGCCTTTGCTAAGTGAACTAACCTGATTGACAAAGAGCCCGCAGGAGAAAATGCAACTACCAAGCCAGGCGGGTTCATGAAATGCTAAACGCTTGAGTGATGGATTTTCACAAAAAGCTGCGCACGGAAGTTGTTTTTCTCTGCGACAAGCGCGCGGTCGATGGCGTGGCTTGACGCAGCTTCGGGCATTGAAGCCATTGGGGCCGCGTGGCTAAACCGTGGCGGCGGCAGGCTCATTAAATTTGCGCGAAACCTGATAATTGTCAATTGTAAATGGCTGTTGACCTTCCGCGCCAGTGGTTCGGTGAAGGATGACCCAGTGCTTGGATAGCCGGCAGAAGCTGGCTGAGGTAGGCAGTTTCGACACGCGCGGGCGGGCGTCTGGTTGTGCGTTTGGCGGTGGCAGGCTACCTTCGTGGCATGAAACTGACCCGCACGAATCTTTGGTTGGCCGCCGCCGCGGCATTGTTCCTGACGGCCTCTTGCTCTCAGGCCCCCGACGCCGAGAAAGACCCTTCCGCTGATGCGGCTTACAAGCGTGCCCACCGCACCGAAGGCTACCGCGATGCCCAGCGCTCCAACGTCACCCGCAACTAAAAGCGAATTGCTAAACCTTGGGGCTTCACGTTTGAGGGCGGCACCGGTTCGGCATTGTATAAATCGACCCTGTATAAATTAAAAAGCCCCCACCGGATTATTAGTGGGGGCTTTTTGATGGCCGTAGCTGCTTCCCATTGCTCAGACCAGCGTTGCGGCGTTAGTACGCAATGGTTTCGGCAACGGGCAGGCGCGGTACCGGGGCGGCGGTGAAACTGGGCAAGCGGATGCCGGCCAACAGGTCGCGCTCCAATAAATCGGCCCAGGTCTGGAGGTACAGCACCACGTCGTCGCGCTGGTTGTGGCGAAGGGCGTCGCGCCGCTCGAACGGGATGGCCGCCCGGATGGTGGGGTCGGAGATGCGTTCGAGGTGCGTGAGGTCGGCGCGGGTGAAGCCGAGCGCGAGCATTTCGTCGATGGTTTGGTCGATGGGCAGGCCGCTGGTGGGGCAGTAGTCGATGATTTGACGCTCCCAGTCGCCGTAGCGCTGCATGGCGCGGGCGTGGATTTCGGCTTTGGTGAGGCGCGTGACGGTTTGGGCCAGGTGGCCGCAGTTGCAGCTGCCCATGTGGCCCCATTGGTAGGGCGCTTGGGTGGCGAGGCGGCGGGCCGTGGCGCGCAGGGCCTGGATAACGGGAAGCGTGGGATGAGCCATAAAAGTGAACGGAATTATTCGCGAAAAATGCAAGTAATCAGCCCTGAAAAGCAACAGGACCCGGAAAAAGTTTTCCGGGTCCTGTTGCTTTTTTGTGGAGTTGCACGTCATTCAAACAGCACGGCGTGCGGGTGAAAACCCTTAAAACGAGCCACGGCGCGAGCTGCCCGCGTCGCCGCGGCGACGGCCGCCGCTGTCGCCTTCGCGGTTGCCGCCCACGTTCACGCGGGCACCGCCGCTGCCGAAGCGGCGCGCCGTATCCGATTGCCCGTTGCTGGCCGGAGCCGCCGGGCGGCTGCGTTCGCCACCGCCGCTGGGGCGGCCGCCACCGCTGCCCTGGCCGCCGGAGCGCCCGCCGCCCTGGCCGCCGCCGGAACGACCGCCACCGTTGCCGCCTTCGCGGGGGCCGGAGCGGGCCGGCCGACCGGCCGGACCTTTGGGCCGCACGATGCGCTCGTTGCCGTTCAGCAGCACCGGCTTTACGTGCGAGGTGGTGTAGGGGTGGTCGCCTTCCACGTCAATCTGGCGGCTGATGAGCTTTTGGATGTCTTGCAAATAAGCGCGCTCCTCGTCTTCGACAAACGAAAACGCGGTGCCGAAGGCCCCGGCCCGGCCGGTGCGGCCGATGCGGTGGACGTAGGTTTCGGGCTCGTTGGGGATTTCGTAGTTGATGACGTGGGTCAGCTCGTCCACGTCGATGCCGCGGGCGGCGATGTCGGTGGCCACCAGCACGCGGGTGCTGCCGGCTTTGAAGTTGGACAGGGCCCGCTGGCGGTGGTTCTGGCTCTTGTTGCCGTGGATGGCTTCGGCCGGAATCTGGTTGGCGGCCAGGGCTTTGACTACTTTGTCGGCCCCGTGCTTGGTGCGGGTGAAGACGAGCACGCGCTTGATGGCTTTGTCCTGGAGGATGTGGCGGAGCAGGGCCGGCTTGTCGTTGTTTTCAACCAGGAACACCGATTGGGTGACCGTATCGGCGGTGCTGCTGACGGGCGTTACGGCCACGCGCACGGGGTTGGGGCGCAGGATGGTGCTGGCCAGCTCCTGAATCTGGCCGGGCATGGTGGCCGAAAAAAACAAGGTCTGGCGCTTGGCCGGCAGTTTGGGCAGGATGCGCTTGATGTCGTTGATGAAGCCCATGTCGAGCATGCGGTCGGCTTCGTCGAGCACAAATACCTCGACTTGGCGCAGGTCCACGAAGCCCTGGTTCATGAGGTCGAGCAGGCGGCCGGGGGTGGCGATGAGCACTTCCACGCCGCGCTTGAGGGCCGCGACCTGCGAGCCCTGGCTCACGCCGCCGAAAATAACGGTGTGGCGAATCTGGCTCAGGTGGCGGCCGTAGGCGCCGAAGCTTTCGTTGATTTGGATGGCCAGCTCGCGGGTAGGCGTGAGCACCAGGCAGCGGATGGCGCGCGGGGCGTGGTTCGAAACCTGGGCCGTGCGGTGCAGCACTTGCAGGATGGGCACGGTGAAGGCCGCCGTTTTGCCGGTGCCGGTCTGGGCCACGCCGAGCAGGTCTTTGCCTTCGAGCACGTGGGGAATGGCCTGTGCCTGGATGGGCGTAGGGGTGGTGTAGCCTTCTTCTTTGAGGGCTTTAAGAATGGGGTCAATCAGGTTTAACTCGTCGAATGTCATGTAAAAGGGGAAATTATTAGCAAACCGTTCGGTTGGAACGGACGCTTTATGCGGGGGTAAAGTGCTGGCAGACATTGCGCTGCCGAATGGGTGGTTGAGCCTGCGCCGTGGCACAGGCGGGCATGGCCACGCCGGACGAGGCCGGGCGTGGGCGGGGTTTGGCGGCTCGTCGGAGGCCGACCGATTCCCTGAATGAAGAGGAATTGGGGTGAGGTGCGCTTACTTCGCGGAGACAGCCGAGGCGCGGGGCTTTGCCCGACGCGGCCGGGCAGCGGGCTGCTCCGACGGCGGCCCTGGTTTCCACAAAGGTACAACACACTTCCCCACCATGCAGATTATCGAGCGCAGCCGCGTATTCAACGGCCATTTCAAAGTCAACCAGCTCATTGTGCAGGACGGCGCCACGCAGCTCAAGCGCGAGCAGTTCGCGCCCGGCCAGGCCGTGGCCGCGCTCGTCTACGACACGGCCCGGCAGGTGTACGTGCTCACCCGCCAGTTCCGCATCGGTCCGGAGGCGGACATCCTGGAAATCGCCGCCGGCATGATTGACGGCGACGAAGCCCCCGAAGCGGCCGTGCGCCGCGAGATTCACGAGGAGCTGGGCTACGAGGTGGACCGGCTGGAGGAAATCGTGGCCATGTGGGCCTCGCCGGGCACCAGCGCCGAGGTCATTACCGTGTACTACGCTGAGGTGAGCCAAAAAACCGGCCCCGGCGGCGGGCTGGCCGAAGAAAACGAGCACATCGAAATGGTGGAACTGAGTTGGGAGGCCTTACTGGCCGAGCCGCTGCGGGATGCGAAGACGGTGATTGCGGTGCAGTGGGCGCGGCTGCGGGGGTAAATTATGACAGGCGGAAAATCTTGGTTCTCAAACGACTGGGGCTGCGGGTTGTGGTGCAGCTCGTGATGCAGCCTTCGGGCTGCTTTTTTGCCGAAACGCATTAAAGCCGAACGGCTTACTGCTCCGGCGCTTTTAAGTGTAGGAAAGGTTCTATACATTTGCAGCCAGACAAAAAATAAGGGGCCGGGCACGCGGCCCAACCCCTTACCACTACTTCAGGTAGTGAGAAAGCAGCATGAAGACCAGGTCTTTGGCTACTCCGCCCGCTAACCCCAGCAAAATCGGTTTCCACCAATCTTGCAGTAGTTGTTTCGCACGTTCCCGTTTCATCTTGCTAAGAAGACAGGGTGTACGTTTCACCCACTTCTTGAAGCCTCGGTTGTTCCACCAGCCGGGGCTTCGCCTTTTTACGGGCGGCGCTTTGGCGGGAGACTACCGTGCGATATACCAAATATACTAGCAGCGGTTAATTAATTTGCTAACAATATTAGTTGATGATTCTTTATTTTTTAGCCAAGCTATGGCCGCGGCGGCTGATTACTGCGCGGCGGGCAGCGTGAGCGTGTAATCGTACGTCTGGTAGAGTTTTGCGTCGCGGATGCTCACGTTCAGCTCCTGCGGGTCCATTTTGGGGAAGGGGATGACGGCTTTGGCCTGGTAGAGGTCGCGGCCGAAAAAGCGGCCGGCGCCGGGGGCCAGGGTTTGGGCGAAAACTTCCTTGCCGGCTTTGTCGGTGGCGGTGAGGGTGAGGTTGGCCAAATCGGTGTTTTTGGGGCCCTGGCGGTGGATGGTGACCAGCAGCGCGCCGCCGGGCGGCAGGGCGGCCACGCGGCGCTGGTAGGTGGTGTCGGCCCAGTCGTGCAGCTTTTTGAGGGCGGTGATTTCGGCGAGCAGGTCGGGGTAGGAGCGGTAGCCGAGGCGGGTGAAGGAGCCGTCGACGTCCTGCTCCTCGTCGGTGTTTTTGGTCAGGTTCTGGACGTAGGGCGACTCGGAATCTTTTTGGGCGAAGGTGTAGCGCTTGCGGCCTTTGGCGGCCTTGCCGGTGGGCTGGGCCAGGGCGGCGCCGACGCTTAGCAACAGCAGGCCAACAAGCAGGAAATAACGGGCCACGTGGGGTAGAAACTGCATAATCAAGAGGAAAATAAGGAATGAAATAAGA
>CAXTCS010000098.1:0-13927 GCA_964242365.1 uncultured Hymenobacter sp. | reverse complement strand
GTTTGGCTCCCCCTCTTTTTTGGCTTCGCGCTTCAAGCGAACCGGGGGCCGGGGGTTGAGGTTCACGCGAAAGACGCACTTTTGCTATTGCGCGACGACTTGGCTGGTTTGTATTTTATAATAAATGATAACTGGTTGGCCAACTGGGCTTTTAGTGCTTCAATAAGCATTTTCTTCCCCCCGCACCATGTTGCGCACGGTCTTGCCGATGATTTGGAGGTCGAGGGCGAACGACCAGTTTTCCACGTATTTCAGGTCGTACTCCACCCGTTTTTCCATGGCGTTGGGGGCCCGGGTTTCGCCCCGGCAGCCGTTTACCTGGGCATAGCCCGTGATGCCGGGCGTCACGGCGTGGCGCAGCTGGTAGGTGCGGCCGCGCTTGGAGTATTCTTCGAGTTGCGAGACCATGTTGGGCCGCGGCCCCACCACCGACATGTGCCCGAGCAGCACGTTGAAAAACTGGGGCAGCTCGTCGAGGTTGTACTTGCGCAGGTAGCGGCCCACGCGCGTGATGCGCGGGTCGGCCTTGGTGGCTTGCAGCTCGGGCTGGCGGTGGTCGGCCCGCATGGTGCGCAGCTTGTAGCACGGAAACAGCTTGTTGCGCTTGCCCGGCCGCAGCTGCTTGAAGAACACGGGGCCGGGCGAATCGAGCTTGATGAGCAGGGCCAGCAGCGGCAGCAGGACCGGAAATAGGCCCACAATCACGAGGGTCGCAAAGGCCAGGTCGAACACCCGCTTCAGGAGTTGGTTGGTGCGGAACCCGAGCGGCTCGCGCCGCACCGTGAGGATGGGCAAATGGTCGTGGAAGTACACGCTCACGTCTTTGCGCACGGTGCCCTCGTAATCGGGCACGATGCGGAAGGTCAGAAAATGGTCTTCGGCGAAGCGCGCCAGCTCCTCAATCAGGTCGTGGCGGTCGAGCGGCAGCGCGTAGTAAATTTCGTTTACCGGCGTGCGCAGGCAGTAGGCCTGCAAGTCGGCCACCCCGCCGCGCCGCTCGGCGCGCAGCCCGGCGGGCAGCGGCTCGTCGGTGAAAAACCCCTGAAACTGGTAGCTTTCCGAGTCGTTGGCCGTCAGGTAATGGTAGAGCTCCTGGCCGCTCTGGCTCGACCCCACAATCACGAAGCGGTTGTATAAGCGCGCAAAGTGCCGCAGCCAGCTGCGGTAGCCAAACGTGACCGTGAACCGGGCCACCACCACGCCCACCACCGCAAAGGCATAAATGGCGGCCAGGTAGCGCGTCGAAACGTAGTCGACGCGCAGGGCCACCACCGTGCCCACCACCAGCACGCCGTGCACCAAAAAGGCCTTGAGCAGGAGCCGTAGCTTCTCGCCGTAGGAAATGCGCCGGTCGAGCCGGTAGATGTTCGCGTACTGCCGGGCCAGCATCCACCAGAGCAGCACAAACGTGATGAGAAAGAACGGGGCGTCGTCCTTTATCGACCACGAGTGCCACACCACGAATTCGGCCAGGTGGAAGGCCACCCAGATGAGGCAGCTATCGAGCGCGGGCAAAATAAAGCGGGAAGTATCGGAATAGCGTACATATCTTTCCATAGCAGTATGATAAACAAGGTTTTACCATTGGTAAGACATGGGAATGCGTGCCTTTTCTTTGGATGAGTAAATTAACCACATTGTATTCAATTATCAATATTTTATATAACTAATTTTCAACTAAATAATTTTCTTTGGTGAAATAATCATAGGAACTGGTGATGAGTCACAATCTGTTGCGGGTTTGGGTATTCATTTTTTTATATATAAAATTTATAAAAAATCATTAAAGCTGCTCCTGTTGCGCCTCCAACCCGTTGGAGGTCAGTTGAGGGCCGCCGCATTTTTTTGGGCCGGTATTTTCTGCCTGGTTCGTTCGGCCTGCTGGTTGGCGGCGGAGCCAGCTGCGAAGCCCTGAAACTTAAAGCCCCACGGTAGCGCGGCCCCGCTCCGAGGCCAGGAGGCGTATTTTGCATCCCACCGCCCGAATTTTATATGTTAAGGGATATATGAAAAGTATTAAATATAATATTATTAACTATATTTGATGTAATAGTCATATTGCCTGGCCTGGCAATGATGCCCTCCGTTGCGCCTGACCATCGGCGGCGGGGACCGGCCGGCCAACCACTCAACCAGCTGGCAGTGAGCCTGAATTACTACTCGGCAGTGCCGGTTTCTAGCGATTCCCCGTCATGGACTTGTATCACCTCATTTACCAAAGCCAGGCCATGGCCGGCTTCAGTTTGCCGGAGCTCGCCGAGCTGCTGCAAAAAGCCTGGACCTACAACACGGTCCACGGCGTGACGGGCCTGCTGCTGTACGCCCCCAACGGCCAGTTTTTGCAGGTGCTGGAGGGCGAAGCCGCCGTGGTGCAGCACCTCTACTACAACCGCATCGCCGTCGACCCGCGCCACGAACACCTCGTGGTGCTGAGCGAGGGCCTCAGCGAAGTTCGGGTTTTTCCGGACTGGTGCATGAGTTTTCGGGCGGGGCCGGGCCGGCTGGCCGGCCCCGGCTACCTGGCGCCCAGCGCGGCGTATTTCCGGGTGAGCAACCTGGCCCTGGCCCCGCCCGAGCTCACGCGGCTGCTGCTGGACTTTGCCGTGGGCTACGACGACAGCCCGCTGTACGAGAGCATGATTGGCAACAAGCAGTAGGGGATTGCGCGTTTGGCGCCGGTGCCGGCCGCGCCACCGCGCCAACCGGCCAAAAAAAACCGCCCGGCCACAGGTGGCCGGGCGGTTTTTTGCTTGCCCCTCAAGGATTCGCGCTTTAGCCGGGGGCTAGTGCGAAAAAACGGAGGTGTAGGTGGTGGCCGGGCCGCCGGCGGTGCCCTGCGAGTAGGTCAGGCGCAGGGTGGTGGGCGTGAGCTCGGCCACGGCCAGGCGCTGCTGGTGGTCGGCCTGCGTGAGGATGAGCGAATCGGCGGCGGCGTTCAGGTGCCACGTGCCGATGGTGGGCTCGGGCGACTGGCTGCCGGTGCTGGCCCCGCGGAGCAGCGAATAGGTGCCGTCGGCTTTGTAAACGGCGCTCACGACCAGCATGCCGGGCTTCGAATGCGCGAACATGTCGGAAGTGGCGGCTTCGGCGCCTGCCGGGGCCGAGCTGACCGTCAGGCCGGTCTGGTGCCAGGCGTTAGCGGCCAGCAAGTCGGGCTTGGCCAGCGTGGAGGCGGCCGAAGCTTGGGCGGGGGCAGCGGCGTGTACTTGTTCCAACTCTTTTTCGCAGGAGGCCAGGGTGAGCGCGGCAACGGCCGCAGCCAGCAATAGGGGCATTTTTTTCATGCAATCAACTTTGGGGTTTATGAAGCAGCCGGGTCGGTGCATTCATAGTGAAACATAATATTCTTTGAGAGCCAAGCATTTGAGTCCAGCACAAGGCCTATCCTTGGTGCTGCGGTCCTAACTGACCCCTAAATATTTTGGTTCGGGTTTTCGCGGAAAAAGACTATTATTAAAACTTTCTGTTTGTAAAATTATATTAAGAGTTACCCATTAAAAGCATCAAATCACGGTTATTTAAGCATGTGTAATTGTACTATTCAAATTGATTCATAAAAATCCATTTTATTCAATATGGGTTTTATATTATACGCCGTTTCTGTGCGCGGTGGAATCGGGTAGGTAAGAGCCAGTGGGTGAGAATAAATGCGGCCATAAAGGCTCAGCTTTTTCCCCGGTCGGCGCGTCGGTTTTGGCCCGGCGCGCGCCGGCTGGCACGGCCGGGCAGAATTGAACAACGCCCCGTCGGGCTTGCTGGAAAGCCAGCAAGTCCGACGGGGCGTCACAAAAAAACAACAACGGGCTAAGACGGCAGGGGTGTTGCGTCGTTGGGTTGGCACTCGCGCCGGGACCCGAAAAAGGCCCTTTTTCCGAGGGGCAAGCCGGCTGGTGGCGCGGCTAGTTCACCACGAGCGTCATGATGGAGTGCGCGGCGGCCGTGGTTTTGGTGCCCTGCCCGGTAATCCAGAGCTGAAAATCCTGGGGCTTGTCGGTCTGGTTCATCACCACCACGGCCACGCTGCCGTCGGGGTTGCGGAAGGCGGTGGTTTGCAGCGCGTCGCGGTTGGCGCTGGCGGCGATGCGCCGGGCGCCGGGGCGAATAAACTTCGAAAACTGGCCGATGTAGTAGTACGCGTTGGTGTAGATGAGCTTGCCGGCCCGGGTGTCGGCAATGACGGGGGCGAAGCAGAAGTTGCCCACGTGGTTGGGGCCGCCGGTTTCGTCGAGCAGCACGTTCCAGTCGGTCCAGCCCACGGTGCCGGCGTTGAAGTCGCCAATCATCGACATGCCGTAGCGCTCGCCCAGGGCCCAGTCGTTTACGCGGCCCAGGTCGAACTTCTCGAAGCAGCCTTCGGTGAAAATCAGGTGTTTGTCGGGGTAGGTTTCGTGCACGCGCCGCTCGTTGTCGAACAGCATGCCGCTGCCGGTCCAGGTTTCGTACCAGTGGTAGCCGATGCCCCACACGTACTTGGCCGCCTCGGGGTCGTCGAGCACGGTGCTGGCGCGCTGAAACAGCAAGTCGCGGTTGTGGTCCCAGGCAATGAGCTTTTTATCGCCCAGGCCGCCCTTTTTCAGGGTCGGGCCCAGGTAGCCTTTGATGAAGTCGCGCTCGTCTTCGCCGGTGTAGATGCACGACTCCCAGCTTTGGGTGGCCATCGGCTCGTTCTGCACCGAAAGGCCCCAAATCGGGATGCCCAGCTGCTCGTACGTTTTGATGAACCGGACGTAATAGTCGGCCCAGGTCTGGCGGAACTCGGGCAGCAGCTTGCCGCCTTGCAGCATGCTTTTGTTGGTTTTCATCCAGGCCGGCGGGCTCCACGGGCTCACAAACAGCGTCAGCTTGCCGCCGGCCGCCGCCATGGCCTGCTTGATGAACGGGATGCGAAACTGCTCGTCGTGCTTCACGCTGAACGTTTTCAGCGCCTTGTCCTCGTCGGTCACGTAGGTGTAGCTGCCGCTCGAAAAGTCGCTGCTGTGGATGCTGGTGCGGCCCAGCGTGTAGCCAATGCCCGCCGTGGGGCTGTAATAGGCCTTCATGAATTCCTGCTGCTGGGCCTTGGGCAGCTTGGCGTAGGTTTCGGCCGCCGCGTCGGTCAGCGCCCCGCCAATGCCGAGCATGGTCTGGAAGCTGTGCGCGGGGTCGACGAACACGCAGACCTGGGTTTCGACCGGCTGCCCGGCCGCCTGAAACGCAAGGTCGGGGCCCGCGGCCAGGCGCAGGTCCGTGTTGGCGGCCGTGGTGTACACGTGGGCTTTTTTGCCGGCGGCCGAGTAGGCGGGGCTGCCGGCCGGTTTGGCGGCTTTTTGGGCCGCCGCGCTGCCAAGGCCTAGCGACGAGAGCAACAGCAGGGGAAGGATTTTTTGGGCCATAATGGGTTTAGGTTCAACAAATTGATTGGTTGCGCACTGCCCGAACCAAGCAGCGGCTATTGCTTGCTGATTTTGAACTGGGTGTTGAAAGTCGGGCTGGAAATCTGGACGATGTACAGGCCACTTTTCAGCGGGGAAACGTCGAGGGAATTTTGCTGGCCGGTGTTGCCGTAGGTTTTGGCCAGCACCTGGCGCCCGGCCACATCCCGCACCGTCAGGCGGTGCGCCGTCACGCCGGGGGGCAGCTCGTAGGTAAAGCTGGCGGCTACCGGGTTGGGGTAAAAGCCCGGGGTTGCTTTCGCGTTCGGGCGGCTGGCCAGTGGCGAGCTGCTGATAATGGCGGTGCGAAAAACCTCCGTGGTTCCCACTTGGTTGTGGTTGCAGGTCAGGGTGCCGCCTTCGGAGGATACGTACCGGTCGTTGCTGCCGCGCAAGGCGATAA
The DNA here is from genome assembly GCA_964242365.1 of uncultured Hymenobacter sp. Taxonomy (GTDB): domain Bacteria; phylum Bacteroidota; class Bacteroidia; order Cytophagales; family Hymenobacteraceae; genus Hymenobacter. The sequence goes on along the minus strand of CAXTCS010000098.1, from coordinate 8,113 downwards.
AGCCGCCGCCAATCACCACCCAGTCAAACTTTTCCTGGGCCGACACCGCGGTGCGGTTGCAGGTCATGGGCGTCGTGCCGTTTTCCGAAGAAACGTACTTGCCCCCGCTGCGCAAGCTGATTTTGGCTCCTCCCGCCGATTCTATCAGGAACTGCTCGGTGGTGCCAACGGCCGTTCGGTTGCAGGTCATGGCCTGGGTGCCGTTTTCCGCCGATACGTACTTGTCGTTGCTGCCTTTCAGCCAGATGGTCGAGCCGATGGGCGCCGCCGTCGAAACCGTGCCGTCGTAGTTGCCGCCGCCGGGGTAGTTTACCACCCCGTTGGCGCTGGGTGCCACGGCGTTAACCACGTCCGGATTGGGCACGCAGTGGCTGAACTGAATGTTAATCAGCACCTGCGGCAGCCCGGCCACGCCGTCCACGATGTAGGGCGAGGGGATGTGCAGGAGCGCGGCGTTGGGCCCGTCTTCAAAGCGCTTATACGTCCAGTGGCACCAGCCAATGCCCACCGAATTGAGGCTGCGGGCCGCCTCGCCCATCCAGGAAGCGGTATTTTCGCCGGTTTCGCCCACCCAGATGGGTACGTCGTTGTCGGTGCGAAAGCGGGTGAGGTTGCCGATGGTGCGCAGGCTGTTGGCGTTGCCTGGGTCGGTGCTGTTCACGTTGTTGTCGAGCAGGTAGCCGTCGCCGCTGTAGCGGTGCGAGTTGTACACCAGGTTGGCCGTGTTGGTGAAGGTGCGCTTCTCCATGTAGTTAAAATCGTTGCCAAAGCCGTTGCCTTCGAGCAGCAGCAAGTGGTTGTCGCCCTGGGCCCGCACCGTGTTGATGAGCCGCTGCAACAGGTCGTGAATCGACAGGTTGCTCGGCACGTTGTTGGGCTCGTTAATCAGGTCGTACATCGCCACGCGGGCGTCGTTCTTGTAGCGGGCCGAAATCGTGCTCCACAGCCGGGTGGTGATGTCGCGGTAAATCGCCTGGTTCCACAAATCCAGCGGCTGAATGGCGTCGGCGATGTTCACGTCGGTGCCCTGCGAGCCGGGCGCGGCGTGCAAATCCAGAACGACGTACATTTTGTTGGCCGCGCACCAGCTCAGCACGTTGTCAATCATGCGCAGGGCTTCCATGTTGGCCGGGTCCACAAACAGCTGGTTGCCGTTGTACCAGCTCGTGAGCGAGCCCACGTACGAGTCGTACGTGGTGGTGCCGCGCAGCACGCTGTTGCGCACGGCCCGCTGGGCCGGCGTCAGAAACAGGTCGTAGTGCAGCGGCAGGCGCACGCAGTTGAAGCCCTTCGAGGCGAGGTAATCGATGTCGGCCTTGGTGATGAAGTTGTCGCGGTAGCTCTGGTAAAAGGCTTCCACGGCCGCATCGCTCATGCCGAAGTTGTAGAGCGTCTTCTTGACGGTGCCCTGCGTCTGGCGGCCGTTAATGCCCTGCCAGCCCGGCTTGATGATGTAGCCTTCCTGCAACGCCCAGCCGCCCAGGTTCACGCCGTTTAGCAAAACTTCCTGGTTGCTGGCGTTCAGTATTTTAGGCCCGGCGGCGTGCAAAAAGCTCTGCGCGAAAGCCGCGTTGGCAAAGCCCAAAAACGCCGCGAGCAGCACCAGCAGGCGCATCGGGCGGCGGGCACCGGCCCGCGGCGCCAACAAGTGGAAAGGAGTACGGTGGTTGCTCATATAATAGGTAGTAATTTTGGTTGGTGTAGGGAGCCGCGCAGTGCCCGGCTTTGTTTTTGGCAAGCTACCAGACGTAAGTAGCCACCGAACCGCCGGCGAGCAGCGTAGTGGCTATTTTGCCTTGGCAGTGAATGTTGAAATTCTGGGGCGCGCCGCCGCTGTTCAGCACAATGAGTACCCGCTGGCCGGCAGGGGTTTTGAAGCCCACGTTTTGCAGGTTGGCGGGGGTGTTGGTATTGATGCGCACCGAACCCGGCCGCACAAATTTGCTGGCGTGGGCAATGATGTAGTAGGCCGGGTTGCGCGTTACGGCGTTGCCGGCCAGGGTGATGGCGCCCAGGCACTCGGTGCAGCCGCCGGGCGTGTGCGGGTTTTGCTGGGGGTCGGCGGCCAGGTTCCATTCGAGCACGGTGCGGCTCCAGTTGCGGGTGGCCCCGATTAGCAGGTGCTCCACGTGCCAGCCCAGGTTGTCTTCAAACCTGGTTTTCGACCCTACCCACTGCTCCGTGAAGTACAGGTTTTTGTCGGGGTGCGCCGCGTGCACTTGCGAGAGCGCCTCAATCTGGCCGCCGTACAGGTGGAAGGCCGAGCCGTCGACGTACTGCGCGGCGTCCGGGTCGTTGAGGATGGCGATGGGGTAGTCCGGCCGGTCGGCGTTGTGGTCGTACACGATGATTTTCGTGGCGAGTTTCGCGGTGCGGAAAGCGGGCCCCAGGCTGGTTTTGATGAATTCGGCCTGCTGCTCGGCCGGCATTAGCAGGCTGGGGTTGTTGCCGGGGTGCAGGGGCTCGTTCTGCACCGTAACGGCGTCGACGCGAATGCCTTCGGCCTGCATTTGCTGAATGTAGGTGACGAAATACCGGGCGTAGGCGTCGTAGAATTCGGGCTTCAGGCTGCCGCCTTTCGAGTCGCCGTTGGTCTTCATCCACGTCGGCGGCGACCAGGGCGAGCCCAGTATTTTGATGCTGGGGTTAATGGCCAGAATTTCCTTCAGCACCGGAATCAGGTGCTCGCGGTCGGGGGCCAGGCTGAAGTGGGCCAGCGCGGGGTCGGTTTGCCCGGCCGGCAGGTCGTCGTAAGAAAACACCCGGTCGTCGAGGTCCGACGCCCCGATGCTGACGCGCAAATAGCTCACGCCGATGTTCGTTCCGTCGGTGGCAAACAGCTCGCGCAGCAGCCCGGTGCGCTCGGCGGCCCCCATCTGGTGCAGCAGCCGGGCGCTGCCCCCGGTGAGGCAAAAGCCAAACCCGTCGATGGCTTGAAACGTCTGCGCATCGTCGACCTCGATGGTCGGATTGCCGTTTGCCGCCGCACCAAAGACCAGGCGGCCCGGCTGCAACTGAAACAACGCCGACTTATCGGGCTTGGTCAGCCAGCACGCCGCCCGCGCGGTTTTGGGCCGCGCAGGTGCGGGCAAGCGCGGGCTCATGGCCTGCTGGCTGCTGGCGCCAAAGGGCAGCAATAAGAAGGCCAGCAGCCAGCGACGAGCGTTTGTGAACATGGCTTGTTGAATAAGCAGGCAAGCAACACAAACCCGCTCAGGCCGTTTGCCGCACGTGGCCGCGCAAGCCGTACCACACGATGTAGACGTAGCAGAGCATGGGCAGCACGAAGGCCAGGCGCAGGGCGTGCACGCCGCCGCCGCCGCTGTGGCTGTCGGCAATCAGGCCAAAGAGGGGCGGAATGATGGCCCCGCCCACGATGGCCGCCGAAAGCAGGCCCGAGGCGTCTTCGGTGTGGCGGCCCAGCCCGGCCACGGCCAGCGTGAAGATGACCGGGAACATGATGGAGTTCATCAGCCCCACGGCCAGCAGGCACAGCATGGCGGTGTAGCCGCTGCTGTTCACCGATATCAGCACCAGCACAATGGCCCCGATGGCGTTGAACGCCAGCACCCGACCGGGCCGGAACTTGCGCAGGATGCCGATGCCCAAAAAGCGCCCCACCATGGCCCCGCCCCAATACAGCATGACCATGTAGCCGGCCATCTGCGCTTTCATGTTCATCACTTCGGGCTGGCCGAGGTAGCTCACGATGTGCGAGCCAATCGACACTTCGGCCCCCACGTACGTGAAGATGCCCACCAGCCCGAGCAGCAGGTGGCGGTAGTTCCAGGCGCGCTTGGTGTCGCCGGCCTGGGCCGGCTCATGGGCGATGTTTGGTAGCTTCAAAAAACTCAGCAGCAGGCTGATGAGCACCAGCACCGCCCCAATGGCCAGGTACAGGTGCTGCACCGACGTCACGTCCAGATTAGCCGCCTGGGCGGGCGAAAGCTTCTTCAAATCGGGCAGGTGCGAGAGAATCAGCCAGGAGCCCAAAAAGGGGGCTATGGCGGTGGCCAACGAGTTGAAAGCCTGCGTGAGCGTGAGGCGCGACGAGGCCGTTTCCGGCGGGCCCAGAATGGACACGTAGGGGTTGCCGGCCACTTGCAGCGTCACGATGCCCGTGGCCAGCACAAACAGCGCCCCCAGAAACAGCCCGAAGGTGCGGCTTTCGGCCGCGGGATAAAACAGGAAGCAGCCCACGGCGGCTATCAGGAACCCCGCCAGCATGCCCCGCTTGTAGCCCAACCGCTTCACCACCTGCCCCGCCGGCACGCCCATGACGAGGTAGGCGCCGAAAAAGCAGAAATTCACCAGGTTCGCCTTGGCGTAGCTCAGCGTGAAAAGGCCCTTTAAATAAGGTATCAGGATGTCGTTCAACACGGTGATGAACCCCATCATGAAAAACAGCACCGTGAGGGAGGCAAGCGCGGAGGTGTAGCGCGGCGCGGGGCCGGTGTCCTGCGTAGCAGAGGGTGGGGTAACGGGGGCGTATATGGGCGCGGCCATGGTGGGGTTTTAGGGGAAAAGTGAAAACCTAAGGGATGACCGCGCGGCTTTTTTAAGAGGAAACCTACGCGGTTGCTGCTGGTGGTTGCTGCTGGTTGAGGGAGTTATGCAACGGCTTGGCGGCCAGAAAACTTTTATGGTCAGCCGCCTGCCCAATTTCAAACTGTATAATTAACAATTAAATGATAAACAATGCCATTTCGGGGTGCTTTTTTCCCTTCGCCCGTATTTTAAATTCTGCCCCGAAACGAAAAACGGCTGAGAGGCTGTCCAAATTAGGCTGTAAAAAGGGCGTCATGCCGAGCGCAGCCGAGGCATCTCGCGCGCATCGTTGAACGATTGAGTTACTACCACACGCAAGATGCCTCGGCTGCGCTCGGCATGACGTTCTTATCTTATCTTATGCATAAGTCCTATCTGTGTACCAGCTTTCTGGCTCCCCTCTCTTTTGAAGAGGGGTCGGGGGTGAGGTTCCCCGCTTGCGCCGCGTACACTGGCTAAGAATCTGCTTAGCACCACGATTTTTGCTGGAGCCGGGCGTTGGTGTTCAATTTGGTCCCGCCGCGCACCCGGCACAGACGCCCCCTATTTCCAGTCCCAGAAAAATTGCCGGACATAGCGCAGGTGTCAGCTTTTCTCTTCAACTTTGCATCACAAAGCACTTCGATTGATATGAAGCCCGCCGCCAGTTCCGACCCCCTCGCCCAACTCACCGAAATCCGCGCCATTATGGAGCGCAGCTCGCGCTTTTTGTCGCTGTCCGGCCTGAGCGGGGTGGGGGCGGGCGCGGTGGCGCTGGCGGGCGCGGCCGTGGGGCATTTCTATCTGCAAAGCCATTACCCCGGCGGCTACCTGCACCTCGTGCAAGGCACGGCGCAGGAGCGGCAAGCGGCCCTGCCGTTTCTGCTGTTGCTGGCCGGCGTCATGATTGGGCTGGCGCTGCTGGCTGCTTTCTACTTCACCCAGCGCCGCACCCGCCACGGCGGGCAGGAGCTGTGGAGCGCCCCGGCGCGGCGCCTGGTGCTGGCCCTGGCGGTGCCGCTGGTGGCCGGCGGCCTGTTTTGCCTGCGCCTGTACCTGGGCCCCGACGCGGCCCTGGTGGTGCCGGGCCTGCTGGTCTTCTACGGCCTGGCGTTGCTCAGCGCCAGCAAGTTCACCCTCGACGAAATCCGCTGGCTGGGGCTCACGCAGGTTTGCCTCGGCCTGGTGGCAGTGCTGCATCCCGGCGGCGGGCTGGTTTACTTTGCGCTCGGCTTTGGCCTGGGCCACATCGGCTACGGCCTGCTGATGTACAACCGCTACGAGCGGCCGGGCGCGGCCGGCGCGTCGGCCAACCCCGTCGTCTCCCCGTGAAGCACCTCATCCACGCCCTCAACAAGGCCTTCGACCACCGCGTGCGCCTGGGCGTGATGGCCGTGCTGATGGCCAACGAATCGGTGAGCTTCAACGACCTGAAAGAAGTGCTCGACCTCACCGACGGCAACCTGGCCAGCCACGTCGCCGCCCTCGAAAAAGCCGAATACGTACTCGTGAGCAAGCAATTCATCGGCAAGAAGCCCAACACCACCTACGCCGCCACCGCCGTGGGCAAGGCCGCGTTTGAGCAGCACCTGGCCACGCTGGAAAAGCTGCTGCGGCCCTAAAACCGCGCCGCAGCACAGCACCCAACGGACGGCGGAATTCACTGGAAGTCTTTTTTTTGCCTCGTTACTTTGAAACACAAAGAACTTTAAAATAATCAATCCCATGACTCCATCTGCTGAATCTTCGCAATCGTGGCCCAACGCCGCGGCCGACGCCGCCTTCGCGCAGCCCACGCTCACGCCCCTCACGGTTGCCCAAAAAGTGTTGCTGCCGCTGGGCGTGGTGCTGTTCGACTGGCTTTTCTGGCGCGAGCGAGGGGGCGTAAATATGCTGGTATTTACGGTCTTCGTGGTGGGGGCGCAGCTGGTGCGGCTGCCGCGCCACGCGGCGGCGCGGCGCTCGGGCTACTTCTGGCTGGCGGTGGCCGGCAGCCTGTTTGGCGGCGCGATGGTGGCCGTGTACGGCTCGGCGGTGGCGGCCCTGGCGTGCCTGGCCTCGGTGCTGCTGCTGCTCGGCTTCGTAAATCAGCCCCACCTGAAACTGCTGCTCTACGCCGGCCTGACGGCGCTCGGCAGCGTGGCCCAGGCCGGGCCGCGGGTGCTGCGGGGCTTGCGGCCCCCGCGCCAGGCCGGCGCCGGCGTGCGCCGCAGCTGGTTCTACGGCCGCTTGCTGCTGGTGCCGCTGGGCATTCTGGGCGCATTTCACCTGCTGTTCGCGGTCGCAAACCCCGTGTACGAGGCGCTGAGCAGCCGGGCTTTCGCCGTGCTGGGGCGCTGGCTGGCGCGGCTGCTGCCGGATATTTCGTTGGGCCACCTCCTGTTTTTTACGCTGGGGTTTCTGGTCACGGCCGGGGCGCTGGTGGCGGTGCCGGTGTACTTTTTTGCGGACAGCGAATCGCGCTTGGGCGAATTTGTGCGGCGGCAGCGCGATGGCGTCGCCTCGTTTGGCGTGCGCCGGCCCGATTTTCGGCTGCGCACGAACAGTCCGCTCGACTTGCGCAAGGAATTCATCGCCGCCCTGGCCGTGTTTGGGCTGGTGAACGCGCTGCTGCTGGTCGTCAACGCCATCGACATCAACTGGCTGTGGTTTGGCTTTGTGCCGGCGCCGGGGTTCGACCTCGCCCAGTTTGTGCACGAGGGCACGTACGTGCTCATTTTCAGCATTTTGCTGGCCATGGGCATCGTGCTCTGGTTTTTCCGCCGCAACCTGAATTTCTACGCGCCCGGCTTGCCCTGGCTGCGCTGGGGCGCCACGCTGTGGGTGCTGCAAAACGCCGTGCTGGCCGCCTCGGTGGGGCTGCGCAATTATTATTACATCCTGCACAGCGGCTTGGCTTACAAGCGCATCGGCGTGTGCTTCTTCCTGCTGCTCACGTTTTTTGGGCTGGCCACGGTGCTGCTCAAAATCTGGCAGCGCCGCTCGGCCTACAGCCTCGTGCGCCTCAATTCGCTGGCTGCCTACGCCGTGCTGCTCCTGCTGGCCGCCGGCAACTGGGAAGTCTGGATGGCCGGCTACAACCTTCAGCCGCGCTTTCATCGCCTCGATGTGGGCTTTCTGCTCGCCATGCCCGGCCGCGCGCTGCCCACGCTGCTCGCCCACCGCGCGCTGCTCAACCAGGTACCCGAGCTCACCGGCGAAGACGACTACGGCAACGCCGTAAAAATTTCCGCCGCCGACGCGCAGCGGCAGCTAGACGCCGCCGTGGCCGCCTGGAAAACCAGCGACGCCGCCCATTCCGACTGGCAGGGCCGCACCTACGCCGACTGGCAAACCGCTCAGGCCCTGAAATAAGGCCCTTTTTGGGCCCCATTCGCTTGCTTCACCAACCCCACCCCATGACTGCTCTTCCCCAATTTTTCCTCACGCTGCTCGGCGTGCTGTTTTGCGCCGGCGACGTGGCCGTGCTGGGTTTTCTGCTCACCTGGCAGGAGCGGGCCGCCTCGCCCGCCGCCCGGCGGCAGCGCCTGGTACGCGGCGTGCTGCCCGGCACGGCCGCCCTGCTGGGCTTGCTGCTGCTGGTGGC
>CAXTCS010000097.1:0-13958 GCA_964242365.1 uncultured Hymenobacter sp. | reverse complement strand
CCGGCGCGGGCACCTGCCCGGTGCGCGGCCACTCCAACGTGCAGGGCGACCGCACGATGGGCGTGTGGGAACGCATGCCCAAAGGCTTTCTGGACGCGCTGGAAAAGGAGTTTCACTTCACGCCGCCCACCAAAGACGGCTTCGACGTGGTGGAGGCCATCAAGGCCATGCACCTGGGCATGACCAAGGTGTATTTCGGCCTGGGCGGCAACCTGCTGGCCGCCGGCCCCGACACCGAGCTCATCGCCGAGGCCATGCGCAAGCAGAAGCTGACCGTATTCGTGGGCACCAAGCTCAACCGTGGCCACCTCACCACCGGCGAAACCAGCCTGCTGCTGCCCTGCTTCGCCCACGTCGACATCGACATGCAGAAGGCTGGCCATCAGATGACTTCCTGCGAAAACTCGATGGGCGTCGTGAGCCAAAATCGGGGCATTTTGGTGCCCCTGGCCGGCGACCAGCTCAGCGAAGTCGCCATCATCTGCGGCATGGCCATTGCCACTTTGGGCGATAAAACCCAGACCGATTGGGTGGCGATGACGGAGAACTACGACGTCATCCGCGACCACATTGCGCGCGTTATTCCCGGTTTTGAGCAGTTCAACGAGAAGCTGCGCCAGCCGGGCGGCTTCTACCTGCCCAACGGCCCGCGCGAGCGCAAGTTCACGACGCCCGACGGTAAGGCCCACTTCACGGCCACCACGCTGGAGAAGTACGAAATCGAGCCCGACCAGCTCGTGCTGATGACCGTGCGCAGCCACGACCAGTTCAACACCACCATCTACGAGTACAACGACCGTTACCGGGGCATCCACGGCGAGCGCCGCGTGCTGTTCATGAACGCCGCCGACATGGCCGCCCGCGGCATCAAAGCCAAGGACCTCATCGACATCACCAGCCATTTCAAGGGCGAAGAGCGGCGGGTCGAGAAGTTCGTGGCCGTGCCCTACGACATTCCCAAAGGCAACGTCTCGGCCTATTTCCCCGAGGCCAACCCGCTGGTGCCCATCGGCAGCGTGGCCAAAATCAGCAACACGCCCACCTCCAAATACGTGGTGGTGACGGTGGTGCCCACGGCCGCGAACAACGACGTGCGGATAAAGGAGCGGGAGGCGATGATGGCGTAACCTCACCCCCTGACCCCCTCTCCAAAAAAGAGGGGGCACCGGACATGCTTCAACGAGGTCTTTGGAGCCAAAATAGCCTGCTAAATAGCAGGCTATTTTGGCTTGTTACGGTGGGGAAATACGATTAGTGCATGTCCGGTGCCCCCTCTTTTTGGAGAGGGGGTCAGGGGGTGAGGTTACGCCGTCTCGCCCGTCTTCTCCAAATCGAACAACTCGCCGAGCAGGGCCACCAGCTTATCGGCCTCGTCGCGCTTGCAGGCCGATTTGAGGTGCAGCACGTGCTGCTTGAGCACCTTTTGCATCAGCGAGCGGGTGGCTTCGTCGAGGAGCTTGCTTTCGGCGGGGGTGGCGCGCTTCTGGTAGCGGTCGAGCTCTTCCTGGCGGAGGGTTTCGAGGTTGGCCTTCATCTTTTGGATGAGCGGCGACACCATCATTTCCTTGGCCCAGTCCTGCAAGCCGGCGATGCTCTCGCCGATGATGGCGCGCACTTGCGGCACGGCCGCGAGGCGGGTTTGCAGCGCGGCCGAGGCCTTGCTCTGGATGGCGTCGATGTTGTAGACCAGCACGCCGGGCACCTGCTCGACGTCGGCGGCGATGCTGCGGGGCACGCTCAAATCAACGAAAAATTTGAAGCTGAGCACGTCGAGGTTGTGCACCAGCTCGCGGGTGAAAAACGGCTCGGCGCGGTTGATGGAGGAAATGATGACGTCGGCCTCTTTGAGGGCGGGCACCAGGGCTTCAAAGTCGACGATGCGCATGCCGCATTCTTCGGCCAGGGCTTCGGCTTTGGGGCGGGTGCGGTTGCAGAGGGTGACTTCGCCAAAGGCTTTGCTGGCGGCGAGGTGGCGGCACACATCGGCCCCGATTTCGCCCAGGCCCACCACCAGCACGCGCGGGTTGGCCACGTCGGCGGTCAGCTCTTCGACCAGCTCGAGGGCGGCGTAGCTGATGCTGGCGGCGCCGTCGCGGAAGCTGGTTTCGGTCTGCACCCGCTTGTTGGTGAAGAAGATGGTGTGCAGCAAGCGGTGCAGAAACGGGCCGGCGGCGTCGGCATCAGCCGCCCACTGGTAGGCCATTTTCACCTGGTTGCTGATTTGCAGGTCGCCCACCACTTGGGCATCGAGGCCCATGGCTACTTCGAAGAGGTGCTGCACGGCCGCGTCGGCAGTGGGCAGCAGGTCGAAATAAGGGAAAAACTCGCCGATGTCGGCGCGGTCCTTCAGGTGGCCCAGGGCGAGGATGATTTCGCGGCTGCGGTCGTCCTCGGCGGCGTAGTACACCTCGGTGCGGTTGCAGGTGCTCAGCACCAGCAGGTCGGCCAGGCCCAACTCGTGGTGCAGCGTGTGCAGGAAACGGCGACAAGCGGCCTCATCGAGCGAAAGCAGCTCGCGGATGGCAAGCGGGGCTTTCTTAAACGAGAGGCTGACGGCCTTGAACGGATGCGACATAGAGGAAACCGGCACGAAACCGGACAACAAAATTACGGCAGGAATCGGCAAGAATGAAACAGCCGAAGCAATACGCCGGTTCGGGCGGCGGCGCATTTGCCGGGCCGCCGCCGTGCGGGGCGCTCGTACCTTTGCGCCATGTTCCCGAAAAACCCGCCCGTTGCTGCTTCTCCACTCGTGCCCGTGCCCGCCGGGGTTGCTTCGGGCGGGGCCGACGTAACCGGCGAAACGGCCGCCGTGGGCGCTACGACCGCAAAACTGGCCTCGGAAATTGCGGGTGAAACGGCGGTGGCGCCGATGCCGGGGCCGGGCAGCACGTCGCCGGTGGCGTGGGTGCTGCTGTTCGTTTTGGCCTCTATTTGGGGCACGTCTTTTATTTTGATGAAAAAGGGCCTGGTCGTGTTTTCGGCCCTGGAGCTGGGCGCCACCCGCGTGAGCGTGGCGGCGCTGCTGCTGCTGCCGTTTGCGCTGCGCCGCGTGGGCGGGGTCGAGCGCAGCCGCTTCAAATGGCTGGCCCTGAGCGGCGTGGTGGGCACGCTGATTCCGGCGTTTCTGTTTGCTTACGCTGAGACCAAGCTGGCCTCGGGGCTGGCGGGCGTGCTCAACGCCCTCACGGTGGTGTTTACGCTGCTGATGGGGGCCTTGCTGTTTGGGCAGCGCCTCACGGGCCTGCGGGTGCTGGGCATCGGGCTGGGCCTGGCGGGCACGGCGGTGATGCTGCTGCTCGGCGGCAGCGGCGGCCCCGACACGCCGACCGGCGAGGGCAACGCCTGGTACGGCATTTATATTCTGGTCGCTACCATCGGCTACGGCCTGAGCGTGAACGTCATCAAGCACAAGCTCGGCGGCATGAAGCCGATGGCCGTGACGGCCGTGCTGCTGCTGCTCATCGGCGGGCCGGCGCTGGCTTACTTGCTGCTGGGCACGGGGTTTCTGCACAAGCTGGCCACCGTGCCGGGCGCCTGGGCGGCGTTTGGCTACATCGCGCTGCTGGCCACGATGAGCACGGCGGTGGCGATGGTGCTGTTCAACCGGCTCATTCAGCAATCGACGGCCTTGTTTGCGTCGTCGAGCACCTACCTGATTCCCATCGTGGCCCTGGCCTGGGGCGCGCTCGACGGCGAGGCTTTCAACCTGTGGCACCTGCTGGGCATGATGGTTATCCTGGCCGGCGTGCTGATTATTCACCGGGCGAGGTGAGACGCCTGCGGCTTAATGAGGAATGAAGAATGAGGAATGAGGAATGGTCATTGCGAGGACGAAGGACGACGCAATCTGTCCTGTTATCCGCGACCAATCTCCTAAAGTGACAAGCCCCTGCCCGCAAAGCAGGCTTTTTCCGGTCCATCAAAAGGGCGTGTCACGATTCAGGGTTGGCCGCGGATAACAGAACGGATTGCTTCGGCCTTCGTCCTCGCAATGACCATTCCTCATTCCTCATTCCTCATTAAGCAAAGCGTCAAAACGCCATTGCTACTCCCAGCTGGCCCCAGCGGTGGGAGCGCCCGCCGGCAAATTCCGGCGATATCCAGGTGGCGGTGGCGGCCAGGCTTAGGCTTTCGTGGGCCAGCACCAGGCCGCCGGAGCTGCGCAATACGGCCCGGCGCACGTCGCGGGCGGCCATCGTGTACGGGTCGTCGTGGTGGGTGAAAGCGCCGCCTTGCAGCGTGGCATCGTAGCCGATGAGGCGGCCTTCGAGGGTGGCCTGGCCGTAGAGCTGCCAGCGCTGTAAATTGGCGCGGCGGCCCGGGCCGGCGGCGCCCAGGCTGGCAAAATACGGGTTGAGGTGCCCGGCGCGCAGGCGCAGGCCCGTGCCGGCGTAGGTGTAGAGCGTGCCCAGCGAGGCTTCGGTGCTGCCCACCAGGTCGGCGTGGTTGAGGGCGGCCAATTGCTTTTCGGCGGTTACGCGGTAGCCCAGGACGGGCGCGTTGCGGATTTGGTAGCCCCAGCCGCGCGGCTTGGCAAAGCCCAGGAGGCGGTGAATGGTGCTTTGGACCGCTTTGGCCCCGGCGGCGGGGCCGATGAAGCCGATGTCCAGCGCGGTGGTTAGCCGCTGGCGGCGGGCCGGCTGGTTGCCGACCCGAAAAAACGAGGCGTAGAGGTAGGCCGCAAACGGCCGGTCGCCGACGCGGATAAACGCGTCCTGAATGCGCAGCGGGGTGAAGCCGTCGTAGCGCAGCGCGAGGCCGTGGTACTGCGTGCTGCCGCTGGGGCCGGCCGCCAGCAGGTGCCGCGTGGGCAGGCGGGCCAGGGCCGGGTGCACCAGCGCGAGGGTGATGCCCTGGGTGAAATAATAATCGGTGTGAAAAAACAGGTCATTCGCGTAGAGGCAGCTCAGCAGGCGGGCGGGGCTGAGAGGCCGCAGGGTATCGGCCGGAACGGCGGCGCGGCTGCCAAGGCCCGAAATGACCAGAAACAAGAGAAGCAATGGACGCATAAGCAGCCGGAGCTACGGCCCCGGTTGGGTATACGTAACGGTGGCGCTTTGCTGGCTTGAGAAAGCGAGGCGTTGCTTATTTATTTAGTCGGTTAATCAGGCTTTTCCCCACCGTCCCGGTTCAGCCCCAGCGGGGCGGCCCATCGGTAGAAATATGGAATGAAGGAGTGGGAAAGCCCCGGCGGGGCGGCCCGCTCGGCAGCCACGGTTTTGGGTCGCTCCTCCGGAGCTTTGTCGTTTATTCGCCAATGATGCCTACCGACGGGCCGCCCCGCTGGGGCTCAAAACCGGGGCTTTTGCGGAAGGTCCCTCACTCAGTCACTCCCTTACTCAGTCACTCGACCAAGTCGCTCACGTAAGGCCACTCCTGAAAGCGGGCGGGCAGGCCGGCTTGCCGGGCGTTGCCGCGCACGTAGGCCAGCAGGCGGGTGAGCTCGGCGTCGTCCCGCACGGCGTATTCGAACCCGCCCACTTGCCAGAACTCGGCTTCGGGCGGCAGCTTGGGGCGCACGAGGCGGCGGCAGCTGGTGCCCGTGCGCAGGTGCAGCAGGTCGAGGGCTTTGGCGAAGGCGAGGGGGCTGGTTTCGGGCAGGTGGAGCACGAGGTGCGCGTGGTTGGGCAAGATGGCGAAGCCGTGGACCAGGAAGCCGGTTTCTTCCAGCATCATGATTTCGCCGGCCAGCACTTCGGCCATTTTCTCGTTATCGAAGTAGGCCGGGCCGGTGGCCGCGCGGTCGAGCACGGCGTCGAACCGGGCAAAAAACTGCTTTTGGGCGCGGCGGTGGTCGAGGCCGGCCGCCTGGGCTTCGCGCAGGGCGGCCTTCAGCTCGCGGGCCGTGGCGGCGGGGATGGTGCCGTGCAGGCGAAAGGTGAGGAAAGTGGTTTCGCCGGGCGCCATGCGGGGGAATCAATGGGGAAAGCTTTTTGCCGCCAACTGTTACCTATTGGTGACCCTAAACTTAGGGGATGGACCGGAAATAGGCCCGTATTTCCAGGCCTGTCCAAAGCGCCTGTCATGCTGAGCGCAGCGAAGCATCTTATCACGCCGCAGCGATTCGTTCAGCGGTGATAGGATGCTTCGCAAGCTCAGCATGACAGGCGCCTTGGACAGGCCAGCGGGCGGCCCAAAACCGCCCCGCCGCAACCATCGCCCGCCCCGGCGCCGTACACGAGAACAGCCCCTGCTTTCCGCATCACCGCTTCTACCCGAGCTGCATGGATACGCTTTTGATTGACGACGACGCCATTGGTGTGTTTCTCACCGAGCGGGTACTGAAAAGAGAAAATTTTTCGCCCAGCATCGCCAGCCTGCCCAGCGCCGAAGCGGCGCTGGCCTTTTTGCGGCAAGCCGCCGCCGCCGAGCTGCCCCGCATCATTTTTCTGGACCTGAACATGCCCGTGATGAACGGCTGGGCGTTTCTCGAAGCCCTGCGGCCGCTGGAGCCGCGGCTGCTGGGCCGGTGCCGCATCTTCATCCTCACCTCGTCGATGGCGCACGCCGACGCCCGCCGGGTCAGTGAGTTTGCCCTCGTGGCCGGCCTCGTGCACAAGCCCATCGACGGCGTGCAGCTGCGCGCCGTGCGCGCCCAGCTGGGCGAGGCCGCCAACAATTAGCCCGCCAAGGTGTTGATTGGCAGCCGGATGTAGAACGTGCTGCCCTGGTTTTCCTGGCTTTCAAACCAAATGGTGCCGCCGTGCAGCCGCACCAGCGTCTGGATGAGGTGCATGCCCAGGCCGGTGGTTTTTTCGCCGCGCAGGCCCGGCCGCCGCGCCCTGGTGAAGCGGTCGAATAGCTCGGCGTGCAGGTGGGCCGGAATGCCAACGCCGTCGTCGGCCACGGTCACGAGCACGTGGTCGGGGTGCTGGGCCAGGGCCAGAACAATGCGCCCGCCTTCGTGGGTGAACTTGATGGCGTTGGACATCAGGTTGTTTATTACCTGCAAAAACTTGTTGTTGTCGATTTCCACGTACACGCTGGGGTGCGACGTTTCGAAGGAGAAGCGCTTGGCCACGAGGTGCTCGCCCTGCTGGTACGTTTCCACCACCTGGCGCAGGGCGGTGGCCAGGTCCACGCGCACGCGCTTGAGTTCCACGTTGGCCGAGTCCATGAATTCGCCGTCGACGAAGTCCCGGATGAGGTTGATGCTGTCGCGGCAGGTGTCGCGCATCACCCCAACCATCGTTTGCACCTGCGGGTCGGCCAGCGCCTGGGTTTTCTCTTCGATGAACTCGGCCAGCTGCTGGAGCATGGCGAACGGCCCGGCCAGGTCGTGCGACAGGATTTCGAGCGTGGTGTTTTTCTTGGCCATGTACTTGTCGGCGTTGCGCAGGTATTCCTGCTCCACCGTCACGTCCTGCACCGTGCCCGAGAGCAGCACCTGCCCGTCGGGGGCGGGGGCGTGCCAGGCGTGCACGGCCAGCCAGCGCAGGGGCGCATCGGGGCGGGGTTGCAGGCGCAGCAGCAGGTCGTCGTGCAGCTGGCCGGCCGCCAGCCGGGCAAAGCAGTCGCGGGCATAGGCCTGGTCGTCGGCGGGCAGGTAGGCCAGCAGGCGGGGCAGGTCGGCGGCCACGTCGGCGCGCCGGAGGTCGGGAAATAGCCGCTCGTAGGCCGCGCTCACATACAGCAGCTGGCCGGCGCTCACGCTGTACACGAACGAGGTTTGGGGGCTGCCGTCGAGCAGGTGGTGCAGTATTTCCGGGGAGGCGAGCATAGACAGGGGCATTTGCAAAAAAACAGGATGAGTGGACCAGCCAACCCAGGCGCAAACAGCTATACGGCCCCTCGGTTCAGTTTTGAGTTTTTATAGCCGTAGCCAAAATACACCCCCAACCCAATCAGCAGCCACACGAAGAACAGCGTCCAGTTGCTGATGCCCAGCTCGGTCATCAAATACAGGTTAATCAGCAGGCCCAGGGTGGGCAGCAGCGAGAGTTTTTTGCGAAACGAGAGCACCGCCAGCGCCACGCAGAAGACCAAAAAGACCAGCGTCGGAATCTGGTGGGCAAAGCCGCCACCGACCTTGCCGGTGAGCGCATCGGTCTGAAGCCAGCCGTGCTGCCCGCTCGCGTCGAGCCAAAACTCGTGGTTGCCGGTCGCGTTGAAGTGGTACACCAGGTAGGCGCCCGCCAGCAGCAGCAAGCCCACCAGCCACTGCCCGTTGATGTACGGCACCTTGAAGCGGGCCTCGGAGCGGCCGTAGGGGTCGATGACCAAAATGCCGCCGCACACCAGCGCAAACGCGAACAGCGTGCCGATGCTGGTCAAATCCACCACCAAGTCCATGTTCAAAACCAGTGCCGGCACCGCCACGAAAAAGCCCGTGACGATGGTGGCAAACGAAGGCGTGTGAAAGCGCGGGTGAATGCGGGCAAACACCGGCGGCAGCAGCCCGTCGCGCGCCATCGTGAGCCAGATGCGCGGCTGGCCCAGCTGAAACACCAGCAGCACCGAGGCCATGGCAAACACCGCGCTCACCGCCACCAGCCCCGAAAGGCGCGGCAGCCCCACCCGGGCAAACACGAACGACAGCGGGTCGCCCACGCCCAGCTCCTTGTAGCTCACCATGCCCGTGAGCACCAGGGTAATAACCACATACAGCACCGTGCAGATAATCAGGGCGTACATCATGGCCTTGGGCAGGTCGCGCTGCGGGTTTTTGCACTCCTCGGCCGTGGTCGAGATGGCATCGAAGCCGATGTAGGCGAAAAACACCGCCGACACGCCCTTGAGCACGCCGCCCACGCCGTGCGGCGCAAACGGGTGCCAGTTGGCCGGCTGCACGTAAAACGCCCCCACCGCGATGACGACGAACACGACAATCAGCTTGAGCAGCACCAGCAGATTCGAGGCGTTTTTGCTTTCCTTGATGCCGATGTAGACCAGGGCCGTGATGAGCACCGTGATGGTGAACGCCGGCAGGTCGATGACCAGGTGCAGGCCGTTGAACAGCTCCGGGGCCTGGCTCCAGGCCTGGTAGCCGGCCAGTTGGGCGGGCGTGGCCCCGGCCAGCGGCTTGCCGGCCTGCATGAGGGCCAGCACGGCTTCGTAGCCGGCGTGGCCGGTTTGGGTGCCCATCGTGAGCCACAGCGGCAGGTGCAGCCCGATGCCGTCGAGCAGCCCGGTGAAGTAATCGGACCACGAAATGGCCACCACGATGTTGCCCACGGCGTATTCCATAATCAGCGCCCAGCCGATAATCCAGGCCGCGAGCTCGCCAAACGAGGCGTAGGCATAGGTATACGCCGAGCCGCTGACCGGAATGGTGGCCGCGAACTGCGCGTAGCACAAGGCCGAAAACGCGCAGGCAATGGCCGTGAACACAAACAGCAGCGACACGGCCGGCCCGCCGTCGAGGCTGGCCTTGCCGATGGTGCTGAAAATGCCGGCCCCAATAATGGCCGCGATGCCCAGCGCCGTGAGGTCGCGCACGGTGAGGTGGCGGGCCAGGCCGCCGGGCGAAATGCCATCGTGGTCAGCCGGTGGGTTTTGCAGGATGGCCGCGATGGTTTTGCGGCGGAACAAGGACTTTTCGGAACGCATGCAGGGGCGGGAAGCGGGGTTTGGGGGCCAAAAGATAAAACATAATGCGGCGGGCATGTGCAATTGATGCGCCGCCGGCATCGGAGCAGGAGAACTGTTTGCCTTAATCGAGCCCATGCGC
This sequence comes from uncultured Hymenobacter sp., assembly GCA_964242365.1. Lineage (GTDB taxonomy): Bacteria > Bacteroidota > Bacteroidia > Cytophagales > Hymenobacteraceae > Hymenobacter. The sequence goes on along the minus strand of CAXTCS010000097.1, from coordinate 4,285 downwards.
CCCACTATTTCCCTGGCCATCCCGCAGCCCTGCAACGAAACCTGGGCGGCGATGTCTCCTGTAATTACCGGTCGCCACTGCGCCGCCTGCGCCAAAACGGTGGTCGACTTCACCCAGCAAACCGACGCCGAAATCCTGGCCTTCCTGGCCAAAGCCGCGGGCGCCCGCACCTGCGGGCGCTTCGCGGCGGGGCAGCTGGAACGGCCGTTGCAGCGCGCCGCCCCGGCTGCCCCAACGCGCTGGCGGGCCTGGCTGGCAGCCGCCGCGGCCGTCTGGGCCGTGCGCGAAGGCGCCACCGCCACCGCCCACGCCCAGGCGCCCGCCGAGCAACACCAGCTCCTGGGGGCCCTGCCCGTTGCGAAAACTTCGCCCGAACAACCAGACCCTGCTCCCAGGCAGCCGATTTCGGGTCCTGTTCCGGTGCAGGTGCTGCGGGGCGTGGTACGCGATTCGGCCACGCGCGAAGGCATTCCCGGCGTCACGGTGCTTCTCAAAGGCACTCTCATCGGCGTTTCAACCGATGCCGCTGGCCATTTCGAGCTGCAAACTCCGGCCGAGCTGCAAACGGGAACGGTTACGCTGACTATCAGCAGCATTGGCTACGTGACAGTGGAGCAAAGAGTCAATCAATCGGCAACGCCCACCGCATTGGATATATCGCTGAGCCCCGACCGCCGGGAACTGAGCGGAGAATTAATCGTTGCCGGATACGTAACCGCCCGGCCGCCGTGGCCCTGGCACCCGCGCCGGTTTTATTCCTGGAGCAAATACTGGCTGACGCGGCCGTTTCGGAGCTACTAAAGCGGTTTCCAGGTAATGGCAAACGACGCGCTTGCGTTGGCCTCACCCCCGGCCCCTCTCCGGTGGAGAGGGGAGCCTGACGTTATCTTATCGCACGTTTTTAACCAGCGCCGCCGTGGCTCCCCTCTCCACCGGAGAGGGGCCGGGGGTGAGGCGAAACGGCCACCCCAACCCGATAACCACTCCAATCAAGCCTTCGAGCAAACCTTTCGGCCCCGCCTCGTCTTTTCCCGGGGTATGAAAGCTTTGCGTTTTGCCCTTGTTTTGCTGCTGGCCGCGGCTTGCGCGCCCATCCGGCCCACCACCCGTTTCAACCCCACCGCCACCCGCGCCGAGCTGCCCCACGAGGAAGCCCCGCACCCCAAAAACTCGCTCGAATGGTGGTACCTCACCGGCCACCTCACCGACCAGGCCACCGGCGAGCAGTTCGGCATCGAGTACGTCTTTTTTCACTTCAACCTGAAAGACGGCAAGCAGGACTACCAGATGGTGAACGTGGCCCTCACCGACCCGCAAGGCCAGCGGTTTCGCTACGACTACAAGCTCGGCAAGCTGCCGCGCCTGCTCACCGACTCGCTGCCGCTGCGCCTGCGCGAGCACCGGGGCCGCGAAGTCTGGCAGCTCGACGGGCAGGAAGGCGCCTACCACCTGCAAGCCGCCCTCAGCGGCAAAGCCAACGCCGGCTACGCCCTCGACCTGGCCACCACGCCCGCCCGGCCCGTGGTGCTGCACAGCGGCACCGGCTACGAAAACTACGGCGGCGGGGTGCTTGCCGGCTACTATTCCTACCCGCGCCTGGCCACCACCGGCACCCTCACCGTGGCCGGCAAAACCCACCGGGTCACCGGCGAGCTCTGGTACGACCGGCAGTGGAACTGCACCAGCATCGTGACCAAAGACGTGGGCTGGGACTGGCTCAGCATTCAGCTCGACCAGCCCCGCGAAGAGCTGATGCTGAACACCCTGCGCAACCGGGCCACCAACCAGGGCCTCAACAACGGCACCTTCAGCCGCGCCGACGGCCCGAGCCTGCACCTCACCGGCCCCGATTTCCAGCTCACCCCCCTCACGTACTGGACCAGCCCCAAATCCAAAAAGAAATACCCCGCCAAGTGGCGCGTGCAAGTGCCCGGCCAGGGCTACGACCTCACCGTCGAGCCCCTCGTGCCCAACCAGGAGCTGGCCCTGCGCTTCTTCCACGCCTTCACCATGTACTACTGGGAAGGCATGTGCCGCGTGACCGGCACCCACCACGGCCAGCCCGTAACCGGCAAAGCGTACGTGGAAATCACCAACCGGTAGGGTCAGGCGGGTACCAGAGGAACGTCATGCAGAGCGGAGCGAAGCATCTTGCTCGGGGTAGTAATCTAATCGCAAGAAAAGAGTTACTACCACACGCGAGATGCTTCGCTCCGCTCTGCATGACGTTCTTTTATGAATCGCCAATACCTGAAATCACTGGTTGAGCACGACCCGGAACGTCGTGCCCCGGCCCGTCTCGCTCCATTTCACGAAAAGCTTGCCTTCGTGGTAGTTTTCGATGATGCGGCGGGCCAGCGCCAGGCCCAGGCCCCAGCCGCGCTTTTTGGTGGTGAAGCCGGGCATGAACACGCTTTCGAGCTTGTGCTTGGGGATGCCCTTGCCCGTGTCGGTGATGTCGACCGCCACCTGGCGGGGCGGGGCGCCGCGCCGGTACCAGCTGCGGCGGGTGCGCACGCGCCGCAGGTGCAGCGTGATGGAGCCGCGCCCGTCCATCGCGTCCACCGCGTTCTTGCAGATGTTTTCGATGACCCAGTCGAACAGCGGCACGTTGATGCGGGCGGGCGTGTCCATCGGCAGGTCGCTTTCAATCTTGAACACCACCTTTTTCGACACCCGGCTTTGCAGGTACTCGATGGCGTTGCGGGTGGTGCGGAGCAGGTTTTCGTCCTTTAGCACCGGCACCGAGCCGATGTTGGAAAACCGCTCGGTGATGATTTCGAGCCGCCGAATGTCCTTGCCCAGCTCCTCGATAATGGGCTCGTCGCGAAACCGCTCGGAGTCGCGCAGGTAGTTTTGCCAGCCCACCAGGCTGCTGAGCGGCGTGCCCAGCTGGTGCGCGGTTTCTTTGGCCAGGCCCACCCACACGCGGTTTTGCTCGGCCCGGCGCGACGAGCTGAACGCGAAATACGCGATAACGGCCAGGCAGCCAATCACCACCAGCTGCACCAGCGGGTAGGTGCGCAGCTGCCGCAGCAGCTGCGAGTCGCGGTAGAAAATGTAGTTCACCTGCCCGGCCCCAAACTTCACCACGATGGGCGGGTGCTGCTGCTGCATCAGCCGCAGCTCGTTGGCCAGCAGTGCCACCGAATCGGCCGGCGAGAGGTGGGCCGGCATCACAATGTTCTTGGCGCTGATGATGTCTTTGCCGTTGCTGCTGAGAATGAGCGGAATAGTGGCGTTGACGTCAATAATCTCATTGAACACGAACAGCGTGTTCGAATCCGATTCGGAGTTGATGATGAATTCCTGCGCCTTGGCGTAAAGCTGAATCTGCTGCTGCTCGCGGGCCGACACGCGCTGCACCAGCAGGTTGGTGTACACCACGGTCGCCACCCCAACGAGCAGTGCCAGCACCGCCACCAAGATTTTAACGCGGGATTTTTGGTCGTAAATCGGAATCATTAACGAATTGTCGTTGGACAAAATGAGAACGTCAGGCTGAGCGAAGTAAGACCGTAAGGCCAAGCGCAGCAAGACCGTCATGCAGAGCGCAGCGAAGCATCTTGCGTGCTTCAACTAACTCAATCGATTGGATTACTTACTGCGAGCAAGATGCTTCGCTACGCTCTGCATGACGTTCTTTTTTGTCAGTTAGCAGGCCGCTACTACCCCACCAGCACGGCCTCGCTGCTGGCAATCTCGCCGAGAATTTCCAGCACCTGCTCGGGCGTTTCGGCGTCGACCAGGCGGGTGCGCCAGGCTTTGGCGCCTTCCAACCCCCGGAAGTAGTGGGCGTAGTGGCGGCGCATTTCGAAGATGCCCACCCGCGGGCCTTTCCACTCGATGCTGCGGTCGAAGTGCATCTGGCAGGCGGCCACGCGCTCTTCCAGCGTGGGCGGGGCCAGCAGCTGGCCGGTGGCCACGAAGTGCTTCACTTCCCTGAAAATCCAGGGGTAGCCGATGCTGGCCCGGCCAATCATCACGCCGTCCACGCCGTAGCGCTGCTGGTATTCGAGGGCTTTTTGGGGCGAGTCGATGTCGCCGTTGCCAAAAATCGGGATGTGAATGCGCGGGTTGTCCTTGATTTTGGCGATGAGGCGCCAGTCGGCCTCGCCTTTATACAGCTGGGCGCGGGTGCGGCCGTGCACGGTAAGGGCCGAAATACCGACATCTTGCAGACGCTCGGCCACTTCTTCCACGTTTTTGGTGCCCTCGTCCCAGCCCAGGCGGGTTTTCACGGTCACGGGCAGGTGGGTGTTGCGGATGACGGCGGCCGTCATCT
>CAXTCS010000096.1:0-14380 GCA_964242365.1 uncultured Hymenobacter sp. | reverse complement strand
TGCCCTCGCTCAACGCCCTGGCCGATGTGGGCGTGCGCGAGCTGTCGGCCACGCATTTATTTGGCCTGTTGGGGCAGCCCGCGCTGCCGGTGCTCAGCGCCAGCCTCAGCTTGTGGGTTATTAATATCGCCCTGCCCAGCGCCGCCGGGCTGCTGCTGGTGCCGGGCCTGCGGGTGCTGCGCGAAAAGCGCGCCGGACGATGATGCTGGCAGGCGCGGCCTTGCTGGTGCTGCCGATGGTGTACGCGGGGCTGATGGTATGGCTGCGCGGCGGCTGGGTCAGGAATGAAGAATTAAGAACGAGGAACGAGGAATTAAGAACCGAAAAAAGGCATCAGCCAATGAGGAATGAGGAATTCCCAATCGATAATTCTTCATTCTTCATTCCTCATTCCTCATTAATTTTCTCCGTCCTCATCGCCGCCCGCGACGAGGCCCTCGTGCTGCCCCAGCTCCTCCGCGACCTGGCCGCCCAAACACTGCCCGCCACCTGCTTCGAAGTCCTCATCGCCGACGACCACTCGGCCGATGCCACGGCGGCCCTGGTAGCCGCCGCTGCCCAAGCATCGGGTTTCGCCGTGCGCCTCATCCCGCTCCCCGCCGCCCAAACCGGCAAAAAAGCCGCTTTGCTCGCCGCCCTGCAGGCGGCCCGCGCCCCCTGGCTGGTCTGCACCGACGCCGATTGCCGCCTGGGCCCCGGCTGGCTGGCCGCCTACGCCGCGCTGCTGGACCAGGCGCCGACGGCCAATTTCATCAGCGGGCCGGTGCTGCTCACGGGCCCGGCCACTTTGCTGCACACATTGGTCGGGCTGGAATTTGCCGGCCTGGTGGGGGTGGGCGCGGCCGGCATCGCCCGCCAGCGGCCCACCATGTGCAACGGCGCCAACCTGGCCTACCGCCGCGCCGCGTTCGAGGCCGTCGGCGGCTTTGCCGATAACGCCCACGTAGCCAGCGGCGACGACGAATTTCTGCTGCACAAAATCCACGCGGCCTTCCCCGGCACGGCCTATTTCCTGTCCGATGCCGCGGCCATTGTTCGCACCGCCGCGCCGCCCACGCTGCGGGCGCTGCTGCGGCAGCGGGTGCGCTGGGCCAGCAAGTGGCGGCACTACCAAAGCCCCGCGCCGCGCCGCCTGGCCCTGCTGGTGCTGGGCGCCAACGTGGCCCTGGCCGCCGGGCTAGGAGCGGGGCTGCGGTGGCCCAGCCTCTGGCCCTGGGTAGCGGCCGCGTGGCTCATCAAACTAAGCTCCGATGCGTGGTTTCTGGCGCCGGTGCTGAGGTTTTTCGGGCAGCGAAAGTGGCTGTGGGGGCTGCTGCCGCTGCAAATTTTGTACGCGCCGTATGCGCTGGCGGTTGGGGCGGCCGGCTGGCGCGGCGGGTATGAGTGGAAGGGGCGGGCAGTGCGGTAGTTTGTCGAACGGTTGCCGAGAATAAAAACTGCCAAAAAACTGCCTCACAGGCCTTGTGGATTAAATTTGCCGCAACTATATTCCACCCAAGTACAAGAGGTTATGCGCTTCAATTCGGTTGGTTTCGCACTTTCGGTTGGCATGGCTTTGATAGTTGTGCTGTTTGGTTTTACCCTGTTGAGCGCCGCAGGCCTGGTGGGCTTCGCGGCGGACGATAGGTTGGCCGAAGTCATTCCTGCGGACACCGTGACGGCCAGAAATGGCCCGACCATGATGCAGGTAGTCGACAGCGCCTCGGCACTTACGCCGGTTTCGGCCGAAGCAGCAGCGACGATAGCGGCGGGCGATGCTTTGTTCAAGAACAACTGCGCGCAGTGCCACGCCGTGAATGAGCAGGTGGTCGGCCCAGCCCTCGGTGGCATCACCAAGCGCCGGCCCATTGCCTGGCTGATTCCCTGGGTTAGGAATTCGAGCAAGGTGGTGGCCGGCGGCGACGACTACGCCGTCGCCCTCTACAACAAGTTCAACGAGCAGCAGATGCCCTCCTTTGCCTTGTCAGACAAGAAAATAACCTCCATCGTGGCCTATATCACTTCCCAAGAAAGTCAATACGTGCAGGCAGTGAATAATTAAAAGCAATGCCGCCCTCTCGGCTTACATTTGCCCAACCACTTCCACGCGCCCAGATTTCCCGTGACTGACCCCGAATTCGACCTGCTCGACGAGCTGTACTTCGTCACCCCGTTCCGCACCTTACTTCAGAAAACCGGCCTGCCCGCGCCCGAGCTCGAAAACCAGCTGCGCACCTTGCTGGAGCAGGGCCTCATCCGCAGCTACTGGCCCGACCCGGACACCGAGCTGGCCTACGAAACCACTTCGTTTGGGGCCATTGCCCGCGATGCCGCGTATTTGGCCTCCAAGGAAGGCCTGTTGCAGCACAACACCCGCTAGCCGTGGCAACGGCCGTTTCGGCAGCAGCGCCGGCCGCGCCCGCGAGCGCCGCGGTGGCCCGGCCGCCGGGCTACTACGTGCGCCAGCGCCTGTGGCAAAACCGGCCCGCCGTGGCCGGGCTGGCCTTTATTGCCTTGTGCACGCTGGTGGCGCTGCTCGGCTACTGGGTGCTGCCCGACCACTCGCCCAACGCCAACCACGGCTTCGTCCAGATTCAGAAAGAGCGGCCCGGCTTGCGGGTGCTGCTGCTGCGCCAGCCCTTGCCCGATTCGGCCCGCGGCGGCCAGGGGGCTGATAACGTCTTCACTACCTGGCTGCACGGCCGCGAGCCCGCCGTGCAGGAAACGCCCATCGGCGGCTACGAATTTGCGGGCGACTCCCTTATTTTGAAGCCGTTGGGCGAGCATTCGGCCGAAGCCGGCCGGCTCCGCCGCGTGGCCCTCGCGGCCGTGGTGGGCCACGCCGGCCCGCGCGCCGAATTGCGGCACCTCATCGCCTCCTCGCCGCATTACCTCACCACCCGCACCTACGCGCTGGGCACCGACAAGGCCGGGCGCGACGAGCTGAGCCGGCTGCTGCTGGGTACGCGCATCTCGCTGGGCATTGGGCTGGTGGCGGTGCTCATTTCGCTGGTGCTGGGCATGGCCGTAGGCGCCGTGGCGGGCTATTTTGGGGGGTGGGTCGATTCGGTGCTGCTCGGCGTGATGACCGTGGTGTGGAGCATTCCGGGCATCATGCTCGTCATTGCCATTTCGCTGGCGCTGGACAGCAAAGGCGTGTGGGTGAGCTTTGTAGCCGTGGGCCTGACCATGTGGGTCGACGTGGCCCGCGTGGTGCGCGGCCAGATGCTGAGCCTGCGCTCGGCCACGTTTGTGGAGGCGGGCCGGGTGCTGGGGCTGCCCACGGCGCGCCTCATCGCCCGGCATTTGCTGCCCAACATGCGCGGGCCGCTCATCGTGCTGGCCACCAGCAATTTTGCGGCGGCCATTCTGCTCGAAGCGGGGCTGAGCTTTCTGGGGCTGGGCGTGCAGCCGCCCGCGCCCAGCTGGGGCCTGATGGTGAAGGAAGGCTACGACCTGCTCGGCACCGAGGCCGGGCTGTGGCTCACGCTGCTGCCGGGGGTGGCCATTTCGCTGCTCGTGCTCAGCTTTAACCTCCTCGGCAACGGCTTGCGCGACGCCTACGACCCGAAAACCCCCGTGGCGGGTTAAGTTTGTGCCGCCGTGCGCGTGTTTCACCCACGTTGCTTAGCTTGCGTAATGGCTGCCGCCGCTCCCCTTCTTTCTGCCGAATCTTTGTCGGAATCTTCCGGCAGCCACGTCGCCGCGCGCGACGAGCAAATCAAGCTGCTCAAGCGGCAGCTGCTGCTCAAGCAGTTCGAGCTGGATACCGTGCTGGGCATGGCCCACGACATGACGGCCCGCGACCACACGGTCGACGAGCTGTACCACATGCTGCGCCTCACCTTGCAAGGGCAGCGCAACGTGGTGCAGCTGTTGCTGCTGGCCCGCGAAGGGGCCGAGTTCCGGGCGCGCCTGGCCCTGGGCTGCGACCTGGCCGTGGCCGAAAAGCTGCCGCTTTCCCCGTTTCTCACCGACGGCGGCGTGACCCAGCCCCAGGCCGTGGAGGACCTGAACCTCGGCCCCGCCTGGGACCGGTACGAGCTCGTTATCCCCATTCTGCGCCAGAAACAGGTGGCTGCTTACGTGTTTGTGGGCGGGCTGCGCACCGATTACGACCGCCAGCAGCTCATTCCCTTCCTCAGCTCGCTGGCCAACACGCTGGTGGGGGCCGTCGAAAACCGCCGCCTGCAAGCCCAGCGCGTGGCCGACGCGGCCGTGCGCAAGGAAATTGAAATCGCGCAGGAGGTGCAGGCCATGCTGTTTCCGCGCCGGCTGCCCAACGACCGCCACCTGGCCATCGAGCGCAGCTACGTGCCCCACACCGAAATCGGCGGCGACTACTACGACGTGGTCGACATCGACGCCGACCGCCTGCTGCTGTGCGTGGCCGACGTGAGCGGCAAGGGCGTGCCGGCCTCGCTGCTGATGTCGAATTTCCAGGCCGGGCTGCGCACGCTGCTGCGCCAGGGCGTGGACCTGGCCACCATCGTGCCCGAGCTCAACCACTTGCTGTTCCGCAACTCGGGCGGTGAGAAGTTCATCACCGCCTTCCTGGGCATATATGACCGCCGCACGCGCCGCCTGCAATACGTGAACGCCGGCCACAACGACCCGCTGCTGCTCGCCGACGACGGCGCCGTTCAGACCCTGAAGCACGGCACCGTGATGCTCGGCATCATGGAAGAGCTGCCCATGCTGCGCGTGGGCGAGGTCGAAATTGCGCCCCATTCGCTGCTGCTGCTCTACACCGACGGCCTGACCGAAGTGTTCGACGCCGACGGCAACGAGTTTGGCGAAGACGGCGTGCTCGCCGTGCTGCACCGCAGCCGCTACCTGCCGCTGCCCAGGCTGCACCAGGAATTGTTGCGCAGCATCAACGCCTTCAGCGCCCACAACGCCCAATTTGCGGATGACGTGACGATTTTAAGCTGCCGGTTTAAGTGACGCTGCGCTTAATGAGGAATGAAGAATGAGGAATTAGGAATGAAGAATGAGGAATTGTCATTGCGAGGCCGCTGACCTTCGGGTGCTTCGTCGTGCCTCCTCGCAATGAAACGCTCCTCATTGTCCATTCTTCATTCCTCATTCTTCATTCCTCATTAAGCGCAGCGTCCACCAGCCACGATTCGGCCCGAATCAGCAAGGCGAGGCACACGAAAAACACCGAGCCAACTTTGTCTACTTCCACCAGCTCGTTTAGGGTGAGGTGGAAGATGATGATGATGAGCGAAAGCGCGGCGGCCAGCACCACGCGCCGGATTTCGGGCCGGTGGCGCGACGCGTGGTAGAGGCGCTCGGCCCGAAAAAGGGCCGTGGCGACGAGGGCGAGAAAGAGCAGAAACCCGGGAATTCCTTGCTCGGCGAGTTGCAGCAAGAAGTAGTTGTGGGTGGTCGATTTTTCGGGGTTGTCGCTCACGTAGGTGCGGAAGCTCTTCACTGTGTAGCGCTTGTACTCGGGGTAGAAGGTGGAGGCGCCGCTGCCGACCAGGGGTTTATCGCCAATCATGCGGGCGGCGGCCACCCAGCGGTACACCCGCTCCATGCCCGACACGTCCTGGAGCTTGTAGGTGGCTTCGAGGTGCTTTTCGAAGTTCTTGCCGTTGAAAACCGTGCGTTCGTAGTTGGGCGCGTACTCCATGAAATTATCGCCGCTCACGAAATACGCCACCGTGAGCGAGGTGCCCAGCGCCACGGCCAGCAGCAGCGCCCGCGTGAGGCGCAGGCGCATCACCCCGTAAAACAAGCCCGCTACCGGCAGCGACAGCATCGACGCCCGGGTATAGGAAGTGAACAGGCCGAAGAGCAAAACGCCCAGCGCCACCCGCCAGGCCAGGCGCCCGCCCGCGTGCCGCGTGGCCTGGCGGGCAAACCAAACAAACGGCACCAGCAGCGCCAGCATGGTGGCGTAGATGACGTGGTTGCGAAAAAACGGGTGCAACGCCCAGTTAATCAGCTCGAAAGAGAAGCCCTTGGTGGCGTGGCGGCTGGCCACGTAGCAGACGCTCAGGCACGCGCCGGCCGCGTACACGGCCGCAAAGCGCCACGCGTCGGCGGGCCGCCGCACCACGAGCAGCGTGCCCAACAAAAACGGCGTGATGTACCACACCTTGGCCAGCAAATACTTGATGGACTTGACGGCATCGACCGAAAAAACGGCGTCGGCGGCCGTCCACAGCAGCATCAGGCCCAGGACGACGAGCAGCGGATGGCGCCATTCGCGGCGCGGCAGGCGGCCGGTGCCCAGCACCAGCGCGCCCAGCACGCAGGCGGTGAGGGCCAGCATCAGCGGCTCGGAGGGCACGTCCATGCTCAGGCCGCCGAACAGGCTGATTTCCTGGGTGAAGGGCAGGATGAAAAACAGCAGGTAGTAGAGCCAGCGCCACTCGACCAGCGCCACCAGCAGGCCCACCGCCAGCAGCGCCGGCAGCAGCAGGGCCGGCTGCTGCGCCAGGGCCGCGGCCGCGCCGCCGGCCAGCAGCAGCCCCACAAACGCCATAAAAAGGAGCTGCGGCCCATCGAACCGTTGCCGGAGCCGGTACAGCAGCGCGTTCAGGGGCGGGTTCACGCGGGGCGGGCGGCGCCGGGCCGGTTGTGGCGGTAGAGCTCCAGCAGCGCGATAAACACGACCGACAGCGCAAACGTCAGCAGCACCGAGCCCAGCACGATGAGCGAGCGCACGGGCTTGAACTTCCGGGTGGCCGGGTAGGCTTTCTGCACCAGGTAGACGCTGGAAATACGCCCCTTAATGCTCAGCTCGGCGGTTTCGTAGGCGGCGCGGGCCGCGATGAAGCGGGTTTGCAGGTCGATTACGCGGGCCGTGAACATGGTCAGCGAATCGGTGCCGGCCACGTAGCTTTCCAGGTTGATGAGGTTGCCGCCGTCGGCGCGGGTGAGGCCGCGCAGGGCGCGCCTGAAGCCGGCCACGTCGCCGCCGCTGGCCTCGGCTTTGCGCAGGGCAGCCTCGGTTTCGATAACCTGCTTGGCCAGGTAGCGGCCCTGCATTTCGAGCCCAAAAATGCCGTAGCGGCGGCGGGCCCCCACCAGCTCGCGGCGGCTGCGCTCGAAGCTGGTGCTGAGGTACTCGTAGCGCTGGCGGTAGAGGTCGAGCACGGTGCGGCGGTTTTCCAGGGTCAGCTGCTGGTTTACCGAGTCGATGACGTGCACGAGGGCGTTGGCCACCGCCGCCGCCAACTTTTTGTCTTTGTCCATGAACGTCAGCTCGATGGCGTCGCGCTCGTTGTGCACGATGCTAAGGTTGCCGCTGAACTCGCTCAGCACGAAGTTGTCGGCGGCATCGTCGCCGGGTGCGCCGGCCTTGTAATGCTTGTGTAGGTCGAACTTATTGATAATCAGCTCGGCTACCGGCTGCGACTCGCCGATGGTGATGGCCCGGTCCAGGTCTTCGGCCCGGCCGCCCAGCTCCAGCTTGCCGCGCTCCTGCGCGTTGTCTTCCAGCAGCCGGTCGGGGTCGGCGGTTTGCGGGTTGGTGGGGATGAAGATGGCGGTGGAGCGGTACACGTTGGGCAGCAGCAGCGCCACCACGGTGCTCACGACGGCGGCCAGCACGACGGCGCCGGCCACGAACGATTTCCAGCGGTTGATAATGGGCCCCAGGCCCACCAGCGAGAAAGAAGGTGCAGACATACAGAAGAGAAATCCACCAATCGCGCCGTCGTATAAGATGGGCAGAAAGCGGGAAAGTGGCGAGCAAAGATAGCCCGAAAACGGCCCGCTGCGGCCGATGGCGCGGCTGCCCCGGCGCGGTGCGTAGCTTTGCAAACCCGGCGCCCCGCGCCGGATTCGGTCTTCTGGTCACCTCCCTGGTTTTAGCTCCCTGGTCAGCATCAAACGGTTTTTTGGCAATATCAGCTTCGTCGTCCTGCTCAACCTGCTGGTGAAACCCGGCTGGGTGGTGGTCGAAAACCTGGTGCAGGACCGGCTGGGGCACGCCACCTTCGGCCTCATCACGGCGCTCTCGGCGCTCACGCTGGTCGTGGCCGCGCTCTCCGACCTCGGCCTCACGCCCTACTCGGTGCAGCGCGTGGCCGCCGAGCCCGGCTTCATGGCCGAAACCTTTCCCACGCTGCTCCCCCTGCGCGGCGCCCTCAACCTGGTGGCGCTGGCCGCCATGCTGGCCGTGGGCTGGGTGCTCGGCTACCGCGGCCACGAGCTGCTGCTGCTCGCCGCCGTGGGCACGGCGCTGCTGCTGGCGCAGTACGGGCAGTTTTTGCGCGGCACCCTGCAAGCCCACCAGCAATTCAACACCGACGCCGTGCTCTCGGTGGTGGAGAAGTTGCTGCTGCTCGGCGCCGTGCTGGTGCTGCTGCCGGTGGGCCTCACGCTGCCGCGCTACGTGGGCGCGCGGCTGGGCGCGGCGGCCTTCACCACGGTGCTGCTGTACGGGCTGATGACGCGCCTGTTTGGCCGCGTGCGGTACCGCTGGCACGGCCGCGTGGCCCGCACCGCGCTGCGCGCCAGCCTGCCCTTCGCCCTGATGACGCTGCTCTACGGCGTGAACGAGCGCATCGACATGGTGATGCTCGAACGGCTGGCCTCGCCCACCGAAGCCGGCTACTACGCCGGCGCCTACCGCTGGGTCGATGCCGTGATGATGTACGCCTGGACGGTGCTGCCGCTGTTTTTTGCCCGGTTTGCGAGCGTCCCGCGCGATGCCGCCGCCCAGCGCCAGCTCCTGTGGTTTGGGCAGCGGGTGCTCACGCTGCCGCTGCTGTTCGTGGTGGCGTTTGTGTTGTTTCGGGGCGAAGTGGTGTTCTGGCAGTTCCGCCACAGCACCCCGGCCGAAGTGGCGCGCATGACCTGGTGCCTGAAGATATTGTTCGTCAATGTGCTGGTGCACGGCTTTTTCGCCATCTACAGCACGCTGCTCACCAGCACCGCCCACGAGCGCGCCGTGAGCTGGCTCGTCGCCTTCAGCATCGCCCTTAATATTGGGCTTAACCTCGTGTTTTTGCCCCGTTTTGGGGCCGTGGCTGCTTCGGTCGATACGCTGATTTGCGCGGCCGCCGTGTCGGTGGGCTACCTCGTGCTGGTGGCGCGGCGCACCGGCGTGGGCGTGCCCGGCCGCCTGCTGGCCCGCTTGCTGCTGGCCTTTGGGCTGCTGTGCGGGGCGTGGTACGCGCTGCAATTCGGCTTCAATAAGTCGCTGAGCTGGTGGCTTGAGGCAGGGTTAATGGGCGTATTATTCGGAATGATTGTGCTGGGCACCGGCCTGGTGCGCCGCAGCGAAATGGAACAGCTCCTGCCGAAGGGCCGGAAATAGGCTTTGGCGGAAGCAGGCTTTAATTTTAATTATGAGCATCATGCCGGAAAAAAAGACCGTCATGCAGAGCGCAGCGAAGCATCTTGCCCGCTTCGTTGCATCGATTGAATTACTTCCCCGAGCAAGATGCTTCGCTGCGCTCTGCATGACGTTCTTTCGCTCCCCGCTCCCCGCTCCCCGCTCCCCGCTCCCCGCTCCCCGCACATGCACGTTGCCGTCAACACCCGTTTTTTGCTGCCTGGTGCCCATTTGGAGGGCATTGGCCGCTTCAGCTACGAAACGCTGAGCCGGCTGGTGGCCCAGCACCCGGAGGTCACGTTTCACTTTTTGTTCGACCGGGCCTACGACCCGCGCTACCTGTTTGGGCCCAACGTGGTGCCGCACGTGCTGCTGCCGCCGGCCCGCCACCCGCTGCTGTTCGTGGCGTGGTTTGAGGGCTCGGTGGCCTGGTGGCTGGCCCGGCACCGCCCGGCGGCTTTTCTCAGCCCCGACGGCTTCACGACGCTCAACACCGCCGTGCCCCGCGTGACGGTGCTCCACGACCTGGCTTTCGAGCATTTTCCGCTCGATGTCGGCCTGCTTCAGCGGCGGTACTACCACTTTTTCGTGCCGCGCTTCGCCCGGGCCTCGCGGCAGCTGGTGGCCGTATCGGAAGCCACCAAGGCCGATATCGTGAAAACCTACGGCATCGCGCCCGGCAAAATCAGGGTGGCGTACAACGCGCCGGCCGGGTTTTTTCAGCCCCAGCCGGCCGCCGTGCAGCGCGAAACCCGGCGCCGCTTCAGCCACGGGCAGCCGTATTTCCTGTTCGTGGGCGCCTTGCAGCCGCGCAAAAACCTGGGCAATCTGCTGCGGGCTTTCGATGCGTTCAAAACCGCCGGCGGCCCCGCCGTGGCCGATGCGCAGCTGCTCATCGTGGGCCGCAAGGCCTGGAAAGCCGGCCCCATCCTCACCGCCTACCAACAAATCCGCCACCAAAACGCGGTGCATTTCACCGGCCGCGTGGCCGATGCCGAGCTGGCCAACCTCTACGCCGCCGCGCGGGCCGCCGTGTACGTGCCTTATTTTGAGGGCTTTGGAATTCCCATCGTGGAAGCCCAGGCCAGCGGCTGCCCGGTGCTCACGTCCAACCTCAGCTCGATGCCGGAAGTGGCCGGCGCCGGCGGCGCGCTGCTCGTCGACCCCCACGACGTGGAAAGCATCGCCGCCGGCCTCGCCCGCCTGTGGCACGAGCCCGACCTGCGCCAGCAGCTTATCGCGCACGGCCACGACAACCTGCGCCGCTTTTCGTGGGCCCGCAGCGCCGACGTACTCTGGCAAGCGGTCGTCGCTGCGCTTAATGACGCCTGCGGCTTAATGAGGAATGAGGAATGAAGAATGAGGAATGGTCATTGCGAGGCCGCAGGCCGTGGCAATCCTTCCTGTAAGAGCGCCTCACCCTGGATTGTGACACGCCTTTTTCTGGGACCGGAAAAAGCCTCCTTTCCGGGCAGGGCCGGGGCTTATCACATTATAAGGTTAGTCGCGGAAACCAGGACGGATTGCGTCGTCGCCGCTTGATGCGCGGAATGCTCGCAATGACAATTCCTCATTCTTCATTCCTCATTCTTCATTAAGCCGCAGGCGTCCGTTACTTTTGTGGCCCGCTATGGCCCGTTCCCATCCCTACAATTTTACCCACGTGCTGCTGCCGCAGCTGGCCTGGCGCCGCCCGGCCTCGGTGCGCCGCGAGCTGAGCGACCCGTACCTGGCCCGCGAGCTGCTGCATTACGTGTGGGAAAAAGCCGCCGAAAACCTGCCCCCGGCCGATAAAGTGCTGCCCAAAGGCCTGCGCCTGAGCTGGCACGAAGTCGCCGGCCGCGTCACGGCCCTGTTTCACCTGCCGCCGCCCCAGGCCACCCTGGAGGCGCATTTTTCGGCCCTCGTCTACGAGGAAGACGACGAGCCCGCCGCCACCGAAGCCGAAGAAACGCGCCCCCGCTACTTCACCCTCGAAGCCACCCTGGGCCTGAGCGGCCCCGCCGGCACCCCCACCGTGGTGGGCGAGTGGGCCGGCGACGTGCACCGGCACCTGGGCCGCGGCCCCGCCGGCGGCCGGCCCAATACCTCCGAAGCGTTTCTCGAAGCCCTGGCCACCGTGCTGGGCCCCCTGCCCGACACCGAGGTGCCCTTCATGCGCATCGTGCGTTCCTGATGCCCGTGCGCGACCGGCTCGAAGCGGCCCTGCTCACCCGGCCGTCGCGGCGGCTGCACGCCCTGCTGCCCGGCTGCGAGTGGACCGGCCCGCGCACGACGCCCGCCGGCGCGCCCGTGCTCTACCTCACCTTCGACGACGGCCCCATCCCCGAAGAAACGCCCTGGGTGCTCGAACAGCTGGCGTTATTTAAGGCCCAGGCCACGTTTTTTTGCGTGGGCCAAAACCTCGGGCGCTACCCCGAAATTGCCCGCACCGCCCTGGCCGCCGGCCACCGGCTGGGCAACCACACCCAGCTTCACCGCAGCGCCTGGGCCAGCGCCCGGCCCGACTACCTGGCGGGCGTGGCCGCCTGTGAGGCGGCATTAGCCGATATTGGGCTGGCCCAGGAAAGTGGCTCCGACGGGCCCAAACCGCTTTTTCGGCCGCCGTATGGCCGGCTCACCTGGCCGCTGCTCCGGGCCTTGCGGCCAGCTTTCCGCGTGGTGATGTGGTCGGTGCTCACCCGGGATTACGACCCCGATTTGAGCCCCGAAAACTGCCTGCGCTACACCCTGGCGGCCGTTCGGCCCGGCGACATTCTCGTGTTTCACGACAGCCGCAAGGCCAGCGCACGGCTGCGGTTTGTGCTGCCGCGGGTGCTGGCGCACTTTGCCGGGCAGGGCTTTCAATTTCTGACGCTGTGAGCGGGCTGGTGCCGGTCGTGCTGCTGGGTTTTCTGGCGCTGTGGCTGCTGGGCATGGCCTACACGGCCTGGCGCTTTGCCAGCCGGCGCGGCGCGGCCCCCGCCGCGCCGCTGCCCGCACCGCTGCCCCGCGTGAGCATTCTCATCGCCGCCCGCGACGAAGAAACGGCCCTGCCGCGCTGCCTGGCCAGCTTGCGGGCCCTGCACTACCCGGCCGAACTGCTCGAAATCCTGGTTGGTGACGACGCCAGCACCGACCGCACCGCCGCCGTGGCCGCCGCCGCCATGCACGGTTTCGCGGGCCAGTTCCGGGTCGTGCCCATCGCCGAAACCCTGGGCCAGGCGCGGGGCAAAGCCAACGTGCTGGCGCACCTGGCCCGGCTGGCCACCACCGATTTCCTGTTCATCACCGACGCCGACATTCGCCTGCCCGCGACCTGGATTGCCGCCTTGCTGGCCCAGGCCGCGCCGGGCGTGGGCACGGTCACGGGCATCACGGCGGTGCGCGGGCCCCGGCTGTTTCATCGGTTGCAGGGCATTGACTGGCTGCTGTCGCTCAGCCTGGTGCAGGTGGTGAGCGACCTGGGCCGCCCCGTCACGGCCATGGGCAACAACATGCTCGTGGCCCGCGCCGCCTACGAAGCCACCGGCGGCTACGAGGCGCTGCCCTTCTCCGTAACCGAAGATTTTGCCCTCTTCCGGGCCGTGCTGGCGGCCGGCTACGGCTTCCGGCAAGTATTCAGCCCCGCCGTGCGGGCCGATTCCCTGCCCATGCCCACCTGGCCGGCCTTGTTGGCGCAGCGCCGCCGCTGGCTGCGCGGCGTGGCCGGCCTGCCGCTGCGCCTGCGCCTGGAGCTGCTTTTTTTCAGCGGCTTCTGGCCGGCGCTGCTCGGCGTGGCGTGGGCCGGTGGGGTAGGTGTGGCAGGGGGTATTTGGGGTGCAAAACTGCTGGTGCAGGGCGCGTTGGCCTATTTTGCCCACCGTCGGGCCGGGCTGCGGCTGCGGTGGTGGCTGCTGCCGCTGTTCGAGTTTTATACGCTGGGGCTCACCTGTTGCCTGGTTGGCGCCCGCCTTTTTGGCGGCGCGGTGGTGTGGAAGGGCCGGCGCTACAATTAACCCAAGTTGCGGCGTACGAAACGACAGCCCCAGCAGGGCGGCATGTTGGTAGCAAGGGCCCGGATTTGCCTTGTGAAAGCCCCAGCGGGGCGGCAATCAGTGAACGAATGTCGCCCCGCTGGGGCTTTCACCCGGATGCGAAGCGGTTTTTCTACCGACATGCCGCCCCGCCGGGGCTTGACCGCCTACGCTGCATCCTGGGGTTACAGCGGTTCTCAGGTCGGTGTGCAGGGTGCGACCGGGGAACCTCACGAGACCCCTGCGGGGCAGGCCCCGGTTCGCTTGAAGCGCGAAGCCCCAGGAGAGGGGAGCCAGACGACCCGTACACCATCCTGAGAACCGCTCTAGATTGAACAATTGCGGCTATGACTGTTCATAATTTTACATGTTTGCTCATTGCTCATTGCTCATTGATAACCATTACCTGAAAAAATGCACCTCACCGATTCGCACGCCCACCTCTACTCCGAGCAGTTCAAGCCTGACCGGCCCGACGCCCTGCGCCGCGCCCAGCAAGCCGGCGTGCGCACCATCGTGATGCCCAACGTCGACCATTCCAGCATCGACGCCATGCTCGAGCTCGAAGCCCAGGCCCCGGAAACCTGCTTCGCCATGATGGGCCTGCACCCGTGCTCGGTCACGCGCCGTTTCGAGCAGGAATTGTACGAGGTCGAAACCTGGCTCGGCCGCCGGCCCTTTGCCGCCGTGGGCGAGGCCGGCCTCGATTTGCACTGGGACAAATCGCTGCTGGCCGAGCAGCAGGAAGCCCTGAAAATCCAGCTCCAGCTGGCCAAAAAGCACAACCTGCCCATCGTGCTGCACACCCGCGAAGCCTTCGCCGAAACCGTGGCCCTCGTCGAAGCCGCCCAGGATGGCACGCTGCGCGGCGTATTCCACTGCTTCTCCGGCTCGCCCGAAGAAGCGGAGCAGGTCATCAAACTAGGCTTTCTGCTCGGCATCGGCGGGGTGGCCACCTTCAAAAACGGCGGGGCCGACAAGGTCCTTCCCGGCCTCGACCTGAAGCACTTGCTGCTCGAAACCGACTGCCCCTACCTCGCGCCCGCGCCGCACCGGGGCAAGCGCAACGAGCCCGCCTACCTGCCGCTGGTGCTGCGCCGCGTGG
>CAXTCS010000095.1:4722-14573 GCA_964242365.1 uncultured Hymenobacter sp. | reverse complement strand
AGTATTCCTGGGTGCTCCAGGCGGGCACGAGGTTGGAGTTGGCGATGAGCACGCGCGGGGCGTGGGGCCAGGTGCGGAGCACGCCCACGGCCTTGCCCGACTGCACGAGCATGGTTTCGTCGGCCTCCAACTCCTTCAGGGTCTTGACGATGGTTTGGTATTCCTTCCAGTTGCGGGCGGCGCGGCCGGCGCCGCCGTACACGATGAGCTCGTCGTAAACCAGGCTCACGGCGGGGTCGAGGTTGTTTTCCAGCATCCGCAGTGCGGCTTCGGCCTCCCAGGTTTTGCAGCGGAGCGTGGGGCCGTGGGCCGCTCTCACGGTTTCTTCGGGCTTGAACTCGTAGAACATCGGGCGCTTGCCGTCGGGCTTGGCCGGCGCCGCGCCAGTGGCGGTCGAGAGGGAATTGGCTTCGAGGTTGAGCTCGGGCGTGGTGGTTTCGGGGGCGGTGGACAACGGCATGCGGGTGGGCGGGTTTGGGTGGGCGGCGAAGATAGGAAAGTGCCGGCAAGCAGCGCTTGCGAAACCTATTTTTGCCGGCGGCTGGTTATATAGAAACATATAGGATAAACATAATTTATCTCCGTCCATTTTCTCATGAGTTCAGACTACAAACCCATCGCCTGCGGCTTCTACGACGAGCTGGAAGCCGCCGCCACGCAACGCCGCCGCGTGGCCCTGCAATACTTCAACGACCTGCGCCAGCTCTGCCTGGATTCGGGCGTGATTGACACGTTTTTCGTGCGCGACAAAGCCGAGTTCATGCGCCTGAAATCCGGTGAGGAAATCCGGCTCGACCACATCATCCGGCTCGATGATAAGCCGGCGCCGGCCTACGGCGATTACCCCGATTTCAGCGGCGGCTGCTGAGTGGCGGAAGCGGTTTTTGGGGTCCAATCGCTCGGACCAAAAAATAAGCTCCCCGCCTTGCGCAAGGCGGGGAGCTTATTTTTTCCGTGAATCGTCTGATTGTCAACCCTCAGTCGCGGCCCTGCACCACGTTGATGCCGCCGTTGGTGGTCACGGCTTTCACCGGGGCGCCGCCCTGCCCAAGGCTGGCCACGACCTCCTTGTGGAACATGCCCGACTTGGTGACCGGCAGGCCCGTGTGGATGCCGCCCATGCTGGTGCTGGTGTAGAGCTAGGCCGAATACGTGCGGGGCAGGTTCCAGTTGATGCCGCCGTTGGTGGTGCTCACGTCGAGGCCTTTGCCGTCCCACTGGCTGCCGGTGAGGGTGATATTAATGCCGCCGTTGGTGGTCGCGCCCTTCACCTGGCCGCCCAGGCTGGCCAGCGACACGCCGCCGTTCACGGTTGCGAACGTGATGGCAGCCTGCAAGTTATCGAGGCTGATGCCGCCGTTGACGGTGTTGAGGGCGAGGGCCGTGGCGCGGGGCACGAAAATTTCGTAGCTCACGCTCCAGTCTTTGTCCTTGTCGGGGTCGGCGGCGCGCAGGGCGTTGTTTTGGGTGTCGATGGTGATGCGCTTGGCGCGGGCGGCGGCCTTTTCGTCGGAGGTCGACCAGGCCTGGACCTTGGCCCGGACGCGCACGTTGGGCCCGTCCCAGCCGTGCACCGTGATGCCGCCGTTGGGGCCGGCGTCCACGGTCAGGGGTTGGCCGGCGGGGGCGGCAAGGGCCAGGTCGCGGGTTTCGCAGAACTGCTTGAGCAGCTTGTTGCTGCCCCAGGCGCCGCCGTTGTCGCAGGTGATTTTGAACTGGGGTTCGGGCGCGGTTTGGGCGGCGGCCGAGAGGGTGCTGCACACGACAGCCAGGGCGGAAATCAGCGTTTTCATGAGGTACTGCAGTTAAGGTTGGGGTGATGTTGAGCAGATGCAGGGAGGCGCGGCGCGGTTGCCTCAACGACTGGCCGGCCAATTGATTACCGGGTTTTGCCTGATTCGTTACACGGCCTGCCATTTTTTTAGCACCCGCGCGCCATTTTCCCGTACTTCTTTGAGCCGTATTTCCTTTCGTTCCTAACCCCTCCTGCCTTATGGATACCGTAGCCGCTGGCGTCACCCAGCTTCGCATTCAGCGTTTTGTCAACGTTTATTTCGTCGAAACCGGCACGCCCGGCGAGTGGGTGCTGATTGACACCGGCCTGCCCGGCAGCAAGAAAACCATCGTGGCCGCCGCCGACAAGCTGTTCTTTCCCGGCTCCCGGCCCGAGGCCATCCTCCTCACCCACGGCCACTTAGACCACGTTGGCTCGGCCCGCGAGCTGGCCGACCACTGGCAGGTGCCCGTTATCGCTCACCCGCTCGAAATGCCCTACCTCACCGGCCAGGCCCTGTACCCGCCGCGCGACCCCACCGTGGGCGGCTCGCTGGCGTTTGTGAGCCGTTTTTTTCCGGCCCAAGTGCCCAACCTGCGCGAGCGGGTGCAGGCCTTGAACACCGACGAGCCCGCCGCACCCTACCTGATGAGCTGGCGCTGGCTGCACGTGCCGGGCCACGCGCCGGGCCAAATCGCCTTCTTCCGCGAGGCCGACGGCACGCTGCTTGGGGCCAACGCCTTCGCCACCTGCCACCACGATTCGGTGCCGGCCATTCTGCTGGGCCTGCCCAAAATCAGCCGGGCGGGCACGCCGTTCAACTACGACTGGGAGGCCGCCCGCACCTCGGTGCAAACCCTGGCCGGGCTGGAGCCGAAAGCCATCGGCTGCGGCCACGGCCCGGTTATCAAGGGCCCGGAAGCCGCCGCCGGCCTGCATCAATTAGCCGATAATTACCCCGTGCCCGCCCACGGCCGCTACGTGCACGAGCCCGCCCGCACCGATGCCAGCGGCGTCGACCACCTGCCGCCCGCCCCCAAAGACAAGCTGCCCATGCAGGCCGCGCTCATCGGTGCGGGCATCGTGGCCGCCGGCGCGGCGTGGCTGCTCGCCGGCGGCCGGCGGCGCGGAAAAAAGAAAACCGCTGCCAGGCACAAGCAGCCGAAGCAATTTTATCGGGGCGGCTTTAGCAGCTAAACAGCTTCAACAGCTGGTTTTGCCAGCCGCGCCATACCCGTCAAATAGGCGGTAATAATGGTAGCGGCCAGGCGCGCCGTCTGGTTGTCGCGGTCGAAAACGGGGTTTAGCTCCACGACTTCAAACAGGCGCACCTGCTCGGTTTGGCCGGCCAGAAAAGCGGCCTCCACGGCCTGCCGGGGCGTAAAGCCGTCGGCGCTGGGCGCGGATACGGCCGGGGCGTACGCTTCGGCGCAGCCATCGAGGTCGAAGCTCACGAAGGCGGGGCCGGCCTTGGTGGCGCGGGCCAGGGCGCGGCCCGCGTACAGCGCCATGCCGTCGTGCTGCACGTGGGCCAGCGGCACGAGGTGGGCTTGCTGCTGGTGCAGAAAATCGAGGTCTTCTTTGGTGTTCAGGTTGGAATGCAGGCCGATTTCGGTAAACCGCTCGCCTTGCAGAAAGCCTTCGCGCAGCAGCTTGCCAAACGGTGTGCCGCTGCTGATTTCGGGCTTGTCTTTTACGTCGGCGTGGGCATCGAAATTGAGGCCGCCCACCGGCTGCCCGCCGCTGGCATCGACGAGGCCGCGCACGGTGGAGTAGGTGCCATCGTGCGAGCCGCCCAGCACCACCACGCGCGGGTACTGGCGCAGCAGCCGCCCCAGCTGCTCCCGAATGAGGGCGTGGTTGCGGCCGTGGTCGGGGTGGCGCAGGGCGAGGTTGCCGGCATCGGCAATGCGCAGATTATCAAGGCTGATATCGTGCTCCAGGTTGTAGGTTTTGTGGTAGCGGCGCAGCTCGCGCCGGATGGCGTCGGGGGCCTGCGCGGCGCCGGCCCGCCCGCCTTCCAGCACGGTGCCAAAATCGAGGGGCAGGCCCACGAGGCACACGTCGGCGGCGGGCAGCTCGGCGGCGGGGCGGATGAGGTCGCGGAGAAAGGTGGGCATGAGGCGGGGCGTTTTCATGGGGTGCGGTTTTGCGGTCGGGGCCGTTTCGTTCGACGATTGGCCTCACCCCCCGGCCCCCTCTCCGGGGAGAGGGGGAGCCGAATGTAGGCTTTTTTGAAACTGCTCTGATTTGATTAGCACTTATGCATAAGAAAGTACGTCATGCCGGGCGCAGTGTCTCAGCGGCTCCAGCGGCTCCAGCGGCTCCAGCGGCTGCTGAAACCTGCGCGGCTTATTGGCAATCGAAAATAAATTTTTCGGCGGCGTAAGTCCTGATTGATACTTTTCTGGCGCGGGCAGGCAAGCCGTGCGCGCCGGTTTCATCGGGCGTAGAAGAGGCGCCAGGGGCCAATTTTTTCTTCTGTTGGGAGGCCGGCGCGCAGCCATTGGCGCTGGGGTATCAGCGGGCCTTTCACCAACAGCAGCGGCCGGGGCCAGCGGGCGGCCACGGGCACGCGCGGCGCCGTGGTGTCGTGCACGTTCACCAGCAGGCGCCGCCAGGAGCTGTCGGCTTCGAACTGGGTTTCGCGGCGCAGGCTGAGGTTGCCGTCGAAGAGCGACGCGGGAATGTGGCCCGACTCAAAGGCCAGCGACGGCAACAGCTCGTTGTAGACCACTACCTGGCGGCCGGCCAGGTCGGGGCGGCGCAGGCGGTCGGCCAGCGGGCGGGTGCTGTTCAAAAGCAACTCATTCTGGCTCAGCACGGCTTTGCCCGCCAGCAGCAAAAACAGAGTAAACACCACCGGCACCAGCAGCAGGCGCGGCGCCACCCGCCCCGGCCGCCAGAATACGTGCTGGAGCGCCAGCAGCCCCACCCCGGTCGCCGCCCAGGCGGCTGCGGCCGGGCTCGCCGCCAGCGGCAGGCGCCCCGCCGCCAGCGGCAACAGGCAAAAGGCCATCAGCAGCAAGCCAAAGAACAGCGCAATGCCCACGTACCAGCGGTAGAGCGCCGCCTCGGGGCAGCGACCCAGGTAGTACACCACCAGCAACGCCACCCCAGGAAAAACGGGCAGCACGTAGAGCAGCAGCTTCGAACTGGACAGCGAGAAAAACACCATCGGCACCAGGACCCAAAATACCAGCACATTGCGCCACCCCCGCGGCAGCGCCGCCCAGGGCGTGCGCCAGGCGCGCACCAGCAGCGCCGCCGACCAGGGCAGGCTCGCGGCCGGGGCCAGCACCAGGTAGAACCACCACGGCTTGCCGCGCCCAAACGTATCGGGGTTGGCGAAGCGCTCCACGGTGTGCTCGAAGAGGAAGTAGCGCACGAAGGCGTGGTTTTCGGCGGCCAGGTACGCGTACCAGCCCAGGCCCACCGCCGCAAACAGCACGCCGCCCAGCGCGTGGTGCACCGTGAACGGCCGGCGCGGCCGCCCCTGCCGGAAATGCACGCCCGCCACCACCATCAGCGGCAGCACGAAGCCCACGGGCCCTTTGGTAAGAAACGCCAGGCCCAGGGCCAGCCAAAACAGGTACAGCCAGCGCGGCCGGTTGTCGTCGTAGTAGCGCAGCACGGCGTAGGCCGCGCCGAGCTCCAGCGTGGTCAAATAAGCGTCGGTGGTGACGTTGAGGGCCGAAATAAGCACCACCGGCAGGGTGCCGTAGACCACGGCCGCCGCCAGGGCGCGGGCCCGGTCGCCGGCAAAAAGCAGCTGCCCGAGGCCGTACACCAACGCCACTTGCGCCAGCACGGCCAGGGCCGGCAGCAGCCGCGCGCCCGCGGCCGTGGGCCCGGCCAGCGCCAGCCCCGCCGCCGTGAGCCAGTAGGTGAGCGGCGGCTTATGAAAATGCTGGATGCCCAGCAGGCGCGGGTGCAGCCAGTCGTGGCTGGCCAGCATTTCGCGCCCGATTTCGGCGTAGCGGGCCTCGCTGGTTTCGAGCACGCCCCAGCTGTTGAGGTTGGCGCCCAGGCCCACGGCCAGCACCAGCAGCAAGAGCCACAGCCAGCGGCGCGAAGGGTTGTAAGGTAAATTATTCAACATCAGGCACTGGTGAAATAACCGGGGCGGCTACTGGCGCGTGGCAGCGGGGCGGCGCTTGCCGCGCCCGGCCAGCGGCCCGGTCGTGGGCGGGGCGGCCCGCGCTTCGCGCCGCAGCAGCACGATGTTGCGGGCGTACACCACCGTGCCGAAGACGTTGCCCAAAATCAGCACCGCGTCGACGGGGCGGCGCAGCAGGGCGTAGGCCAGAATCAGCACCGAGCCCGCCAGGCTCACTACCCAAAAGCCCAGCGGCAGAATTGACTCGCCCTGGCGCTCGGAATACAGCCATTGGTACACGAAGCGCAGCAGAAAAACGGTTTGCCCCACGGCGCCCAGCACCAGCACCCCGCGCGGAATGCGGCCGTCGAGCATGGCGCGCAGGCTGAAAAACGGCGTTCCGACCACGAACCACGCCAGCGTGAGCAGCGGAAACGCGTAGGCGCCCGCCCGAAACGCGGCCGGCAGCTTGCGCCACTCGCCCAGCAATTGCAGGTTGCGAATGTAGATGACGTAGCTGATGAGCTGCGCGCCCAGGATAATGGGGTCGTGGCGCAGCATGCCGTAGAGTGTCATCAAAAACGACGATACGAGGCTGATTTGCCAGAACAGCGTGGGCACCAGCACGCGGCGGGCCCGCTCGCTCTGCACCCATTGCAGCACGATACGACTCGAAAAGAGCCCCTGCGCCACCAGCCCGATGCCCAGCGCGACGGTTTCGGTGCTAAGCATGGCCGGGGGCGCGCTGCTGTTCGCCGATGGCGTAGTTGCGCCAGCGGCTGCGAATCCAGCGGAACCCGAACGTGTCGACCAGCGGCTTCCAGGCCCGGTTCCAGAGGTTGTACTTGGCCGTGCCGGCAAAGCGCGGGAAATGCCGCACCGGAATCTGCTTCACCCGGCCGCCTTGCAGCTGCACCAGCGCGCCCAGAAAGCGGTGCAGGCCATGAAACAGCGGCAGGCGCCGCGCGTACTCAATCTTGATGATTTTCAGCGGGCAGCCCGTGTCCTCGATGCCGTCGTTGATGAGCGTGCGGCGCACGGTGTTGGCGATTTTGGAAGAAATTTTCTTCACCAGCGTGTCCTGGCGCCGCGCCCGGATGCCGTTGACCATGTCGTACTCCGGGAAAAACTCGAAAAACTTCAAAAAGTCAGCCGGCGTGGTCTGAATATCGGAATCGATGTAGCCCACCAGCGTGCTGCGGGCGTGGTCGATGCCGGCCTTGATGGCCGTGCTCAGGCCGTGGTTTTGGCTGAGGGAAATGAACTCGTAAGCGGTGCCGGGCCGGCAAATGTCGCGCAGCAGCGCGAGCGAGCCGTCGGTGCTGCCGTCGTTCACAAACAGCACGGTAGTGGCCACGGGCGACTGGGTTAGAAACTGGTCCATCTCCACCACCAGCTGGCGCAGGCTTTCTTCCTCGTTGTACACGGGCACCAGCACGGTCAGGGACTGGGTGGCCAAATAAGCAGCGGATGAACCGGGAGAAGAATCGGGCACGATGGGCGAAAGTAGGTGAGGAAAGCGTGAATAAGCTGCAAATATCGGCATATCAACAATAAAACACCGTGCTTTGCAAGTCGACGGAAACATGACTCCTGCCAGGGTTGTTTGCGCTAACTCCATAATTTACCCCGCCGCCCCATGCGTATTTATTGTCGCCGCAGTCCGGGTCCGGCAGCCCCGGCGGGGTTTTCACCAAGTTTATGTCCATAGTTACAGTTCTGGTTACCGGTTGCGCGGGCTTCATCGGCTCCCATCTTTGCGAACGGCTCCTGCACGAGGGCTACCGCGTTATCGGGGTCGATAATTTCGATGCTTTTTACCCCCGCGCCGCCAAGCAAGCCAACCTGGCGGGCTTTATCGCGCACCCCCAGTTTACGTTTCACGAAGTCGACGTGCGCCACGGCCCCGAAGGGTTAGCCGCCGTTATTGAGGAGCCCGTGGCCGTGGTGGCGCACCTGGCGGCCAAGGCGGGCGTGGGGCCGTCGGTGCACGAGCCGGCCGCTTACCTCGAAACCAACGTGGTGGGCACGGCCCACGTGCTGGAATGGATGCGCCAGCACGGCGTGTCGCGGCTGTTGTTCGCCTCGTCGTCGTCGGTGTACGGCAACACGCCGGAAATACCGTTTCGGGAAGACGTGCTGCTGGAGCAGGTGGCCCTGTCGCCCTACGCGGCCTCCAAGCTGGCCGGCGAGGAAATCACCTTCACCTACCACCACCTGCACCAGCTGAGCGTGCTGTGCGCGCGGTTTTTCACCGTGTACGGCCCGCGCCAGCGCCCCGACCTGGCCATTCACAAATTTGCCCGCCTGCTGCGGGCCGGCCAGTCCATTCCCGTGTTTGGCGACGGCCACACCGCCCGCGACTACACGTTTGTGCACGACACCGTGGACGGCATCACCCGCGGCGTGGCCTATTTGCTGGCCCAGGAAACGCCCGTGTACGAGATTTTCAACCTCGGCAACCACCACCCCGTGTCCTTGCTCGAACTGATTCGGGCCGTGGGCGACGCCGTGGGCGTGGCGCCCCGGCTCGATTTCCAGGCCCCGCAGGCCGGCGACGTCGAGATTACGTACGCCGACATCAGCAAGGCCCAGCACGTGCTCGGCTACGCGCCGCACACGTTGCTGCCGGAAGGCCTCCGCCAGTTTGTGGCGTGGCTCGACAACGGCACCGATTGACGAAGAAGGCCGGCCCGGCGCACTCGTGGCAGGTGGCGCGCGGCTGATTTCCGGCCCGGTTTTTAGCCTGCCCGGCCCAAACTGCGGTTGCGCTACTTTTGGGCATTCGTTCGGCTGCTACTTCTTAACTGCTGTTCCGCAGTTGCTGCGGAAGCCGGCGCTTTGGTTGCTGGTTTCTTGTTGCTGGTTGCTCGTTTCTGGTTTCTGGTTGCTGGTTTCTTGTTGCTGGTTTCTTGTTGCTGGTTTTCCGCGGGTAAATTAATCAAGAAACCAGCAACCAGAAACCAGCAACCAGAAACCCCTTGCCAGGGCCTGCGTAACATCAGTTCTTAATTCAATGGCTTTTTCGGCTTCTTCGCGCATGTTTTTCGCTGGCGGCGGCTTGTGGCTGGCGCTGCTGCCGGCGCCGGCGCGGGCCCAGGCGGCCCACCAGGTGCTGCCCTCTTTCTTCGCCACCTACAGCTACACGGGCTACACCGTGTACGACAGCACCAGCGCCGGGCCGCCCACCGCGGTGCGCGGCGTGGGCGGCTCGCTCACCCTGCGCCCGGCCGGCACCTACGAAAAGCGCCTCAGCATCGTAACCCCCAACGGCCCGGTGCACTTCAACCAGGACGGCACCTTCACCTTCAGCGGCGACAGCATCCGTTTCGCCTTCACCGACCTGAAGGGGCCCGACGTGCAGCGCGGCACGTTCCGGTTCGACCCCGCCACCCGGCACCTCACCCTGACCATCCTCGGCTATCCGACCGGAAATAGGGGCGTGTACGAGCTGGTAGAAGCCGAAGCCCCGCCGAAGCCGCCCGCCCCGAAGCCGCCCGCCAAAGCCCGCCGAAAGCGCCGCCGGTAGCCGGCCCGCGCCGCGGCATTTGGCCGCCCCCGCCCCTTCTGGCTAACTTGCGGCCCGTTTCCGGAACCGGCGCCGACCAGGCCCCCGGCTCGGAACTGTAAATTGCTCATTGCTACTTGTTAATTGACCTAAATGGGACGCGCATTCGAATTTCGCAAAGGCCGCAAAATGAAGCGGTGGGATAAAATGTCGAAAGACTTCACCCGCATCGGCAAGGAAATCGTGATGGCCGTGAAAGAAAACGGCCCCAACCCCGACTCCAACGCCCGCCTGCGCGCCGCCATGCAAAACGCCAAGGGCGTGAACATGCCCAAAGACCGGGTAGAAGCCGCCATCAAACGCGCCAGCAGCAAGGAAGAGAAAGACTACCAAGAAGTTGTGTACGAAGGCTACCTGCCCCACGGCGTGGCCGTCGTCATCGAAACCGCCACCGACAACCCCACCCGCAC
>CAXTCS010000095.1:0-4622 GCA_964242365.1 uncultured Hymenobacter sp. | reverse complement strand
TGCCCCACGGCGTGGCCGTCGTCATCGAAACCGCCACCGACAACCCCACCCGCACGGTGAGCAACGTGCGCCTCATCTTCAACCGCAACGAGGGCACGCTGGGCACCGCCGGCTCGTCCGACTACACGTTCACCCGCAAAGGCGTGTTTAAGCTAGCCGCCGAGGGCCTCGACCGCGACGAGATGGAGCTGGAACTCATCGACTTCGGCGCCGAGGACGTGTACGAAACCGCCGAGGAAGACGAGCACGGCGCCGAGCACAAGTACATCGTGGTCGAAACCGCCTTCACCGACTTCGGTCAGATGCAAAAAGCCCTCGAAGCCCAGGGCCGCCACGTGGTGAGCGTCAACCTCCAGCGCGTGCCCAACACCACCATTTCGCTCAACGACGAGCAGCTGGAAGAGGTGATGACCATCATCGAAAAGTTCGAGGACGACGAAGACGTGCAGGCCGTGTACCACACCTTAGGGTAGTGAGCGGGCCCCGGCCAATGGGTAAAAGAACGTCATGCTCCTCTGGTATTTAAGCCCGCCATGCCCGCTGCCGACCCCGCTGCCATTGTAGCCTTTGGCGTCGCGCCGGGCACGGCGGCTCCCGGAGGCTACCTGCCGGCCCTCACGGGGCTGCGGGCCATCGCGGCCTGGCTGGTGTTCTTCACCCATTACCCGCTCGGCCCGCTGGCGCCACCCGGCCCGGCCCGGGCCCTGCAATACTTTGTGCGCGAGCTGCACGGCGTGCCGTTGCTGCTGCTGCTCAGCGGTTTTCTCATTGCGTTGCGCTACGATGCGGGCACGCCCGATTTCCGGCCCCGCGGCGGCTGGCGGCGCTACCTGCAAAGCCGCGTGGCCCGCGTCTACCCGCTGTATGCGCTGCTCACGCTGGCCACGTTCGTGCTCATTTGGCACTGGCACTCGCCACAGGCCACCCCCGGCCTGCTGCTGCTGAATCTTACTTTGCTGCGCGGCTTTTTCGATGAATACAAGTTCACCGGCATCGGCCAGGGGTGGTCCCTCACGCTGCTCGAATGCTTTTACCTGGCCGCGCCCGTCCTGCTGGGCTTGCGGCGGCGCGGCCTGGCGCTGTGGGTGCAGCCCCTGCTCCTGCTGTTGCTGGGGGCCGGTTTGGTGGCCCTGCTGGCGCCGCTGCACTGGCACGGGCTGTTCGGCTCGTACCCGTTCATGCTCACGTTTACCTTTCTGGGCCACAGCCTGGAGTTTTTTATCGGCGTCTGGCTGGCCGGGCGCTACCAGGCCGGACGGCTGGGCGCCCCGGCCGGGGCCGGGCGCACCGCCGGCGGAATCCTGCTCTACATCGCCGTCACGGCCGCGCTGGGCTGCGCCCAGGCCCATCTCCATGCCCCCGACCATCCCCTCGTCCTCGTCCTGAACCTGGTGGCCTTGCCCGCCGCGGGCGGCCTGCTCTTCGCTGGGCTGCTCAGTGAGCAGTCCGGGTTCCGCCAACTGCTCAGCGGGCGCTGGTTTCAGCGGCTCGGCCGCAGCTCCTACGCGTTTTACCTGCTCCACGCCGGGCCGCTGTCTTTTTGGGTGTATGAGCGGCTGCCGGGTTTTTGGCCCCTTCAGCTGCTGGCGGTGCAAGTGGCAGCTTACGGGGCGTATCGACTGGT
Source organism: uncultured Hymenobacter sp. (assembly GCA_964242365.1). Taxonomy (GTDB): domain Bacteria; phylum Bacteroidota; class Bacteroidia; order Cytophagales; family Hymenobacteraceae; genus Hymenobacter. Next base: position 2,998 of record CAXTCS010000095.1, on the reverse strand, counting down.
AGAAGAACCGGCGGGGCGCTGGTTGCGGCCCAATCGACGTCATCCTGCCGCAAACGCGGCCTAGCTCCGCGTTCACGAATTATAATTAGAGTAGAATTTTCCGAATTTATAATTATGTGGAAATATTTCTATCTTTGGTAGGCATTACGCTGCTTACACCGGCATCAGCGGTTTGCCACTGAAGGCGTTGCACTGCATCCGCACAAAACTATAACGGTGTTTAAATCATGCGGCAAACACCTGCGCTCGTTGTCGGGGCAAGCGTTGCTGGTTTGGCCTCGGCGGCCTGTTTGCAAAAGCACGGCATCGAATACCTCATCATTGAAAAAGAGGGCCGGGTGGCTACTCCCTGGCGCAACCATTACGAGCGGCTGCACTTGCATACCAGCAAGGGCATGTCGAATCTGCCCTACAAAAAATTTGGCCCCTCAATACCGCGCTACCCTTCCCGCAACCAGGTAATTGATTACCTGGAAAGTTATCAAAAGGAGTTTAACATCAATCCCGTTTTCAACACGGAAGCCAAATCAATAAAAAAGGACGGCGATTACTGGATTACCACGACTGCCACCGATACCTTCAAATCAAAATACGTTATATTAGCCACGGGGCCCTACGGGACCCCAAAAACCCCTCATTTCAAGGGGATGGAAACATTTCCTGGCAGAATTTTGCACAGCTACGGATACCAGTCCGGCCGGGCGTTTAAAGGAGAAAAAGTATTAGTCGTGGGTTTTGGTAATTCGGCTTGCGAAATTGCCATTGATTTGTACGAACAAGGCGCCGCGCCTTCCATGGCGGTTCGCTCTCCCGTAAATGTGGTACCGCGCGATTTATTAGGCATTCCAATACTGCGTATCAGCCTGCTGATGTCCCGGCTTTCGCCCCGCGTAGCCGATGCCATCAACGCCCCCCTGATGCGGTTATTATTTGGCGATATCACCAAGCTGGGTTTGAAGAAAATGCCTTACGGGGCATTCGAACAAATTCAAAAAGACGGGAGTATTCCGCTGATAGACATTGGCACGATAGCGCACATCCGGCAAGGGCATATAAGTATCTTTGATAACATCAATTACATCGCCGGTAAAACGGTCCATTTTACCGATGGCAAACAAGAGGAATTTGATGCCATTGTTGCGGCCATAGGCTATTATCGACAGTATGATAAGATAATTAACGTTGACAAAAGTCGTTTTGATGATTTAAACGTTTGTGCTGAGAGACAGAAATTTTTCGGCAAAGACGGGCTTTATTTCTGCGGCTTTTGGATTGGTCCGACGGGTGTGTTTCGGGAAATTGCGCTGGACGCACAAAAAATAGCAAAAGATATTGCTAAAAGATATTGCTAATAGAGAAAAAGAATTTAAATAACAGCGAACTGCTTTTTCTCCACGCTGTTGTTTTATACTTTATTCGTATGTTAAGTGGCATTGTCCTGCGATAACGGCTGCACCATCAGCGCACAGATATAGAGACGCACTCCGGCCTGAAAACTGCTGTAATTAACTTGCCTAAAAAACATCAACGCAAAAAAGCGCCGCCGCTGAAAATTTTCAGCGGCGGCGCTTTTTTGCGTTGATGCGAGCAATTACCTAATCCACGTTGTCGTGCAGAAAGCGGTTATCCCCCAGCAATTCATTGTCATCCGATAAATTAAAGCGCGAAATGTTTTGCGCCGAGCTGGGTTCCACGTTTTCCAGCTTCACCTGCCGGCGCAGGTACGCGGGCGTATCGTATTGGCTCACGGCTTCGGGCGGCAGGCCGTTGCTGAGCTCCTGCAAGCGGCGGCGGCGTTCGAGCGCCTGGGCATCGAGGGCGGGGCGGGGTCGAGCGGCTTCCGGAGTGGCCGTAGGCGCGTTGGAAGCCAGCACCGGCTCGCTTGGCGCACCCGCCGGAATGCCGGCCAGCGGCGGTGTGGTGTGCGTGGAAGGGCCGTTGAGGTCGAAGGTTACCCGAGCGGGCTCGGGAGCGGTGTTGAAGCTGGGCACGAAAGGCGCCGATGGGTTGCCCGTTGCCGGGGCAGCGGGAGCGGCTTCCGGGTGGGTGGTTTCAGCTGGGGCCGAAGCTGCGGTTGGCTCCGCCGCGCCGCTCGTGGCGGGCGTGGTGATGGAGTGCGCGTCGCGGGCAAAGCCCGTGGCAATCACCGTCACGCGAATGTTCTGGCCCAGCGTGTCGTCGATGCCGTGGCCGAAAATCATTTCGGCGTCCTGCCCGGCTTTCTCCTGAATGTATTCGGTAATTTCCGTCAGCTCGTCCATTTCGAGCTCGTGCTCGGCACCCGACATGATGGAAAGCAGGATTTTCTGCGCCCCCTGAATGTCGGTGTTGTTGAGCAGCGGCGAGTTCAGCGCTTCCTCGGCGGCGCGGCGGGCGCGGTTTTCGCCTTCGGTCATGCTGCTGCCCATCACGGCGGCGCCGCTGTCCTTCATCACCGTTTTCACGTCCTCGAAGTCCACGTTCACATCGGCCGTTACCGTGATGATTTCGGCGATGGACTTGGCGGCCGTGGTCAGCACCGTATCGGCCTTGGCGAAGGCGGCGCTCATGGTCAGGTTGCCGTAAATCTGGGGCAGCTTGTCGTTGAGAATCACCAGCACCGTGTCGCAGTGCTCGCTCAGCTCCTTGATGCCCAATTCGGCTTGCAGCCGCTTTTTCTTGCCTTCAAACAGGAACGGAGCCGTCACGATACCCACCGTGAGGATGCCCAGCTCCTGCGCCACTTGCGCAATCACCGGGGCCGCGCCCGTGCCGGTACCGCCGCCCATGCCCGCCGTGATGAACAGCATTTTGGTGCCGTGGTTCAACAGCTCGCGGATTTGCTCTTTGCTTTCCAGCGCCGCCTGCCGGCCGCGCTCGGGCTTGGCACCCGCGCCGAGGCCCTCCGTGAGGTCTACTCCAATCTGGAGCTTGTTGGGCACCGTGGAGCTTTGCAGGGCTTGGTGGTCGGTGTTGCAGATGATGAACTCCACGTCCTTGATGCCCTGCTTGTGCATGT
>CAXTCS010000094.1:0-14594 GCA_964242365.1 uncultured Hymenobacter sp. | reverse complement strand
GCGAGGTGCCCTGCGAGCCAGAATTGCCGCCCGCGCCGCCGATGCGCGGACTGAACTGCACCAGAACGCTGGCCCTTTGCAGACCGCCACGGAAAAACTGCATGGCCGAGGCCGTCAGCAATTCGCCCAAAAACAGCACCACCAGCCAGCCGGCCCGCTTTTGCACCATGCGCAGCAGGGGCGTGGCCAGGTACGGCTCGTCGAGGGCTTCGGAGCCGCCGAGCTTCTGCATGTCCTCGGTGTCTTCCTGCTCGCGGATGCTGAGGATGTCGTCAATCGTGACGATGCCGAGCAGAATGCCCTGGTCCGAAACCACGGGCAGGGCGTTGCGGTCGTTGCGGCGGAAAATATCGATGGCGTCTTCCTGGTCCTGGCTGGCGGTGAGGTGCACGTAGCGCCGGTCCATGATGTCGCGCACCCGCGCCGTGGGCGCCGCCAGCAGAAACTCCCGGATGCGGATGTCGTCAATCAGCCGGCCCTGGGCGTCGGTGACGTAGAGCACGCTCAGCGTTTCGGACTGCCCGCCGTGCTGCCGGATGTAGTCGAGCACCTGCTGCACGGTCCAGTTTTCGCGGATGGCGATGTAGTCGGGCGTCATCAGGCGGCCCACCGAGTACTCGGGGTAGCCCAGCAGCTGCAAGGTGATTTTCCGCTCGGGCTCCGACAGGCTTTGAATGAGCTCGGCCACGAAGTTAGCGGGCAGGAATTCGAGCAGGGCCGTGCGGTCGTCCGGCGACATCTCGTTGAGGATGTCGGCCATCTTGTCCTGGGCCAGGTTGTCGAGAAAGTGCCGCTGCACTTCCAGATCGAGGTATTCAAACACCTCGGTGGCCAGCTTCAGCGGCAGTAGCCGGAAGATGATGAGTTGCTCCCGGTCCTCTTCCGCCTCAATGAGCGCGACCAGCTCCGACGGCTGGAAATCGCGAAGTACCTGCTTTAGCTTGAAAAATTCGCCCTCCTGAATCAGGGACGTGATGGTTTCCACGGTCTGCGGCTGCATGAAAAGAGGGGCGGAGGGTGCTTCGCTAGGCAAGCTGGGTTGGGGAGAGGAAAAAGGCCCCACAAAAGTAGGGCTAAGGAACGTCAGATAAGCACGAGGCTCTATCTTGCCCGCCCAAACCCGTGCCCGTGCCAATGCCCGCCGTTCCCGTTTCTGCTCTTGCCGCGCCGCGCGGCACCCTCGTGGTGCTGGGCGGCGGCGACGACGACCCCCTGCTGACGCTGCTGGCCAGCCTGTTGCCCGGCCCCGAGGCCATCATCGAGGTGCTCACCACGGCCACCCGCCGCCAGCCGGCCCGCACCGCCGCCGCTTACGCCCACTCGTGGCACCTGCTGGGCTACCCCCACGTGCGGCACCTGCAAGTTGATGAAAGCAACCCCGCCGACGCCCCGGCCACGCTCGCGCGGCTGCGCCGGGCCGAGCTGGTGTTCATGAGCGGCGGCGACCAGGAGCGCCTCACCGACTTCCTGCTAAACACCGAATTCCTGAATATTCTCAAGCATAAATACCAGCACGAGGCCGGCTTTATCGTCGCCGGCACCAGCGCCGGGGCCTCGGCCGTGGCCGAGTTCATGCTGGTCGATGGGCACGGCTGGCGCAGCCTGCTCGGGGGCCGCATCGGGGTGAGGCCCGGCCTGGGCCTGCTGCCCGGCGTGCTGCTCGACCAGCACTTTGCCGAGCGCGGGCGCTACCCGCGCCTCATGCACGCCGTGCTGGCCCAGCCCGCGCTGCTCGGCATTGGGCTGAGCGAGGAAACGGGCCTGCTGGTGCGCCACGGCCAGCCCGCCCAGGTGTTTGGCGAAGAATCCGTGGTGGTCATCGACGCGGCGCAGGCCACGCACAACAACCTGCCCGGCCTGCCCGAGGGCCACGTCATCAGCGGCCACGGCTTGCGGCTGCACCTGCTCACCGCCGGCCAGCAGCTCGACCTGGCCACCCGAACCGTATCGAGTGACTGAGTGACTGAATGACTGAGTGACGTTCTGGCTATCCGAACGTCACTCAGTCATTCAGCCACTCAGTCACTCGCTGGCGGGCACCAAACGGGCCTACCTTTGCGTTGATGCCGCGAAAATATCCTGTGCGATTCATGCGTGTTTCTCGTTTGTGGCTGCGGCCGTTGCGCTCCCTTACCCTGGCCTTGGTGCTGTTCACGCTGCTGCCGTGGGCGTGCACCCGCAAAGCCGTGTCGTTCAACAGCAACGCGGATGCGCCCATTGCCGCCGTGCTCGGAGCCGATACCCTCACCCACAGCGCCGATTCGCTCAACGGTAAGCCCTCACTGAGCACGGCGCGCAAAGTGGTGCTCACCAAAGAGCAGGAGCGCGCCGCCAAGGACACCGACAAGGAGGCCCAGCGCAAATCAAAAAAGAAGAAGAAAAACGTCTTTCTGGGGGAGAAAACCAAGCGGGCCTTCGCCAAGAGCGGCCCCAAAGGGCGCAACCAGATTATCGAGGTTTTCTACTTTCTGAAGTACCCGAAAACGCTCAATGCCTACGCCCCGGCCCACTATTACTACGACACCAAGAAGCACAAGATTCTGAAGCTGGCGGCGGTGGAAGACGACGTGCCCACGCTCAAAATCCTGCACGGCCCCTACAAAAAGATTCAAAACAACAAGGTGCTCGAAACCGGCTACTACGCCTTGGGTACCAAACATCTGCGTTGGGAAAAGTTTGACAAAAACGGCGCGCTGCTGACCAAAATCCACTACGAAATGGGTTTTCCGCGCGATGCCAACGTGAGCTACTACGGCGAAGACCGCAGCCTCATCAACGAAGTGGTGCCCTACGTGAACGGCCGGCTGGAGGGCGACTACGCCAAGTTCCTCATCAACGGCCAGCCCGACTGGCGCGGCCAGTTCGAGAACGGCCACAAAGTGGGCGTCTGGACCAAATTCTGGGGTTTTCGGGGCCGCCGCCGCTACGAATACCAGTACGCCGAGTCGGGCTACGACCCGGAAGTGGCCGAGCCCGAGCTCGTCCGCGAGTACAACCGCAACGCCACGATTATTTACGACAAGGAGAAAAACATCGACAAGCGCGGCCAGCCCGACGCCGAGGACCGCCCCGGCCTGCACCGGCCCGGCGCCACCCCCCGCCCCGTGCGCAAAGCCGCCCCCAAAGTGACCCCGAAACGGCGGTAGCGCATCAGTAAAAAGCGTCTTCAAAATGCTCGATGCGGAAGCCTTGGCTCAACAGCGTAAGGGCCACGATGTCGAAGCGAATGTCGCCGCGCCAATCCAGCTCGTCCTGCAAGTGGGTGGCGGCCAGCCGAAAAAGGGCCTTTTTCCGGTCCGATACAAACGTCTCGGGCGTGCCGAACTGGCCGGATGAGCGGGTTTTGACCTCCGCGAAAACCAGCAGCCCGGGCCCGCGCCGCAGCACCAGGTCCACCTCGGCCCGGCCGTGGCGGTAGCCGCGGGCCAGCACCTCAAAGCCTTGATTAATAAAGTATTCGGCGGCTGCGCGTTCGCCGGCCTGGCCTAGTTCGTGGGGCGCGTGGGCCATGCGGAAAAACCAACGTTGGGAAGGGAAGCGGCAAGCTAGCCACTGGCCGGCACAGGCCAAAGCCTACGGCGCTTAGTACCTTTGCGTCCCGTTTCATCAACCCCTGCTCATGGCTTCCTCCGTAGAACAGTTTCCTGCGCAACTGCTCGACGCCCGCCGCCCCGCCGCCGGTGCCACGCCCAACCGCACGCTGCGCGTCCAGCGCCTGGGGTTAGTCGAATACGTGCCCACCTGGCAGCTGCAGGAGCAATTGATGGGCGCCACGCTGGCCATCAAAACCCAAAACCGCCAGGCCGAAGCCGCCGGCGCCGCGCCGGCCCCCACGCCCAACCACCTGCTGCTCTGCGAGCACCCGCACACCTACACGCTGGGCAAAAGCGGCAAGCCCGAGCACCTGCTGCTCGGCGAAGCCGCCCTGGCCGCGCACGCGGCCAGCTTTCACCGCGTGAACCGGGGCGGCGACATCACGTACCACGGCCCCGGCCAATTGGTGGGCTACCCCATCCTCGACCTCGACAATTTCCGGCCCGACATTCACTGGTACCTGCGCACGCTGGAGGAAGCCGTCATCCGCACCCTGGCCGACTATGGCCTGCGCGCCGGACGCATTGCCGGCCTCACCGGCGTGTGGCTCGATTGGGAAGCGGGTGCGCCCAACCCGCGCAAAATCTGCGCCCTCGGCGTGAAGTGCAGCCGCTGGGTCACACTCCACGGCTTTGCCCTGAACGTAAATCCCGACCTCACGTATTTCGGCCACATCGTGCCCTGCGGCATCGCCGACAAGGCCGTGACGTCGCTGGCCCAGGAGTTGGGCAGCGCCGCGTCCGTGTCGGTGGCCGACGTGCAAGAGCGCCTGTTGCCGCACCTGCTGGCCCTGCTTGGCGCCACCGTTGCCGAAGCGCCGGCAACGCCGATAAATCCGTTTCAATTCGTTTAATCGTTCATCCTGCGATTCGTGAAGCAAGACATCTCTTTTGACCCGGTAGAAGGCGTTTCGGTGGCCATCGTGCCCGCCACCGACCACGCCCTGATGCCCGATGGCCGGCCCATCTGGCAGGTGTACCTGCTCAATCATAACTCTTTCCCGCTCCAGAATGTCATTGTGAATGCCAACGGCTACGGCCAGCAGGCCGACGGCGAAAAAGTGCGGACCTCCACCATGCGCTACCTGTTCGAAGAGGTGCCGCCCCGCTCCGCCGTGCCCGTCGAGCCCATCGAGGCCGCCCTGTTCCACCTCAACAACCAGTACTGGGTCAGCTACTACCACGGCCCCCAGATTTTCGACAAGAAATTCATTTTCGTGCCCGACTCCATCGTCCCGGCCAACTTCACGCACATCGCCTTGCTCGACCAGTTGGGGGTGCTGCACAGCTAGGGTTTTCCGGTCCTGCTTCTCTCTTTTCTACCGGGTGGCTGTAGGGCCGGCCGTCACCTCACCCCTTACTTATTCCTTATGAATCATCTTGATATTCCTTTGGGCTTGTCCTGGATGTGGGCGTTGCTGGTGTCGCTGTTTGCCGTGCCGTCCATCATCTACATCGCCCACCTCAAAAACATGCTCGACACGCCCAACGGGCGCACCGTGCACCAGTCGCTCACCCCGCGCCTGGGCGGCGTGGCCATCTTCGCGGGCTTCATGTCGGCCCTCACCATCTTCGCGCCCCTGCAAAACGGGGCCAAAGAGCTGCTGGCCGGGTGCATCATCCTCTTCTTCGTGGGCCTGAAAGACGACCTGGTGGGCATGTCGGTGTCGAAAAAATTCGTGGGCCAGCTGCTCGCCACCGGCGTCGTGATGATAATGGCCGACGTGCGCATCACCAGCTTCCAGGGCATTCTGGGCATCGGCACCCTGTCGGTGGGCATCAGCTACGCCTTCACCCTGGGCGTCATCGTCGGCATCACCAACGCCATCAACCTCATCGACGGCCTCGACGGCCTGGCCGGCACCATCGTCCTGATTATCAGCGGCACCTTCGGCTACTACTTCTACGAATACGGCGGCAGCGGCTACGGCAACTACGCCTACGTGGCCGTCTGCCTCATCGGCGGGCTGCTGGGTTTTCTGCGCTACAACTTCCACCGCGCCCCCATTTTTATGGGCGACACCGGCTCTCTGGTTTGCGGCTTTATCGTGTCGGTGCTGGCCATTCAGTTCATCGAGATGGGCCTGCGCGTGGGCCAGCCGTTCGGCTCCTCGTCGCCCTCGGTCGCGGTCGGCATCTTATTCGTGCCGCTGTTCGATACCATCCGGGTATTTTCGCTGCGAATGCTGGCCGGCCGTTCGCCCTTCGCCCCCGACAAAAACCACATCCACCACCGCATCCTGGCCATGGGCTTCTCGCAAATCAGCACCGTGCTGCTGCTGGGCCTGCTCAATATCCTGGTCATCCTGTTCGTCATTCGCTTCGCCTACCTGGGCAACACCGTGCTCATCGCGTCGCTGGCCAGCTTTTCCGCGCTGCTGAGCGTTTTCTTTGGGGTTTACCAAAGCCGCATTTCCCGCCGCCAGCTCATGGCGGCCGAAAGCACCGTCAAAAGCACCGTCAGTTAACGCACCATGGCACTTCCGGCTTCCTTGCGCAAACTGTGGCTGCTCGCCGGAAGCCTGTTGCTGCTGGCGTCGGTGCTGCGCCCCGCGCGGGCCAGCGCCAGCGAGTACCGCCAGCTGCCCCCCGCCACGCCCACCGCCCTTTCCGCCGACTGGCTCATCCACGACGCGGCCCGAAATCGCCTCATTTTTTACCTGCCCGGCTACCACCAGCCCGCGCACGCCTACTACCAGTGGGTGCGGGTCGGCCGCACCCAGCCCTTTCCGCTGTCGTTTGCCGCCCAGCCCGGCCTGAGCTTGTTTATTGATAACCAGCTCATTTTCACGGCCCGAACCGCTACCGTCTATTCCCTCGACCTGGCCCGGCTGCTGCCCGTGCAGCTGGCGCCGGGCACCCACCTGCTGGCCGTGTGGCAGCCCGAGGGTTTTCCGGCCCTGGCCTCGTTCTCGGGCGTGAGCCCCAGCGGCGCCGGGCCGGGCCAGCCCGAAGCGCACGCCGGCCAGGCCCAGCCCCGGCTGCCCGGCCCGCAGGGCCAGAACATTTACCTGGGCTTCCTGCTCGTGTTGGGCCTTTCCTACGGGGCCGTGCGCACCACCTACCAGCCCGGCCTGGCCCGCATCTTTCAGATTGAAGAGCTGTTTGGCACCGGCAGCGACCAGCAGGCGTTTTTGACCAAGCCGGCCTTTTCCCTGCTCAACCTGCTGCTGGTGCTGCTCTTTGCCCTGTCGTTCGCGTTGCTGCTCACCGCCATTCACACCGACCTGCAAAACCTGCCCCTGCTGCGCCGCGTCTTCGACGTGCCCGAAACGGCCATCGTGGCCCGCATCGTGCTCTACACTGCCATCATCACCCTCTTTGTTTTTGGAAAATACGTGTACGTGGGCGTGCTGGGCTACATTTTTGGCCTACAGCCTCTTGTTAATATTCAATACCGGGAGTTTCTGCGCACCACGCTGCTCGCTGGCTTGTTTTTGCCCCTGGTGCTTTTGTTGTACTTAAGCCTCAACGGTAGTTTTCCGCGCAGCGTGGCCTGGGCGGCCAGCACCGCCATTGGCATCGTCCTTGTTGGCACCGTGCTGCGCATTGCCCGCACCCTGCACCGCCAGGCCTCGCTGCTGAATCTGCATTTGTTTGCCTATCTTTGCGCCACTGAAGTATTGCCTTTGCTGGTTTTACTTAAACTTATTGTTTTCACCTACTGATTGGCCCCGGCCGCGTTGCTCGCCTTCGTTCATTCTTCTCCTCCTATTGTCCTAGCATTACTCTTTTTTTTCCTGTATGGCCGAGAGTGCAGATAAGCCGGGCACAGGCCGGCATGCCAAACGCATCAGTAGCATCCTGGTTACCCAGCCTAAGCCTACCAACGACGTTTCTCCCTATTTCTCCATTGCCGAAAAATACGGCATCCAGATAGATTTCCGGGAGTTTATTGACGTACAGCCCGTGTCCTACAAGGACTTTCGGCGCGAAAAGATAAACATATCTGAATTTACGGCTATTATCTTTACCAGCCGTAATGCCGTCGACCATTTTTTTCGCATCTGCCAGGAAGCCAAGCTCGAAATGCCGGCCGAAATGAAGTACTTCTGTATTTCCGAGCAGACCGCCAACTACCTCCAGAAGTACATCGTGCTGCGCAAGCGCAAGCTGTTCGTGGGCGAGCGCACGGCGGCGGACCTGTTCGACGTCATCAAAAAACACAAAGGCGAGAATTTTTTGTACCCTTGCTCCGATATCCGCAAGGACGACTTGCCGGTGTTCATGCGGGCCAACAACCTCAAGTTTTCGGAGGCGGTTATCTACCGCACCGTGGCCAGCGACCTCTCCGACCTGTCGGACGTGAAGTACGACTGCCTGGCCTTTTTCAGTCCCTCCGGCATCAGCTCGCTCTTCATCAACTTCCCTGATTTTGTGCAGGAAGGCACGCGCATTGCCGCGTTTGGCCCCACCACGGCCAAAGCCGTTATCGACGCCGGCCTGATACTCGACATCGAAGCGCCCCACCCAAACGCGCCGTCCATGACAGGGGCCATCGAGGCCTACATCCGCCGGCACGCCCAGCCGGACGTCGCCAAAACCAGCCCCAAAAACGCTAAGCCAAACGTTTAGTGTAATAAGGGAACCGGAGACTGGCGCGACTGGTTCTCCAACCGACTCACTACCCGGGTTGTTAGAGAAGTTTCCTGCTTATATTTGGAAACTGATATTCGTCCCGTCTTTACCTCTATCTTCTTCCATTCCCCGCCGCTATGAAAGGAACGTTACTCGCGGCGCTGTTGCTCACGGCTGGCTCGGCACTGGCCCAACAGCAGCCGCAGTTTACCCACTACGGACTCAACGGAATGTACCTCAACCCGGCGTATGCTGGCATAAAAGGGCAGGGAGAAGTCAACCTCATTGGCCGCTACCAGTACCTGAACTATAGCGGCACGTTCGATGGCGGCGGCTCGCCCCGCACTGGTTTGATTACGGTTTCGTTGCCCGTGCTTGCCCTCAACGGCGGCGTCGGACTGGCGGTGTACTACGACCAGGTCGGCCAGTCGAAAATGACCAACGCGGCGCTTTCGTACTCGCAGCACGTCAAGCTGGGGGCCGGCAAGCTCGGCTTTGGCATCCAGGGCGTTTACACTTACCTAAGCAAAGGCACCTACAACGCCATCGACCTCTACGACGTGAACGTGCCCAGTGATGCTTCCGACCATAAGTTCGACGCCGGGGCCGGCATCTGGTACGAATCGCCCAAGTTTTACGCCGGCGTAAGCATCAACAACCTGTTTCGCTCGGAGTATACGTTTAAAAGCTCCGGCGAAACCGACCCCGTCACCGGCAAAAAATTAGGAACGCCCAACAAGTATCTGGCTGAAAACCACGCCTATTTTACGGCGGGCTACAATATTGACGCTTCATCTTCCGTTGTTGTAACACCAATGGTATTGGTGAAAGCCGTACTGCCCGGCGACTTTTCCAGCACCAGCAAGTTTGGTAGCACGAAGAACTATTCCTTCGAGGGCGGGGTCCGGGCCACCCTCGACGATAAGTACTGGGTAGGAGCGAATTATCGCAACGAAGAATCCGTTTCCGGTTTACTTGGCTTGAGCTTTGCAAAGGATAATGCCATTCGCCTCGGGTACGCGTTCGACTTTATTGCCTTCAATCAGGCCGCCCGCGCCTTCAGCTCGCACGAAATCATGCTTTCCTACCGCTTGCCAAAGCCGGGCCTGATTACCCGGCCGGCCATTCGTACGCCCCGCTATAGCTTCTAATCCTCCTATTTTCCTGTTACGCCTTCGGGTCGCTGTTATCTTATTAAGTTAGGATAAATTTTAGTCCGTCTAATAGGCGCTAAACCTGATTTACCGAGTTATTTGCGCTGTTCAGCGTTTTTACCCCTGATTTTGGCTTGTGCGGGAAAATATAACTATTGCACGGCATCCTAAAAAAGTGTAGATTTGCCATCCCATCTAAATGTACTTTAGCGGTATCGGCAGTTAAAACAGAATTTCTTACTCACATGAACAAGCTTCTAGCACTATCTCTTTTCGCTATCTCCGGAGCATTATTGGGCGGGTGCGGATTTGGCAAAGGCCCTCAGGGAGAACTGGTCGGTTCCGAAGACCGTCCTTTCTTCAATCCGCAGGAGGTGCCCTTCGGCATGGTGCCGTGCCCCGGGGGCACTTTCCACATGGGCCAGACCGACCAGGACATCTCCGCTTCGATGGTGAACATGAACAAGCAGGTGACCATTGCCGGCTTCTACATGGACGAAACGGAAATCACCAACAACGAATACCGCCAGTTCGTGGACGCCATCAAGCAAGACTCGCTGGATGTGCTGGGCGAAGAGTACGTGATGACCGAGCTCTACCCCGATACCACGGTTTGGGTGCGCGACTTCACCTACCACATGGGCGACCCGCTGCTGGAGTACTACTACACCCACCCGGCTTTCGACGATTACCCGGTGGTGGGCGTCGACTGGTTTGCCGCTAAGTATTTCTGCAACTGGCGCACCAAGTTCCGGAACGCCGCCCGTGAAGAAACCGGTGCAGCCAACGACCCCAATTTCCGCCTGCCCTCCGAGGCCGAATGGGAATACGCCGCTCGCGGCGGCCGCGATTTGGCCACGTACCCTTGGGGCGGCCCGTACTTGCGCAACAGCAAGGGCTGCATGCTGGCCAACTTCAAGCCCGGCCGCGGCGACTACGCCTCCGACGGCTTTGCCTATACCTCGGAAGTTGGCTCGTTCTTCCCCAACGACTTTGGCCTGTACGACATGGCCGGCAACGTAGCGGAATGGTGCGACGATGCCTACATGGAAGCTTCCGTGCCGTTGGTCTGGGACTTGAACCCCACCAACCCGGACGACAACGAGCCCCGCAAAGTCGTGCGCGGCGGGTCGTGGAAAGACATCGCGTACTTCCTCGAAACCGGCACCCGCAATTTCGAATACCAGGATTCGGCCCGGTCGTACATCGGCTTCCGCTGCTCCATGATTCAGATTGGCATGGGCTCCAACAGCTCCCTCAACTAAATAACTAAAGGTTTAAACGGCTAACGCCATATTCTGAACTACCCGCTCTTTTAATACCTTATTTCAACCCCCTTTCAAAAGTTAAATTCTCATGGCAGCTAAAGGAAGTTTTCTCTACGATACGTTGATGCCCAAAATCTATGGCATCGGTGCAGCAGTTGTTATTGTCGGTGCCTTGTTTAAAATTGAGCACTGGGCTGGTGCCGACACCATGCTGATTGCCGGCCTGAGCACGGAAGCCGTCATTTTCTTTCTCAGTGCTTTCCAGCCGCAGCACCGCGAGCACGACTGGTCGTTGGTTTACCCCGAGCTGAGCGAAGGCTACGACCCGTCGACGGGCAACCCCAGCTTTTCAACGGATAGCTCTGCCAAGGGCCTGACGATGAAACTGGACGATATGCTGAAGAATGCCAACGTAACCCCGGAGGCTCTTACCAGCCTGGGCCAGGGCCTGAACCGCCTCAGCACCACCACTTCGCAGCTCTCGCAGCTGGGCGAAGCAACCAACGTAACCGACGAGTACACCAAGAAGGTGCGTTCGGCTGCCGATTCGCTCGACAAAATCAACATCGCTTACGGCAATACGGTGGAGGCCATTTCGGCCATGTCGAACGCCACTTCCGATGCCAAAGAGTACCACATGCAGGTGCAAAACGTGACCAAAAACCTGGGCGCTTTGAACGCGGTGTACGAAATGGAACTGCAGGACGCCAACACGCACCTGAAGTCGATGAACCAGTTCTACGGTACGCTGAGCCACGCCATGGAGAACATGACCCAGGCTGGCAAGGACACTGAGCAGTTCCAGAAGCAAGTAGCCGACCTGACGGGCAACCTGACGTCGCTCAACCGGGTGTACGGCAACATGCTGAACGCCATGCGCGCGCCTGCCCAAGTCTAGCGCTCAGGCAGCAAATCCAGTTAGTTCTTCACCCAAGTTTTAGAGGAAACAGATAATGGCAGGCGGAAAAGAAACCCCGCGGCAGAAGATGATTGGCATGATGTACCTCGTGCTAACGGCTCTTCTGGCGCTTCAAGTGAACTCAGCAATTCTGCTGAAGTTCAAATTTATTGACGATAGCCTGTTGGGTGTCAACGATAAAACCTCGGTTGCAGCCGACGGTACGATAAAGGGCATTGAGGCGGCGGTAAAGAAAAACCAGAGCCAGGCCCGTGACTTGGCCGTGCTGAAACAGAGCGAAGAAATTCGCAGCAAAACCAAGGATGTAATTACGTATCTGCGAGACATCCGGGAGAAGCTGTTGAAAGCCACGCAAAATACTGGTCCCGAAATGACCAACCTGAGCGGGGAAGACAAAGTAGCCATGACCATGCTGGGCGGCAAACGCAACGGCATTGCCTACACCGGCCTTAAGCCCAAACTGAACGAGTATTCGGATTACATCAAGCAGTTCGTGCCGGACGCTACCGCCCTTGCTATCGACGCAAAAGACGATAAGCGGGTGACGGAGAAGTCTCAGAAGTCGAAGAATTTTGAGGAACTGAACTTTGAGAACACGCCTGTTGTGGCTGCTCTCGCTACCATTTCGCAGAAAGAAACCGAAGTACTGAAATACGAAGCGCAGGCTTTGCAGGCGCAGGCAGAAAAAGTAGGTGCCAAAACCATTGTATTCGACAAAATTGGCGCTTTTGCTAGCGCGGAGTCGAACACGGTGGCTGCTGGTACCAAGTACAAAGCTGAGCTGTTCCTGACCGCGGCCGCTACGAGCATTCACCCAAGCATGACTTTGAATGGGTCGTCGCTGTCGGTGGGGCCTGATGGCCACGGCAAAGTTGAGTTCACGGCGCGCCCCGGCAGCTTTGATGCTACCGGCAATGCCAAAGCTTCCTGGAGCGGCACCATCCGTTTCAACCAGAACGGCCGCGACACCACCTTTACGGTAAAAGTGCCTTACACCATCACCAAGCCGGTGATGCAGATTCAGTCGGCTTCGGTGCAGGCACTGTACTTCAAGTGCGGCAACAAGCTGAACGTGTCGGTGCCGGCGCTCGGAGCGCAGTACAAGCCGGGCTTCTCGGCTTCGGGCGCCTCGGTATTGCCGGGCGCTAAGCTTGGCGATGTGACATTGGTTCCCAATTCGAAAGAGGTAACCCTGAACGTGAGCAGCGGCGGCAACGCTATTGGTTCGCAAACCTTTCAGGTGCGGCCGATTCCTAAGCCGGAAATCAAGTGCTTTGTAGGAGGCCGCGAGGCCAACGAGAAGCAGGGTACTCCTGGTACCGCCGTGCGCTCGATGACGCTCAAAGCTATTCCGGATGCTGGCTTCGCTACCTTCCTGCCCGACGATGCTCGTTACCGTGTGTCGCGCTACGAAGTGACGTTGGTGCGTGGTAAGCGCCCAGCCATTCCACCCAGAACCATTACTGGCCCGGAGGCCAACCTGAGCGACATCGTGAATGCTTACCGTGAAGGTGACCGCATTTACGTAGAAGTGAAGGAGGTTCAGCGCCAGAACTTCCAGGGCAATGTTGAGCCGGTGAATGTGTCGAAGCAGTTCAACGTGCCTTTGTTGTAATATCTGTAGCGCCCCTACGTTAGCGAACTATCTTAAAGTCAATTTGCTTTTGCCCGTTATGAAATCTATTCACACGTTGGCCGCGATTGCGGCGGGTTTGTCGCTCTCGCTCTCGGCTTCGGCCCAGGAGCAAGCCACTACGGCGAGCAGCACGGGCTCGCACCGGCCGATTCCGCCTTCCGACCAAATGTTCCGCAAGACCATCTGGCGGCAAATGGACCTGCGCGAGAAGCAGAACAAGCCGATGTTTTCGGAGGGCAAAGAAATCAGCCGGGTTATCCTCGATGCGGTGAAGCGCGGCGAGCTGCAGGCTTATAAGAACGACTCGCTCACGTCTACTTTCACCCCAACCGAGGTTGCCGGCAACATGTCGTATGCCGACGAAAAAGTGGCGCTGAGTGACGAAGAGAAAGCCGCTGGTTTTAGCGAAAAAGACTTGGGTGGTGGCAGCGACGACTGGGGCACGCCGGCTCCCAAGAAGGGCAGCAAAGGTGCGGGCGCGAAGACCGTCCGGCAGCCCAAACTGGGCAAGAACGGCAAGCCGTTGAAAGATAAAAAAGGCAAGGTAATTATGGAAACGGTGGCCGTTGCGCCCCCGCCGCCGCCCGTAGTAGCGGCCAACCAGTACCGCCCCAAGGATTTGTATGAGATGGAATTGAAGGAGGATATGATTTTCGACAAGAAACGGTCGAGAATGTATCACGACATCAAATCCCTCACGTTGCTGGTGCCCTCGACTTTGCCCGCGAACGTTTCGGGCATCGAGAAGACCGTGGGTGTGTTCAAGTACAGCGACTTGGTGAAGGTATTCCGTAACAATCCGCAGAACGCCATCTGGTTCAACGCGGAAAACGACGCGCAGCACAAGAACCTCGCTGATGCTTTCGAGCTGTGGCTGTTCAACTCGTACATTACCAAAGTATCGAATGCTGGCGATAGCCGGTTGGACGATATCTACGGTGGTGCCCAGCAAGGCATTTTGGCTGCTCAGCAGACGGCAGCTGACCTGGTGGAATATGAATACAATTTGTGGTCCTTCTAAATCACTGATTTCGCGGATTTTTCCGCGGATTACACGGATTTTGTAGTCGATTCAGGTTTATACAAAAAAGGCCTCCGCAGCAATGCGGAGGCCTTTTTTTATTTGGGGCTATTGTTGCTGGCTGGGGAGCTGTTTGGCGGGCATGGGATGGGAGGGGGCTTCGTTTTGGGCGAAGTAGGTTTGCAGGACTTTGGCTTTGGCTTTGCCGACCTCGGCGATGAGCTCGGCTTCGGTGAGCTCGCGGATTTTCTTGACGGACTTGAATTTGTTGAGGAGCTTGTCGGCGGTGACGGGGCCGAGGCCTTTGACGTCGGTGAGCTCGGTTTTGAGGGTGCCGGCGTCGCGGCGGGAGCGGTGGAAGGTGATGCCAAAGCGGTGCACCTCGTCGCGCATGCGCTGGAAGAGGCGCAGCGACTCGCTCTTTT
>CAXTCS010000093.1:0-14653 GCA_964242365.1 uncultured Hymenobacter sp. | reverse complement strand
GGTAATAACCCGCCCACCCCGCGGCCGTGCCTTGCATGGCCAGGGGGCCGGGGCATTTTGGTGTTTTTCATGCAATCAGCTTTCTCCCGAATTCCTTTGTTTCTGGCGCTGACGGTTTCGCCGTCGGTGCTTTTGGCCCAACAAGCGCCGCCGCCGGCCCCGCGTGTGCGCGCCGCCGCACCGCCGCTCACCGGCCGCATCACCGATGCCGCCACCGGCGAGGGCCTGCCCGGCTCCACGGTGCTGTTCGACGACCTGAAGCAGGGCACCGCCACCGGGCCCGATGGCAGCTTCAGCTTCAGCAGCCTGCCGCGCGGGCGCTTCACGGTGCAGGTGCGCTCGCTGGGCTACAACACGGTGACGCAAACCGTGGACACCGGCAACGGCCAGCCCCTCGACATCAAGCTGACCGTGGCGGCCACCGAAATCGGCCAGGTGGTGGTGACGGGCGTGTCGCAGGCCACGCAGCTGCGGCGCTCGCCGGTGCCCACGTCGGTGGTCGACCGCACGCGGCTCAACCAAACGTCGGCGTCCAACCTCGTCGATGCCATTGCCCACACGCCGGGCGTGGCCCAGATTACGACCGGCGCGGCCATCAGCAAGCCCGTGGTGCGCGGGCTGGGCTACAACCGCGTCATCACCCTAAACAACGGCGCCAAGCAGGAAGGCCAGCAGTGGGGCGACGAGCACGGCATTGAGATTGACGAGTTTAGCGTGGACCGGGCCGAGATTATCAAAGGCCCCGGCTCGCTGCTCTACGGCTCCGATGCGATGGCCGGCGTCATCAATTTCCTGGCCCCCGACCCCATCGCCGAAGGGCATATTACCGGCCTGGCCACGGCCAGCTACCAGACCAACAACCGCCAGCAGGGCTATTCCTTCCAGAACGCGGGCAACCTGAACGGCCTGAACTGGCTGGTGCGCGGCACCCGCAAGGTGGCCGGCGACTACCAGAACCGCTACGACGGCCGGGTGTACAACTCCGGCTTCAACGAGTACGACGCCAACGGCTACGTGGGCGTGAACAAAAGCTGGGGCTACTCGCACCTGTCCTTCAGCACGTTCAACCAGCGCCTGGGGCTAACCGAGGGCGCCCGCGACCCGAAAACCGGCCGTTTTGTGAAGGACGTGCCCAGCGGCGACTCGACCCTGGCCGTGCCCGTGACCGACGCCGACCTGCGCGGCTACGGCCTGGCCGTGCCCCAGCAGCAAATCAACCACCTGCGCTTCGGCACCGACAACAACTTTGTTCTGGGCCAGAACGGCGCCCGCCTCACCCTGCAAGTGAGCTACCAGCAAAACCTGCGGCGCGAATACGGCAACGTGTTCGACCCGGCCGAAACCTCGCTCTACTTCCAGCTGCGCACCGTCGACTACTCGCTGCGCTATTTCCTGCCCGAAAAGAACGGCTGGAACCTGACCCTGGGCACCAGCGGCCTGCACCAGCAAAACCGCAACCTGGGCCAGGAATTCCTGATTCCGGCGTACCGGGTGAACGAGGGCGGCGTGTTTGCCGTGGGCAAAAAGACCATCGGCGCGCTCGACATCAGCGGCGGGCTGCGCTACGACGTGCGCCGCATCGCGGCCGATAAGCTGTTTCTGGACGGCAACGAGCGGCCCACGTCGGGCGACGCCACCGACGCCGAAACCAAGTTTCCGGGCTTCGTCAGCACCTTCCGCAACTACAGCGGCAGCATCGGCGCGGCCTACAGCCTCAACGAGCGGCTGACCGTGAAGGGCAACCTCTCGCGCGGCTTCCGCGCCCCCAACATTGCCGAGCTGGGCTCGAACGGCCGCCACGAGGGCACCATCCGCTACGAAATCGGCAACGACAACCTCAAGGCCGAAACCAGCCTGCAAGCCGACGCCGGCGTGAGCTACGTCACCGACCACGTCCGCTTCAGCATCGATGCCTTCGAAAACAGCATCGCCAACTACATTTTCACGCGCCGCCTGCTCACCGCCAGCGGGGCCGACTCGCTGCGCGAGGATACCGGCGCCTACCGCTACGAGCAGGGCAAGGCCCGCCTGGTGGGCGGCGAGGTCAGCCTCGACCTGCACCCGCACCCGCTCGACTGGCTGCACTTTGAAAACTCCTTTTCGCTGGTGCGCGCCGAGCAGCTCGACCGCCCCGAGGCCGAACGCTACCTGCCCTTCATCCCCGGCGACCGGCTGCAATCGGAGCTGCGGGCCAACTTCCGCCGCCAGGGCAAGCGCCTCGCCAACCCCTACGCCCGCGTGCAGCTGGAGCATACCTTCGCCCAAAACCGGTATTTTTCGGCCTTCGATACCGAGACGGCCACGCCCGGCTACACCTTGTTCAACGCCGGCATCGGCACCGACCTGGCCAATGCCCAGGGTAAAACCCTGTTTTCGCTGTTCCTGACCGCCAACAACCTGTTCGACGTGGGCTACCAAAGCCACCTCAGCCGCCTGAAATACGCGGACTTCAACGCTTCGAACGGCCGCACCGGCGTATTCAACCAAGGCCGCAACGTGAGCGTGCGGCTGGTGGTCCCGCTCGATTTTAAGTAAGCCGCGCAACGCACGACGCGGCACGCTGGCCGTCTGTCTTCTTATCGGGAAGGCGGGCGGCCATTTTTTTTGCGGCGGCAAGGTGATAGTTGGGTCGGAAATGGATTAATTGAGTAGTCGTTCATAAGTAAACGGGTTGTTCGTCGTCAGCTGTTCGTCATTGATTTGGAACACGACTGACAACCGACAACGAACAACTGACAACTAAAAACTCCGCGCCATGCCTGCTCCGATAGCCACTCCGCCCCCGCCGGCCGCCGCCCTGCGGCTGGCGCTGCTCACCAACCGCGAGCAGGCGCTCACCCAACTCTACCGCCGGGCGTTTCCGCTGGTGCGGCGGCACGTGCGCCGCCACGGCGGCTCGGCGCAGGACGCGCAAGACGTGTTTCAGGATGCGCTGGTCATCTTATACGAGCAGGCCGTGGGCAACACGCTCGTGCTCACGGCCCCGGCCAGCACGTACGTGGTGGGCATCGGCCGCAACCTGTGGCACCACGAGCAGCGCCGCCGCGCCCGGCTGCCGCACGAGGCGCTTCCCGACGACTTCTCCGAACTGGTGGCGGAGCCGGCCACCGAAACCTCTTTCGCGGTGCTCGACTACGTGGAGCAGCTGGGCCAGAAATGCCGGGATATTCTGTTGGCCTTCTACTACTTCCAGCAGCCGCTGACGCAAATTGCCACCACCCACGGCTACCGCACGGTGCGCTCGGCCACGGTGCAGAAGTTCAAGTGCCTGGAGCGGCTGCGCCTCGCCGTAAAGCCGGCATTTCGGGCCCAAACCATTGATTGTTAAGCCATGCGCCCCGAACTCGACCGCCTGCTTCTGATTGAGCAGCAGCTCTTCAACGGCCCCGCCGCCCTGCCGCCCGCCGACTGGGACCTGCGCCGGCTCCTCGATGGCGACCTCGACGACGACGTGCACGCCCAGCAACAGCTCTACCAGGGCCTGCGCGGGGCCGGCCGCCAGCAGCTGCGACGCGAGTTGCGAGCAATTCATGCGCGGCTGTACGGGCCGCGCCTAAGCCGCTGGCTGGCCTGGCCAAACTGGCTGCGGAAGCCGCGCGCCTGAACGAGGTAAAGACGCAACATTTTGCGTCTCGTCGTTGCTGATGTTGTTTAGTCAGCGCGATAATGAGCGGTACCGGTCGTTCAACGACGAGACGCAAAATGTTGCGTCTCTACCCCCAACCATTACGGGTCAGCT
Organism: uncultured Hymenobacter sp.; assembly: GCA_964242365.1. Classification (GTDB taxonomy): domain Bacteria; phylum Bacteroidota; class Bacteroidia; order Cytophagales; family Hymenobacteraceae; genus Hymenobacter. Next base: position 10,914 of record CAXTCS010000093.1, on the reverse strand, counting down.
CACCCCCTTGCTTCCCGACAAGACTGGCCGTGCCGTGCCCATTCTTCGCCTTTTTCCACTTCATTTTTACGCCATGCTCAACCAAGCAGAATTTCGCAAGTTTGCCGTGAAAGGCCGGGGTCTCAGCGGCCTGGGCGTCGACCAGTACTTCAACCATCTCGAAGGCATCGCCCGCCCGTACGTCAACAACATGACCCGCTCGGTGATTGAGGAGCGGCCCCAGAATTTCCGCGAAATCGACGTGTTTTCGCGCCTGATTATGGACCGGATTATCTTCCTGGGCCAAGCCGTGGACGACAACATTGCCAACATCATCAACGCGCAGCTGCTGTTTCTGGAATCGGCCGATGCCCGCAAGGACATTCTGCTCTACATCAACTCGCCCGGCGGCTCGGTGTACGCGGGCTTTGGCATGTACGACACCATGCAGTACGTGACGCCCGACGTGGCCACCATCTGCACCGGGCTGGCGGCCAGCATGGGCGCGTTTCTGCTGTGCGGCGGCGCCATCGGCAAACGCTCGGCCCTGCCCCACGCCCGCGTCATGATTCACCAGCCCAGCGGCGGGGTGCAGGGCCCGTCGGCCGACATCGAGATTACGGCCCGCGAGGTGGTGAAGCTGCGCCAGGAACTCTACGGCATCTACGCCGAGCGCACCGGCAAAACCTACCAGCAAATCCACGACGACTCGGACCGCGACTACTGGCTGCGCGCCGACGAAGCCAGGGAATACGGCCTGATTGACGAAGTGCTGACGCGCCAGCCGTAGCTTGCCGCACCCAAAGCCGCTGCCCTGCGTTTAGAGCGCAGCCCCAACGGTTTCCTGCCCCATGCCCCACGACCATTCCGACCACGCCGGCCATTCTCACGCCGGCCACGGGCACGCCGCCCCGCCGCCCGGCGGCGCCTTCAGCGCGGCTTTTGCCACCGGCATTGCCCTCAACCTGGCCTTCGTCGTCGCCGAAACCATTGGCGGGCTCGCGGCCCATTCCGCCGCGCTGCTCGCCGATGCCGGCCACAACCTGAGCGACGTGCTCGCCCTGGCCCTGGCCTGGGGCGCCGCCTGGCTGGCCGGCCGGCCGGCCACCGGGCGCTACACGTTTGGCTACCGCGGCGCCACCATCCAGGCCGCGCTGCTGAACGCGGCTTTGCTGTACGCGGCGCTGGGCTTTGTGCTGTGGGAAACTATCGACCACCTGCGCCACCCCGTGGCCGTGAACGGGCAGCTGGTGATGCTGCTGGCCGGCGCCGGCATTTTCGTCAACGGCTTCACGGCCTACCTGTTCCGGGCCGGGCAGAAGGGCGACGTGAACGTGCGCGGCGCCTACCTGCACATGCTCACCGACGCGCTGGTGAGCGTGGGCGTGGTGGCCGGCGGCGGCCTCACGCTGCTCACCGGCTGGACCTGGATTGACCCGATTTTGGGCCTGGTTTTGCTCGGCGTGATTGCCGTGGGCTCGTGGGGCCTGCTGCGCGACACCGTGCGCCTGGGCCTGCAAGCCGTGCCCGACAGCATTGATTTACAGGCCGTCCACGATTTCCTGCTGCGCCAGCCCGCCGTGCAAAGCGTGCACGACCTGCACGTGTGGAGCCTGAGCAGCGACGGCCACGACACCGCCCTGATGGCCCACCTCGTGCGCCCCGGCGGCGCCGACGCCGCCTGGCTGGCCGCCCTGTCCAAAGGCCTGGAGCAGGAATTCCACATCCACCACAGCACCGTGCAGGTCGAAGACTGCCTGCTGCCCGGCGGCTGCCACAGCGGCTGCCACGATACCGGCCGGCCCCTGGCAGCCGCCATCGCCGGGCATTAAGAGTCGCTCCGAAAAAATAAGTGCAGCAGAAAAGAACGTCATGCTGAGCTTGTCGAAGCATCTCGCGTGCAATAGTAAAATCAATCGTTCGCCGATGCGAGCGAGATGCTTCGACGAGCTCAGCATGACCGCCAAATTATTTTTTTCGGTAGCTTTCAAATAAAGCAAAGGTTTGCGCCGACGAAAGTTGGTGCTACATTTCGCCATGCAAGCTTCCTACCCCACCAAAAACACCGTTTTTACGGCCGCCGTTATCGTGGCGTCGCTGGGCTATTTCGTCGACATCTACGACCTGATTCTGTTCAGCATCGTGCGGGTGAAAAGCCTCAACGAGCTGGGCATCATCGACAAAGCCGAGGTCACGAACCAAGGCCTGTTCCTCATCAACATGCAGATGGGCGGGATGCTGCTCGGCGGCATTTTGTGGGGCATTTTGGGCGATAAGCGCGGGCGGCTCTCGGTGCTCTTCGGCTCCATTCTGCTGTATTCGCTGGCCAACATCGCCAACGGCTTCGTCAGCAGCATCGACCAATACGCGTGGCTGCGGCTCGTGGCCGGCATCGGGCTGGCCGGCGAGCTCGGCGCGGGCATCACCCTGGTAAGCGAGAGCCTGCCCACCGCCAAGCGCGGCTACGGCACCATGATGGTGGCCACCGTGGGCGTGAGCGGCGCCATGCTCGGCTACTGGGTGGGCGAAAAGCTGGGCTGGCGCAACGCCTATTTCGTGGGCGGCGGGCTGGGCCTGGCGCTGCTCGTGCTGCGGGTGAGCGTGTTCGAGTCGGGCATGTTCCGGCAGGTGCAGGCCCGCTCCGAGGTGGCCCGCGGCAACTTCCTGAGCCTGTTTACCCGCCCGGCGCGGCTGGGCAAGTACCTGCGCATCTTGCTGATTGGGGTGCCGCTGTGGTTCGTGGTGGGCATTTTGGTGACGCTCGCGCCGGAGTTTGGGCGGGCGCTGGGCCTCACCGGCGAAGTCACGGCCGGGCTGGCGGTGTTCTGGTGCTATTTCGGGCTCGTGTTTGGCGACTTTATGAGCGGGGCGCTCAGCCAGCTCTGGCACAGCCGCAACAAGGCGCTGCAAGTGTTTCTGGGGTTTTGCGCCGTGCTGGTGGCCGTGTACCTGTTTGGCGTTCGGGGCGCGTCGCCGGCTACTTTCTACGGCGTGTGCTTTGTGCTGGGCGTGTCGGTGGGGTTTTGGGCCCTGTTTGTGACGGTGGCCGCCGAGCAGTTTGGCACCAACCTGCGGGCCACCGTGGCCACCACCGCGCCCAACTTCGCGCGGGGCGCGGTGGTGGGGCTGGTGCCGGCGTTCAAGTACCTGAGCGGGGCCTTTGGCAGCATCATCCTGGGCGCGGCGGTGCTGGGCGGCGCATCGCTGCTGGTGGCCTTCTGGGCCGTGAGCACCCTGCCCGAGAGCTACGGCAAAGACCTCGACTACGTAGAGGACTGAGCGCTGCGGCTTCTGTTTGGCCCTTTGGCGTAAATCCTAAACCTAAATACTGGTCGTCTGGCTCCCCTCTCCACGGGAGAGGGGCCGGGGGTGAGGTTCCCCCGCCGCGTCCGCTACACCGTTTAGGAAACCAGCATAAGAACCTTGCCCCGGCCACAGCGTACAATGCAGCGTACTCAACGGGTTTTCCAGCCCCTTCCCATGAAAAAGATATTCACCCTCCTGGCCATTTTCGCCACCACGGCCTTTGCGGCCCAGGCCCAAACCACGCCGGCTCCAACCACCACGACCGACCAGGCCACGGTCCCGGTCCTCACCCCCGAGCAGCAGCAGCAGCGCGCCGCCGATGCCAAAGCCACCTACGACGCCCAGAAGCAGCAAACCAGCAACAGCGACCAGGCCGTGCGCGACAGCCGCAGCCAGCTGAAGGAAACCGCCAATCAAAAAAGCGACCTGAAAAAACAGCTCCGCGACCAGCGCCGGCAGGAGAAGGCCCAAAAAGACCAGCTCAAGCAGCAGCGCGACGCGGCCAAAGAAGCCAAAAAGCAGGAGCGCGCCGCCCGCGACCAAGCCAAAGCCGAAAAGAAACGCGCCAAGGAAATGACCAAGGACACGAAATAAGCCCTCTCGCCCGTTTTCAGTCATAAAAAAACTCCGGCTTCGGTCGGAGTTTTTTTATGACTGAAAATTTCCACCAAAACACATTCCGCCCCGTATCACCGATTTTCAGCCATCCTTCGGCGAAGTTGCTTCTTATTCCTTATTATGATTCTCTACAACGTGACCAGCAGCATCGAGCCCGCCGTGGCCGATGAATGGCTGAACTACATGCGTTCCAGCCACATGCCCGAGGTGATGGAAACCGGTTTCTTCATCAAAAGCCAGCTCTGCCGGCTGCTCAACGAGGAAAACGACGGCGTCACCTACGCCGCCCAGTACTACTGCCTCAGCCTCGAACAGCTCGACGAGTACCAAACCCTGTGCGCCCCGGCCCTGCGCGCCGACCTCGACGCCCATTTTGCGGGCAAGTACGTGTCGTTCCGCACCGTGCTCGAAGTGGTGGAATGAGGCCTTTTCCGGCCCGCCGGCCGGGCACGAAAACGGCCCCGGTGCTGTTGAAAAGCACTCCATGAAAAACATCATCTTCTTCGGCGACAGCCTCACGGCCGGCCACGGCCTGCGGGCCAGCGAAAGCTTTCCGGCCCTGCTTCAGCAACGCCTCGACCAGCAACCCCTTCCCTACAAAGCTTTTAACTACGGCGTGAGCGGCGAAACCAGCGCCGGCGGCCGGCAACGCCTCGCCGCCGTGCTGGCCCGCCACCCGGTCGATGTCTTCGTGCTGGCCCTTGGCGCCAACGACGGCCTGCGCGGCATCCCGGTGCGCGAAACCACCCAAAACCTCCAATTCATCATCGACGCCGTGCGGCGCCAGCACCCCGGCGCCCAGCTCGTGCTGGCCGGCCTCGAATTCCCCTTCGACCTCGGCCCGCTGGGCGGCCACCGCCTGGGCCACTACGCCTCCGATTTTAAGGCCCTTTTTCGGGCCCTGGCCGACAAAAACAGCCTGCCCTTCGTGCCCTTCCTGTTGCAAGGCGTGCTGGGCCGCCGCGAGCTGAACCTGCCCGACGGCGTGCACCCCAACGCCACGGGCCAGCAAATCCTGGCCGACAACGTGTGGCAGGTGCTGGGCCCGCTGCTGCTCAACCAAACAAATTCCCCTGCACTGGCTGCGGAATGACTGCCGGCGGCGGCACCGCGATGCCGGTGAGCGCCCTGACTTTCTCCAGCAAATAAGCGGCGAACACCGGCGCGTGGCGCACGTCTTTTTGGTGGATGAAGAAGTAAATGTCGTGCACGCCCTGGGCCACCCAGGCGGCCAGGCGCTCGGCCCAGGCATCGGCCCGCTGGTAGTCGGTGCTGTGCAGGCCGTGGCCGTTGAAGCGGACGAAGGCCACGGGCGTGGTCAGGCGCAGGGGCAGCACGTCGCGCCGCCCGGCCACGTCGGTTATCACCAGCGTTTTGTTGAGGGCCTCGAAGGTGGCAAACACGGCATCGGCCAGCACCGGGTCGGCAAACCAGCGGGGGTGGCGCAGCTCCACGGCCAGCGGCACGGCTTCCGGAAAGTCGAGCAGGAAGCGCTCCAGGCGCGGCAAATGCTCGGGGCCGAAGTGCGGCGGCAGCTGCAAAAACGCCCAGCCCAGGTTGTCGCCCAGCGCTTCGAAGGCCCGCGCCGTGGGCACCACCAGGTCGTCGGCCTGAAATAATTCGCGCTCGTGGCTGATGCTGCGCGGCAGCTTGGGACAAAACTTAAAGCCCGAATCGGGCCCCACGGCGTCGCGCCAGCGCCGCACCGTGCCCGCGTCCGGAATGCGGTAGTGCGTGGTGTTCAGCTCGATGCTGTTGAACTGCCGGGCGTAGTAGCGCAGGTAATCGGGCTCTTTGATGCCGGCGGGAAAGTACGTGCCGAGCCACTCCTTGTTGGTCCAGATGGGGCAGCCCACGTGCAGGCGGGCGGGGGCGGGCTGCGTGGGGCGGGCCCGCGCCAGCACGCGGGCCGTTTCGGGGTGGTCGGGCGGCAGCCCAAAATCTACGTAGCGCAGGTCGGGCAAGCGGCCGAAATCCATGCTCCAAAGGTAGCGCCCGCGCCCGGCAGCCCCTTGCTCCTCTTACAAAAAAACCGGCACTTTCGCAACCCGCCTTCCGAGGAAGCCGGCCACCAAATGCCCAAATTTTGTACCCGCCGCATAATCTAATTTTTGCATCCGCGCAATGGCTTTGCTTTGATTCCGCAAAATTTACTTTAAGCAACCTACCAGCTACTTTTTTGGCCAACATGAAGATTAATTAAATCCAAGTTTTAGAGAAAAAGGTCAATTTTTGACCTAATGCGGTTAGCAGCAGGCCCCGGATTGTTAGCAAGGCGCGCCGGGCCGGCCTATGTTTGTCCTGTTCACCATTGGCCAAGCGCATGATTTTATTTCGTCGCCTCACAGTATCCGTCGTTTCCAGTTGCGTTTTTTTCCTGCTGACTTTGTCCGGCGCTTCGGCGCGGGCCACCAACCCCAGCACCACAAAATCGACCGCCTCCTCCGCTGCCGCCACCACGGTGCTGCGGGGCCGGGCCTCCTGGTACGGCAGCTACTTCCAGGGCCGACGCACGACCAGCGGCGAGCGCTACAACCGGTTTAAGTACACCTGCGCCCACAAAACCCTGCCTTTTGGCACCCGCCTGCGGGTCACGAACGTGAAAAACGGCAAATCGGTGGTGGTGCGCGTCTCCGACCGCGGCCCGTTCCGCCACCAGCGCATCATCGATTTGTCGGAAGCCGCCGCCCGCCCGCTGGGCGTGGTAGACTGCGGCGCCGCCACCGTGATAGCCGAAGTAGTAGCCCCCGACACGCCCCTGGGCCCCGCCACGACGCCCGATAACCTGGCCGCCCTTTTCGCCGCCGACCCCAACCCCGACGCCGCGTTCACCAGCTACTCGATGCCCGCCGCGGCCGCTCCTGCCGAAACCCCGACCATCATCGCCGCTTCGGCGGCCACCACGGCCCAGGTCGTTGCCGCCACCGAATCGGTGAGCTGCCCCGCCGGCTTCCTCATTCAGGCCGGCTCTTTCCTCGACCCGGCCAACGCCAGCGCCGTGCAGGCCCGCATCAAGTCGCTCATTCCCGACCTGCAAGTAGAAATTTCCCAGGACCTGCTCGACGGGCGGCAGCGCAGCCGCGTGCTGGTGGGCAGCTTCACCGACCGGCCCGAAGCCGAAGCCGTGCGCCGTCGGCTGATGAGCTGGGGCATTGGCGGCCTGGTGCGCGAAGTGGCCCTACGATGAGTTTTCATATAAATAGGCCTTCCACAACGCTGCTTTTCGCTAGCCCCAGCGGGGCGGCCCGTCGGTAGGAATGAATTGCTTGACCCCTAAAAGCCCCAGCGGGGCGACCCAAAAGCCGTGCTTCTGGTGGGTCGCCCCGCTGGGGCCTTATCGTTCGTTTACAACGCTTTTCCACCGACGGGTCGCCCCGCTGGGGCTGAAAAAGAGGTTTTTGCGTACGTCCTATAACAACTAACATTCAACAGTTAATGCCTGCTTTAATAAAGTAGGCGATTGCCGGCTATTGCCAGTATTGTCGTTACTTGCTGGCCGTCTGCCGGTTGTTGAATGATAAATGTTAATTGTTAAATGAAATGACAAAGGCCCTGCTGGCGCTGGCCGCCTGCTGCACGCTCGTTTGGGCGCTCAACACCAGGCACGGCGACGTTCCGCCCTTCGGCAAGCTGCTGAGCCCGTACCGCGGCTTCTGGCAGAACGGCGAGCGGCCCGGCGACTTCCCGGCGCGCCAAACGCTGGCCCTGGCCGGCCTGCAAGCGCCCGTGACGGTGCGCTACGACGACCACCGCGTGCCGCACGTGTTTGCCCAAAATAACCACGACCTGTACTTCGCCCAGGGCTACCTCACGGCCCGCGACCGGCTCTGGCAGATGGAGTTTCAAACCCACGTAGCGGCCGGGCGACTGGCCGAAATCGTGGGCCCGGCGCGGCTCGGAACCGACCGGGTTTTGCGGCGCATGGGGCTGACCTTCGGCGCGGCCACCTCGCTGAAGGGCATGATGGCCAACCCCACCACGCGCACCGTGCTCGAATCGTACTCGGCCGGCGTGAATGCCTACATCGGCCAGCTCACGCCCGCCACCCTGCCCTTCGAATACAAGCTGCTCGACTACCGCCCCGAGCCCTGGCAGCCGCTAAAATGCGCGTTGCTGCTCAAATTCATGGCCTGGGACCTGAGCGGGCGCACCGACGACCTGCGGATGAGCAACATCCTGGGCAAGTACGGGGCGGCCGTCACCAAGGACCTGTTTCCCGATTACCCCACCCGCGAAGACCCCATCGTGCCCGTGGGCACGCCGCTCGATTTCAAGCCGCTGCCGGTGCCGGCGGCGCCCAAATCGTTCGAAGCAGCCTACGCGGCCAACGAGCTGCGCGCCGAGCCCGACGCCGAACTGGGCTCGAACAACTTCGCGGTGAGCGGGGCCAAATCGGCGTCGGGCTACCCGCTGCTGGCCAACGACCCCCATTTGCAGCTCAACCTGCCCAGCATCTGGTACCAGATTCAGCTGAGCGCGCCGGGCGTGAACGTGTACGGCGTCACCATTCCGGGCGCGCCGGCGGTCATCATCGGCTTCAACGAAACCGTGGCCTGGGGCGTGACCAACGTGGCCGCCGACGTGCTCGACTTTTACCAGTTCAGGTTCCGGGACCGGAGCCGCCGCGAGTACTGGCACGCCGGGCGCTGGAAGCCCGTGCGCCGCGTGGTGGAGCGCATCCGGGTGCGCGGCCAGCCCGACCGCCTCGACACCGTGCTCTACACCCACCACGGCCCGGTGGTGTACGACAAGCCCGAGAAGCCGTTTCTGCCCCAAACGCCCATCGCCCACGCCATGCGCTGGACGGCCCACGACGGCGCCAACGAGGTGCTGACCTTTTACCAGCTGAACCGGGCCCGCTCCTACGCCGACTACACCACCGCCCTGGCCACCTACGGCTCGCCGGCCCAGAACTTCATTTTTGCTGATAATGAGAAGGATATCGCCATCTGGCCCAACGGCCGCTTCCCGCTGAAGTGGCGCGACCAGGGCAAGTTCATCCTCGACGGCACCGACCCGGCCTGCGACTGGCAGGGCTGGATTCCGGCCGCCCAAAACCCGCACGTGAAGAACCCGGCGCGGGGCTTCGTGAGCTCGGCCAACCAGTTTTCGGCCGGCCCCGACTACCCGTACTACCTCAACTGGAGCTTCGGCAGCTACGAGCGGGGCCACCGCATCAACCAGCGCCTCAGCGCGATGCGCCTGATTACGGCCGACAGCCTGCGCCGCCTGCAAAACGACGTGCTCGACCTCAACGCCCAGCTCATGCTGCCCCGGCTGCTGGCCCTGGTCACCGGGCCGTTGGCCGGCGCGACGTCGCCGGCCGCCGGCTCGCCCGAGGGCCGGGTGCTGGCCGAGATGCGCCGCTGGCGCTACCAGTACACCGCCGACGCCATCGGCCCCAGCGTGTTCAACCTGTGGTACAACAACCTGGTGAAGCGCCTGTGGGAAGACGATTTCGGCCCCAAAGCCACCGGCCTGGAAATGCGCTACCCTGCCCGCGACCGCACCAACACCCTGATTCTGAACGAGCCGAATTCGGCCTGGGTTGACGACCGCCGCACGCCGGCCCGCGAAACCCTGCCGCAGCTGGCGCGCCAAAGCCTGCATTTTGCCACCGACTCGCTCACCCGCAAGTTTGGGCCGCTCTCGCCCAAATGGCGCTGGGCCAGCCAGAAAAGCACCGATATCCTGCACCTGCTCCAGCTCCCCGGCTTCGGGCAGCTGGACGTGGACTGCGGCGGCGGCGCGGGCATCGTCAACGCCACCTCCGAGCGCAACGGCCCGTCCTGGCGCATGGTGGTGGCGCTGGGGCCGCGCGTGCGGGCCTACGGCGTGTACCCCGGCGGCCAAAGCGGCAACCCCGGCTCGCCCTACTACACCAACCTACTGGAAACCTGGCGCATAGGCCAGCTCGACGAGCTGGTATTCCTGCGTTCGGCCACCGAGCCCAACCCCCGCGTAACCACAACCTGGGCGTTACAGACTGAATAGCTGCTGTTCCGCAGGCCTTTACGCCGCTGGGGCAGATGGTTTCTGGTTGCTGGTTTCTGGTTAATTACCAGCGAAAAACCAGCAACCAGAAACAAGTAACCAGAAACCAGCAACCAAAGCGCCGGCTTCCGCCGCAACTGTGTAACAGCAGTAAATAACCCCGACAGCTTGCACACAAAAAAAGCGGCTCCCTGCCGGAAGCCGCTTTTTGGTTGCCTGAAAACAAGCCTATTTGGGGTCCTTCTTCTGGTTGCCGCTGCCGATTTTGGGCTTGCTCACGTCGTGGGCTTCGCCTTCGTGGTCGTCGTCGCCGGCGCGGTTGATGAGCACCACTGCCACGGCGGCCAGCGCGGCAATGCCGACAATCATTTGGGTGGGCGAAAACCGCTGCGCCGCCTTGCGCAGCAGCACGCCGCCGTTCTTCAGCAAGTCGTCGATGTGCTCGTGCTGGCCTTGGAATACGTGGTAGGCACTTTCGAAAGTACGGGCAAGGTCTTCGGGCAGAATTTTTTCGAGTTGTTGTTCGATTTGCGCTTCCATGAGGAAAATAGTGAAATTGGAAAGGTGAAAGGAGCCGGGGCCGCAGCCCCGGAAACACTGTACGCAAAAGCCGGCGGTCGGGCTGATTTTTTTCTCGAATTGCCCCGGTTTCGCAACCAAATATGGGCAACTGAACCGAACAAGGCAGTTTTGGTCGGGCGCCCAGCCCTCGCCAGCTGGCCGACCACCCCCCGGCCCCGCCCGAAAGTGGCGACCAAACAGTAGCATACCGACCTTTGCCCTCGTGAACCCCATGCCCCTCACCCAGGCCGCCGCCCGCCCCGCGCCCGCCCGCCCGCCCATCCGCTTCGACCGCAACGAGCTGGCCGGCGCGTTTGGCGACCTGGGCACCGATTTGCCGCTGCTCATCGGCGTGGTGGCCGCTTCGGGCATCGACAGCGCTTCGGTGCTGATACTGTTCGGGCTGATGCAGGTTTTCACCGGCCTCTGGTACCGGATGCCCATGCCGGTGCAGCC
>CAXTCS010000092.1:0-14704 GCA_964242365.1 uncultured Hymenobacter sp. | reverse complement strand
AAGAATGAAGAATGAAGAATGAAGAATGAAGAATGAAGAATGAAGAATGAAGAATTGCGACTGCGATAAAACCCATACCTTGCTTGCCTGACGGAAGCGGAAAGAAAAATTCTTCATTCCTCATTCTTCATTCCTCATTAAGCAAAGCGTCATTCCTCATTCTTCATTCCTAAGATTAAGCGCAGCGTGACTCCCCCGCCGGCCATCGCGGCCAACCAACACATCTACGACGACTACTTCGAGGAAGAATTTACCCGAACCGTGGATGAAAACATCCTGCAGCTGCTCGACCGGGTGTGGTTCCGTTCCGAGCTGGTGGGCTTCGAGCATTTTCCGCAGCGCAACAACCCCGACCGGCCGCTGATTTTTGCCTCGAACCACTCCGGCATGGCCTTCCCCTGGGATGCCATCGTGGCCCTGTCGCACCTGTTCCGGCACCTGCCCCTCACCAGCTCGCTCAGCGACCTGCCGCGCCCGCTTTCCGCGCCCCTGCTCTCCCAAACGGCCCTGATGAACCCGTACCTGGTGAAGGACTTCTGGAAAAAATGCGGCTGCGTGGACGCCACGACGCTGAATTTTGAAACCATGATGTACTACCAGGCCCACAACCTGATGCTCTACCCCGAGGGCGTGCCCGGCATCGGCAAAGGCTTCAACCGGAAATACCAGCTCCAGCGCCTGGCCACCAGCATGGTGCGCCTGGCCTTGCAGCACGGCACCGACATCGTGCCCTTCTACACCATCAACGCCGAATACCTCAACCCCTACGCCTATTCCTGGGACTGGATAAACCGCCTGACCAAGAAAATCGGCATCCCGTTTCTGCCCCTCACGCTGCTGCTGGTGCTGGTGCTGGTGCAGCCCTGGGCGTTTTACCTGGCCTTTCCGGCCAAGCTCGTCTTCGTGATGGGCACCCGCATCCGGCCCTCCGACCTCACCGCCAAAACCACCGACGAGCTCACCCGCGAAGAGTACCTGGCCCTGTCCGAGCAAATCCGCCAGCGGATGCAGGCCGAAATGGACGCCGCCGTGCTGGCCCACGGCCAAAAGCCCTACCGCTGGGGCGAGCTCTGGCAGCGCATGAAAGAAAACCGCCGCTTCTTCCCGTTCTTCCTGCCCTTCGCCTGGCCGGCCCTGTTCACCGAGTTCGAGCGCCTCTACGTGCGGGAAGGCCGCCGCAATTTTCGCATGCAGCTCGACCGCCCCGGCGCCTGGCTGCGTATGCTCTGGCGCAACCCCATCACCCTGGCGTATTTCATCCCCCTGCTCGGCTGGATTCCGCTGGCCATCAAAGGCTACCGGGGCAATAAGCTGGGGCAGAAACCCTGATTGGAATGAACGAACGTCATGTCGAGCTTGCCGAGACATCTCGCGTGCTTGAGTAATTTTTTTGTTGAACGATAGAGTCACTACCGCACGCGAGATGTCTCGGCTGCGCTCGACATGACGTTCTCCCCGCCCCGCATTCATCCCACCCAATGCCCTCGTTTCAACACCTGCTGCTCAAGCAATTGCTCACCGCGATGGCTGCGCCGTTGGCCCGCCGCAAGCCCAGCGTGGGGGCCATGCGCCTCGCCATGGAGGCCGGCGCCCTGTTCCAGTTCATGCCCTGGCGCGTGAACCTGGAAAGCCTGACGCTGGATAATCGCCTCGAAGCGGAGTGGCTGCGGCCCCGCGCGGCGCACCCCACGCGGGTGCTGCTGTACTTGCACGGCGGCGGCTACGTGCTGGGCTCGCTTAATACGCACCGCAGCCTGGTGGGCAGCCTGGCCCAGCGCTGCGGCCTCAACGTGCTGACCGTCAACTACCGCAAGGCGCCCGACCACCCGTTTCCCGCCGCGCTCGACGATGCCCGGCGCGCCTACCGCTGGCTCTTGCGCCACGGCCACCAGCCGAACGACATCGTGGTGGCCGGCGACTCGGCCGGCGGCGGGCTGGCGCTGGCCCTGCTGCTGGCCCTGCGCGACGCCGGCGAGGCCCTGCCCGCCGCCGGCGTCGGCCTCTCGCCCTGGACCGACCTCACCCTGCCCATCACCGCCCTGCGCCGCGTAGCCCGCGAAGAAGGCCTCCTGCTCGAAGCCCTGCAAATGCGCACCTGGGGGCCGCTCTACGCCCACAAAACGCCCCTCACGCACCCGCTGCTTTCGCCCGCCCAGGCCGATTTGCACGGCCTGCCGCCGCTGCTCCTTCAGGTTTCTACCGCCGAAGTGCTGCACGACGACGTGGTGAAATTCGCCAAAAAAGCCCAGGCCGCCGGCGTGCCCGTTACCCTGCAAACCTTTGAAGGCCTGGTGCACTGGTGGCACCTGTTCTGGCGCGTCGTGCCCGAGGCCCGGCAGGCGCTCGACCAAGTCGCGGGCTTTCTGGCGGAAATGTGGGCCCGTCCGTCCGGGGCCGCCGTCGCGCTGCCCCGCGTCGAACGCCGCCTGCCCGTGCGCCGCCGTGCGGCTTAGGCTGATATTGAGCCGGTTAAACAGAATTGAATGATTGGAGGCAACGTTGCGTATTGAAAAAATAAATTCTCATTTTGACTGTTTTGAGCCACTTTTCAAAAAAACCGGCGTACACAAATCAACTATATTGCCGAGTATTCGTAGGTTTGCACCGAAATAGTCGGCTTGCATACTAATTGCGCCCGACAATTGCTTTTCGTTCAATTGATTATCTGTTCCACCTTTCACTCCAACCCGTTTCATTACCATGGAAGATTTGTTTAAAAAGTTCGTTAATGCCGGCGTTGGTTACATCGCTCAAGGCAGCAAGTCGTTTCAAAGCACCATCGAGAAGCTGGTGAAAGACAACAAGATGACCCAGGAGGAGGGCAAGAAAATCGTGGACGAGCTGATGAAAAGCGGCGAAACCAAGCGCGCCGAGCTCGAAAAGCAGTTTCAGGGCCTCGCCGACCGCGTGAAAAGCACCGTTGGCTTGGGCGATTCGAAAGCCAAAAGCAAGGCGGCCCCAAAAAAGGCGGCTGCCAAACCCGCCGCTAAATCGGCCGCCAAGCCAGCCAGCAGCGCCGCCAGCAAAACCGCTGGTGCCGTGAAAAAGACTGCCGACAAAGTGAGCACCGCCGCTGGCTCGGCCCAGAAATCGGCGGCTGCAACGGCAGGCGCGGCCAAAAAGCCCGCTGCTAAGAAGCCCGCCGCAGCCGCCAGCGCCCCGGCCGCCAAGGCAGACAACAACGCCTAACCAGTGCGCGTTGCCACAGAGAAAACCCCCGTTTGCCCCGCGCAAACGGGGGTTTTTCCGTTCCAATTCTGCTAACCCGACCGGGTGGTTCCGCCGCAGCTGTCCGGCCAAATCTGCGAAATCAGATTAATCTGCGTAAATCGGCGGTCTATGTTTAAAAACACGATTTCTAACCTCACCCGCCTCCGGCAGGTAGCGGAGGTGCTGCTGCGCTACGGCTTCGAAGATGTGGTGACGACCACGCCGCTGCGCCGCCTCGTGAGCCAGGCGCGCCGCCTGAGCTGGCAGCGGGCCGACCGGCAGGTGTTCGAAACCACGCGCTGGGAGCGGGTGCGGCTCATCATTGAGGAGCTCGGCCCCACGTTTATCAAGCTGGCCCAGGCCATGAGCAACCGGGCCGATTTGCTGCCCCAGGCCCTGATTGACGAGTTTGAGAAGCTGCAAAGCAACGTGCCACCGTTTGAAACGGCCGTGGCCCGGCAGATTATCGAAGAGGAACTGGGCCGCCCCATCGCGGAAGTGTTCAGCGAGTTCGACGACGTGACGCTGGGCTCGGCCAGCATCGGGCAGGTGCACCGGGCGCGGCTGCGCACGGGCGAGGAAGTGGTGGTGAAAGTGCAGCGCCCCGGCGTGCGCGAAAAGGTGCGCTCCGACCTGGCGCTGCTGCACGAGCTGGTGCGCCTCACGGCCGGTTTCCTGCAAAAGCAGGGCCTCGCCAACCCGCAGGACATCGTCGATGCCTTCGAGCGCAGCATGAGCAAAGAGCTGGACTACACCGCCGAAGCCCGCGCGATGGAGCAGTTTCGCAAGCTCTACGAGCACTACACCACGTTCTACATTCCCAAGCCGTTTCGCGAGCTGAGCACCACGCGCATCCTGGTCATCGAGTTTGTGAGCGGCTGCAAAATCACCGACAAGGCCCAGCTGCTGGCCTGGGATTTGAGCCCCGAAACCGTGGCCGAAACGGGCATGGACATCTACCTGACCCAGATTTTTGAGTTCGGGGTTTTTCATGCCGACCCGCACCCCGGCAACGTGCTGGTGCGGCCCGACGGCACGGTGGTGCTCATCGACTTCGGCATGGTGGGCCGCCTCACCAAG
This sequence comes from uncultured Hymenobacter sp., assembly GCA_964242365.1. Taxonomy (GTDB): domain Bacteria; phylum Bacteroidota; class Bacteroidia; order Cytophagales; family Hymenobacteraceae; genus Hymenobacter. The sequence continues at coordinate 10,414 of CAXTCS010000092.1, read as the reverse complement.
CAGCAGAAATACGCCTTCGCGGGCGTGTTCATCGGCATGGCCCGGCAAGATGCGCGCAGCATGGCGCTCAACTTCCGGCGCCTCGCCCTCACGGCCGAAATCCCGGACATGCGGGCGTTTGAGTCGGATTTGAGCCAGCTGATTGAGGATTTCGCCACGCTCGACGTGAAGGAAATGAACATGAGCGACCTCGCCGACGCGCTGCAAACGGTCATCTACAACTACAAGCTGCAAGTGCCGGGCGCGGTGTTTCTCATCCTGCGGGCGCTGGTTATTCTCGAAGGTATCGGCAAGGTGCTGCACCCCAATTTCAACACGTTCGAGTTCGTGCAGCCTTACGGGGCCAAGATTATCCGGGAGCAATACTCGCGCGAAAACCTGCTCAGCGAGGCCGAATACACCGGCACGCAGCTGCTGGCCCTGCTCCAAACCCTGCCGGCCGACGTCCGCCAAATCGTGCGCAAAATCAGCAAGGGCGAGCTGCGGCTGAAAATCGAGCTCATTGGCTACCAAACCCTGCTCCGCAAAGCCGACCAGCTGGTGAGCCGCACCATTCTGGCGCTGCTGAGCGTGGGCGGGCTGCTGTTTTCGGGCCTGTCGCTGCTGGGCCGCTACTCACCGGCCATGCCCTACCATCGCGGCGTGCCCGAAATAACGTGGTGGAGCTTAGGGGCTACGGGCTTTATGCTGCTGGTGCTGTTGCTGCTGGGCACCGGGCGGCGCGAGAAGTAGCGCGAGGTTGCGCAAGGTGAAAAGAGGTTGCGCAAGGTTAACAACTGTACGAACCTTGCGCAACCTCTTTTACCTTGCGCAACCTCGCGCTGAATTTGGACAAAAAGTTTGGCGATGGGCCTTGCACAGCCCGACCTTTGCAGCCATGGGACTGTATTTTCGCCCGCTTGCTGTGGAATGCCTGCTTCATTATTGTCTCGCGTAATTCTGGCTTTTTTTGGCATTTTACTGGGAATAACGTCCCAATTGGCACTTGCCCAAACGGCGCCGGCCGGCTCGCCGGTATTGCGCGAAGCCAGCCTGCGCACCGACACCGCCACCTACCTGCTGAGCCACCATGCGGTAGTCGTGCAGGGCGTGCCCACGCTGTATTTCTGGTTCCGGCGCGACGATGAAATCGTGGAGCTGCGCCTGTACCCCGCCACCGCCACCGCCACCACCGCCAAGCCGCTGCGCCTGCGCCGCAACCCCGATTATCAGCAGCTCGACTCGCTGACCAGGGAGGAAGACGGCGGCTTCCGCACCCGCCTCAAGTTTCAGAACCTGACCACCAGCCGTTTCCTGCGCCTGGTGGTGGAGCAGGCCGCCGATTCGGCCGGTCGCGAGCCGCGCCACCAGGTGGTGCCGCTGCTGCCGCTGGCCCGCACCTCGCTGGCGTTGCGGGTGCCCGACAACGAGCTGTTTGTGGGCGAAGAAAAGGTGTTTGAGCTGACCAGCTCGAACGCGCGCAACGTGCACGCCACCGGCGAGTGGGTGCGCGGTCCCGATTTCGACTACCGCGTCATCGCCGAAGCCAACGGCGTGCTCCGCCTGCACGTGCTGCCCAACCAATTGGGCCTCCGTACCCTGGCGGTGAAGCTGCAAACCGAGCGGCCTACCTTGCTGGCCACCAGCCGCCTCAGCTACCAATTGCCGGTTCTGAAGCAGGAGTTCAACGTGAAAGGCAGCCGCTTGCGGTTCCTCTCGCCCGACCAGCGCAGCGTGACGATGGACGACCTGAGCCGGCGCCGGGGCGTCGAGCTGATTCTCGACAACGGCCGCAGCTTCGAGCTGCACCGCACCTACCGGGTAGAAGACCAGGAAGAACCCGGCGGCGGGCTCATCGCCGAAATCTTTACCCGCCAGTACCTGAGCAACGACCGGGTGCTGTGCTATTTCCGCCCCTACAACACCCACCGCCAGACCGAAGGCTACCTCTACATCAAGGAAAACGACGCGGCCCGCTACATCACCAACCTCGACATCACGCCCCAAACCGTGATTCGTGGCGTGCAGGTGCTGCACCGCGGCGGCGACTGGACCCCCACGCTCAGCGTGAGCCCCGGCGAAACCGTGGACGTGCGCCTCGAAGGCGAAGGCCTGCAAAAAGCCCGCGTCTCGTTCGAAGACTTGCCGGTGGTGCCTTCCGACTCGTCGGTGCGCACCGATACCCGCCTGGTGTACCGCGTGCAGGCGCCGGTGAGCTCCGACAAGCGCAAAAGCACCATCTACAACGCCGGGCAGCCCACGGGCTACGCCTTAACTATCAAAGAGTTTCAGCGGCCGCACCCGCTCGATTTCGTGTCGGTGAGCTACGGCGACGCGGCCCGGCCCATCACCCGCCTGGCGGGCCCCGTGCTCTACGACGGCACCATCCGCGACGTGGTGTTGCAGTTCAACCCCAACGGCATCGACAAAGCCGACCAGCTGTTTGGCAAGCAGTATTTAAGCGTAGAAATCCGCACGCTCAACAGCAAGGGCGACCTGATTGAGCTGCGCAACGTCGAGAGCCTGCTCATCTGCCCCGGCGACAACTCGCCCCGCGCCGCCTTCTACGCCGACAAGCAGTGCCGCACCGACCCGCTCAGCCTCAATTCCCTGCTGGGCCGCAAAACCTACGACCTCGACGACTGGAGCCGCATCGTGCTCACGGTGAAGCACCAAGCCAGCCAATACAGCGAAACTGGCTATACCCAAACCGTCGAATTGGTGCTCAAGCGCCGCTACAAGTTCGACATCGACGTGAGCTTTCCGGCCGGCCTGCTCACCCGCCGCCAGGGCGACACGGGCTACGGCGACCTCGGCGGCATTTCGCTGGCCACGCTGGCGCAGCTCAGCTTCTACAGCCCCGACAAAATCAACCGCCTGCGCCCGTATAAAATCGGCGTGGGCTTCGTGGCGCTCAACGCCTTCAACCTCGGCAACAGCAGCACCGACCGCGATTTGGGCCTCGTCGTGCTCGGCTCGGTGTACCCAACGCGCCGCGAAGCCAAATTCACCTTCCCGCTCTACCTCGGCGGCGGCCGTTTGCTGGGGACCGGAAAATGGTTCTATATGCTCGGGCCCGGCATTGGGGTTCGCCTGTAGCGCGAGGTTTCGCGAGGCTAAAAGAGGTTTCGCAAGGTTTGACGTTCTTGTTTCTTGACCTTCTGTTTACAAACCATTGACGAGCCGAAGGATGTGGTCGCGCAGGGATGAAACATCGAAGTTGATGAGCAGGCCCAGTTTCAATTGAGAGAGGAGCAGGTAGTTAAGCAATTGTTTGCTGTGCGCGGGAGCTGATTCGGGCACTGACTTCAATTCGATAACAACCTTTTGCTCAACCGGAATATCGAGTCGGAACGCTACATCCAGCTTAATGCCGTCGTATAATTACGGGCAAGGCAACTTGCGTTTCCACTACGAGGCCGAGCTCGCGAAAACTCGCGCTACTGCAGCTTCATGTCCGCGATTATCGCCGCTATTTTTTCGTGGCCCAACCGATGCGCTAAATCATAATCGACCACCGATTTCAACGGCTGTTTCACGCTGAAATAGAACTTGATTTTGGGCTCGGTGCCGCTGGGGCGGGCCGAAATCTTGCTGCCGTCTTCGAGGATGAACTGGAGCACGTTGGAGCTTTCTAGGCCGGTTTCGCTTTCGGCTTTGGTGCGCAGGTCGTGGATTTTGCCGGTCTGGTAGTCGCGCACTTCCACTACGGGCTGGCCGGCGATGGTGGCGGGCGGGTTCTTGCGCAGGGCAGCCATCATCTCCTGGATTTCCTCGGCCCCGCGCTGGCCTTTCTTGGTCAGCGAAATCAGGTTTTCCTGGTAGAGGCCGTACTGGGCGTACATCTCGGCCAGCTCTTCGTAGAGGGTGCGGCCCTGGTCTTTCGCTACGGCGGCCATCTCGGCGGCCAGCGCGCAGGCCGACACGGCATCTTTGTCGCGCACGAAATCGCCGATGAGGAAGCCGTAGCTTTCCTCGCCGCCGCCGATGTACGTTGCCTGGCCCTCCAGGTCGCGGATGAGGCCGGCGATGTACTTGAAGCCGGTGAGCGTCTGGTAGCTCGTCACGTCGTGCTGGCGGGCGATGTCGCCGAGGATTTCGCTCGTCACGATGGTGTAAACGATGTAATCTTTGTCGGTAGACTGGCCGGCGCGGTGGCGAGCCGACAGCAGGTAGTTGGTGAGCATGGCCGCGGTCTGGTTGCCGTTGAGCAGCACCCATTCGCCCTGGTCGTTTTTCACGCCCACGCCCACGCGGTCGGCGTCGGGGTCGGTGGCCAGCACGATGTCGGCATCGGTGGCTTTGGCCTGGTCGAGGGCCAGCTGCATGGCGCTTTTTTCTTCGGGGTTGGGCGACTGCACGGTGGGGAAGTTGCCGTCGGGCGTGACCTGGGCCGGCACCGCGTTCACGTTGGTGAAGCCGAACTCGCGCAGCAAGCCGGGCACCAGCGTGATGCCCGAGCCGTGAATGGGCGTGTACACGATGTTCAAATCGTGCTGCCGCTGAATAGCGGCCGGGTCGATGCTCAGCTTCCGGGCCTGCGCCAGATACAGCGCGTCGATATCGGCGCCGATGCTAATTATTTTCGACTTATCAGCCTCAAATTTTACCTCGCCGACGTTCGTGATTTTATTCACTTCGACGATGATGTTTTTATCGTGCGGCGCCACCACTTGCGAGCCGTCGTTCCAGTATACTTTGTAGCCGTTGTATTCTTTGGGGTTGTGCGAAGCCGTTATCACACAGCCGCTTTGGCAGTGTAATTCCCGAATGGCGAACGACAATTCGGGGGTGGGGCGCAGGGAATCAAATAAATAAACCGTGATGCCATTGGCCGAAAAAATGCCGGCCGCTATTTGCGCGAATTCGGTGCTGTTATTTCGGCTGTCGTGCGCGATGGCGACTTTGATTTCCTGATGCGGAAAGCACTGCAATAAATAATTGCACAGGCCCTGCGTGGCCATGCCCAACGTGTAGCGATTCATCCGATTGGAGCCCGGCCCCATGACGCCGCGCAGGCCGCCGGTGCCAAATTCGAGGCTCCGGTAGAAGGCGTCGGTCAGGGCATCGTCTTGCCCGCTGGCCTGCATGTCGCGGATGGTTTGCTGCGTCTGGGCGTCGTATTCGGGCGTGAGCCAGGTGTTGATGGTTTGCTGGATTGCAGGGGAGAGCGGCATCGGAAAGGAATGTTTTGGTTGGAAATAAAGAGACGCCTATTTGCGCCTTGTCGTTGAACGGCCGCTTGCACGGGGCGGACGGACGACAAGACGCAAATATGCGTCTCTACGGCAAATTAGAATTATAAATTGCCGCGCAGGGCCTGCTCGCGCTCAATCGACTCAAACAACGCCTTGAAATTGCCTTTGCCGAAGCTCTTGGCGCCCTTGCGCTGGATGATTTCGTAGAACACCGTGGGCCGGTCCTCGACGGGCTTGGTGAAAATCTGGAGCAAGTAGCCTTCCTCGTCGCGGTCGACCAGCAGGTTCAAGTCTTTGAGCGACTGCAAATCCTCGTCAATCTTGCCGATGCGCTCCAGCAAATCGTCGTAATACGCGCCGGGCACCGACAGGAACTCGACGCCGCGGCGGCGCAGTTCCGTCACGGTGGCGCGGATGTCGTGGGTGGCGATGGCGATGTGCTGCACGCCGGGCGAGTGGTAATAGTCGAGGTATTCCTCAATCTGCGACTTTTTCTTGCCTTCGGCGGGCTCGTTGATGGGGAATTTTACGTAGCCGTTGCCGTTGGACACCACCTTCGACATGAGGGCCGAATACTCGGTGCTGATGTCGTCGTCGTCGAAGGTGATGAGCAGCTTAAAGCCCATCACGTCTTCGTAAAACTTAATCCACTGGTTCATTTCGCCCCAGCCCACGTTGCCCACGCAATGGTCGACGTGCAGCAGGCCCACGGGCGCGCCCTGCGGCACGGCGCTGCTTTTGGCCACGAAGCCCGGCATGAACGCGCCGGTGTAGTTGGTGCGCTCGACGAAGGTGTGGACGGACTCGCCGTAGGTGTAGATGCCGGCCAGCGTGACGGAGCCGAATTCGTCTTCAATGGTGTAGGGCTCGAAGGCCGAGCGGGCGCCCCGCTTGGTGGTTTCTTCGTACGATTTGCGGGCGTCATCAACCCACAGGGCCATCACCTTCACGCCGTCGCCGTGCTGGCGCACGTGGTTCGAAATCTCGGAATCGGGGAGGAGGGAGGTGGTGAGCACCAGCCGGATTTTGCCTTGTTGCAGCACGTAGCTGGCGCGGTCGCGCAGGCCGGTTTCGGGGCCGGCGTAGGCCACCAGCGCGTAGCCGAACGCGGCCTGGTAGTAGTAGGCCGACTGCTTGGCGTTGCCGACGTAGAATTCGACGTAATCGGTGCCTTTGAGGGGGAGGAAATCCTGGGCGGGTTGGGCCAGTACTTCGGGCGAGGTCATGGTTTGCATGGGCGGGAAAGCGGGAATGGGGGTGGGAATTGCCTGGGTAAAATTACGGGTTCCGGCAGAATTTGGCCGGCCCCGGAAAATTGACGGCGGCCGTATGGCAATTCATCCCCATTTTTGTGCCCCATCCTCCGCCCTTAGCGCCCCATGAATACCGAAGAACTGAACCGCGCCCTCGTGGCCCTGATAGAAAAGAAGGCCGAGCTGCACACGCTCAAGTACGACGACGCCCGCTACGACGACGTGGAAGAGGCCCTGCACGACCTGGAAGATGACTTCAACGACGAGTACGGCGACTTCCTCGAAACCGCTCTCGACAAGGTGCACACCGACCTCAAATCGGATACCGATGTGCTGCTGCCCACTGCCTACCTGCCCAGCAACCCCGGCTCCACGCCCTCGCCCAAAGAAGGCGTCTGGGTTGACTCCGAAAAATACCCCGGCAAAGAAGCCCGCATCACGCTGATTCCCAACCCGGTGCGCATCATGCTCACCGTGGGCAAGCAAGTGCAACAGGAGCTGTGGAAAGCGTGACGCTTTGCTTAATGAAGAATGAGGAATTGTCATTGCGAGCGCAGCGAAGCAATCCGTCCTGTTCTCAGCGACCAGCCTTCTAATGTGATAAGCCCCGGCCCTGCCCGGAAAGGAGGCTTTTTCCGGTCCAAGTAGAGGGCGTGTCACAATTCAGGGCAAGTCACTTTTACAGGACGGATTGCCACGGCCTTCGGCCTCGCAATGACCATTCCTCATTCCTCATTCCTCATTAAGCCGCAGGCGTCATCGCAGTGTTATACCGCATCGCCGAGCCCGCCGACTGGCACCATGCCCAGCAAACCGGCTTTTTTGCCAGCGCCGACCTCGCGGCCGAAGGATTTCTCCATTCCTCCGCGCCGCCCCAGATTCTCGAAACGGCCCGCCGGTACTATGCCGGGCGGGCCGATTTGGTTTTGTTGGAATGGGACGAAGCCGCCCTGGCCGCCGCCCACGTGCGCGTAGCGCGCGAATGGGTGGAAAGCCGGCAAGAGCATTTGCTCACGTTGTCGGGCCGGTGCCGCTGGCAGCCGTGCGCCGCACGTGGCCTTTTGGGGTCGACGCGGCGGGAGAATTCCAGCTGCCCCAGGCGCTTTCGCAATCCGTCGAATAAAAAATCAGGAAGTGTGCAACCCCAACCCGGTTGGTTGCATCTTCCCGGCAGAGGCCCTTACTTAGAGCAGTTCTCACGATGGTGTATAGGTCGGCCGGCTCCCCTCTCTTTTGGAGAGGGGCTGGGGGTGAGGTTCCACCGCTCGCGCCGTGTACACTGACCGGAGCCCTCACTTAAATCGTCAGTTGTATGTTGCCTTTTTACTGCCGTGCGTTGCGCTTTCTGGCCCTGGCGGCACTGGCTACGGCCTGCGCACCCACCTATCAGCTCGCCCTCAAACCCGCCCGGTCCACCGGCCTGTTTGCCGAAGGCCGCGAGCAGGCCCACGCCGTAGCCGACAGCATCGAAGTGCGCCTGAGCTTCGTTTGCTACGAACCTGCACGGGTGGTTTTCGAGGCCGAATACCGCAACCCCACGCGCCATGCACTGGTGGTAGACCCCGCGGCGTTTCACTACGAAGTCAGCCGCCTGCCGGCCCCGGCGCCCATTCCGGGCCAGAAACGGAGACGCCCCAAGCCAATGCCCGGCACGGAGGTAACGGCCACCGTGGCCGCCGCCAGCCTGGCGCTGCCGTTGCCGCCGCTGCCGTCCCAGGCCGTGGCCGCCTTCGACCCCGAACCCGAAATAGCCGCCCTGCACGACCGCGCCGAGCGCGAGGCCAACAAAGCCGCCCGCCTCGACTGGTTTGGCCTCGCGCTGGGCCTGGCCAGTGTGGCGACGGATGTGGCCAGCATCGGCAAGCGCGAAACCGTGGCGCAATACCAAAGCCGCGCCGCCATTCACGACGCGGCCGTGGCCTACAGCGTCATTTCGGCCGCCACCAAAGTCGAGCACGCCGTGGCGGCGGATGTATTGCAGCAGCGCGCCGCGATGCTCCAGGATTACGCCCTGCGCAAGGTGACCCTGGAGCCCGGCCAACAGGTGCGCGGCTACCTCTACTTCCCGCGCTACGACGCAGCCGATGGCTTCGTCGTGCAGGCCCCGGTGGGCACCAACATAGTGCCGCTGGAGTTTGCGCAGGTGCGTCGGCGGCAATAAGGCTAGCTTTGAAGCGCTTTCGTCCTCAAAAGGCGTAATCTACCCGGACCATGAAGAAAATAGTTGCGCTCTTAGCCATCTTCGCGGCCTTGCAGGTCAGAATTTCCACCGCTCAGGCGCAGCAAGGCTTCGACATGAAGCCCCTGGGGCTAATAAACAGCCAGCTCAAGGGCAAGCAGCCCCTTCGCTTCGGCCAAAGCCGGGCCGCGGCCATCAAAGCCCTGGGCACGCCCACGAACCAGGGAAAAGAGTATTTTGAAATGGATAGAGCTACGGCGGTTGTCCTGTATTACCACGCCAACGTGCTTTATTTCGTGAAAGACCAGTTGGATTGCTTCGAGCTAAACGACAACACGTTGGCCTTGGGCAGGTCTTCCGACCAGGCGTTTCGCGTGGGCTCCGCCTTGAAGGCAAATGCCCGGCAAACCGCTGCCGGCAACGTTGCCTCGGGGGCGCGCTACCGGGTGGGAAACATACCGCTGGTGGATTTGCGGGTTGATACCAAACCCGGAAAATCAGGAAACCTGAACTATAAAACCATTGCCTACAACAACACGAGGTGGGGCAGCCAGGAATGTGATGAATGGATTGAAATCCTGTTTGACGCCAACAACAAAATCATCAAAATTGCGACAGGGTCCATGTAAATCACGCGTTGCTGTTGAGGGTTATGACAAGCACAAGGCCCCGCGAGTCAACTCGCGGGGCCTTGTGCTTGTAGCGGACAGAATTGCTTGGGGCCTTTACCCCAGCTCCGCCAGTTCCAGCCACCGTTCTTCTTTCTCTGCCAACTCCTTTTCCAGCGCCTGCAAGCGCGCGCCCCAGGCCGCAAAATCCTGCGGGCTGCCGCTGCCGCCGTTCAGCCGGGCGGTGATTTCCTGCTTCTCCGCTTCCAAAGCCGCCATGGCTTTTTCGAGCTGCTCGTATTCTTTTTTCTCGGCGAAAGTGGCGCGGCGCCTGGCGGGCGAGGGCGCCACGGCCGTGCTCACGGCCACGGGCGCGGCCAGCTTGGCGGCGGCGCGAGCGGCTTTGGCGGCCTTTTCTTCGGCTTCCAGCGCGGCTTCGGTTTCGCGCTCGGCGAGGTACTCGCGGTAGTCGGTGTAGTTGCCGGGGAAGTTGAGGACGGCCCCGCCGGGTTCGAGCACAAACAGGTGCTCGGCCAGGTGGTCGAGGAAGTACCGGTCGTGGCTCACGATGAGCAGGCAGCCGGTGAAGTGCAGCAGGAAGTCTTCCAGGATGTTGAGCGTGGCCAGGTCCAGGTCGTTGGTCGGCTCGTCCAGAATGAGGAAGTTGGGGTTTCGGATGAGCACGCGCAGCAGCTGCAACCGGCGCTTTTCGCCGCCGCTCAGCTTGCTCACCAGCGTGTACTGCTGGGCCGGCGGAAACAGGAAAAGGTTCAGGAACTGGCTGGCCGTGAGCACGTCGCCGTTGGCCAGCTCCACCACTTCGGCCACTTCCTTCACGATGTCGATGACGCGCTGCGCGGGGTCGAATTCCAGCTCGGTCTGGGTGTAGTAGCCAAACACGGTGTTCGTGCCCACGTCCAGCGTGCCCGAATCGGGCGCGAGCTTGCCCGTGAGCATGTTGAGCAGCGTCGACTTGCCCACGCCATTCGGGCCGACGAGACCAATCCGGTCCTTCTTTTTGAAGACGTAGCTGAAATCGTCGAGCACCACGTTGTCGCCGAATTTCTTGTTCAGGTGGTCGGCTTCGATGATTTTGCCGCCCTGGCGGGTGGTTTTCACGCTCAGCTCAATCTGCTGCTTGCTCAGGTTGGTGCTGGCCTTTTCCTTGGTCACGTAGAAGGCGTCGATGCGGGCTTT
>CAXTCS010000091.1:0-14868 GCA_964242365.1 uncultured Hymenobacter sp. | reverse complement strand
AGGAATGAGGAATGAGGAATGAGGAATGAGGAATGAGGAATGAGGAATGAGGAATTTCGGACCTAACGGGCCATTTTCCAATTCCTCATTCCTCATTCCTCATTCTTCATTAAGCCGCAGGCGTTTCCCTCGCGTCATTTCGCGTTTGCCGGGGGGGCCGGGCAGCTTTTCGGTGTGCCAGCCGGCGGCCCGCAGGTTGCGCCGAAACTGGCCCTGGGCGCAGTAGCTCACCAGCACCGCGCCGGGCGCGGCGGCTTTGTAGAGTTTGGCAAAAATGGCTTCGGACCACAAATCGGGCTGTTTTTCGGGGGCGAAGGCATCAAAATAAATCAGGTCGTAATGAGCGGCGGGCAGGGCGGCGGCCTGCAAGGGTTGGGGAAGCTTGGCGAGGGAGAAGCCGGGAGCCAGCGGGTGGGCCGCGCCCCAGGGCGCGGCGTGTAGTTGGGTGAACAATGCGCCGGCTTCGGCCGACTGCGCGGCCCACTCGGGGGCCAGGGCGGCCACTACGTCGGCGGGCAGCGGCAGGGTTTCGAGGCCGTCGTAGGCCACGGCGGCGCCGGCCTGGTGGGCGGTGCGCAGCGTCAGCAGGGCGTTGAGGCCGGTGCCCAGGCCCACTTCGAGCAGGCCCAGGGGCCGGCGGCCGGGCTGCCCCAGGCCGGCCGCGAGCAGCGGCGCCAGCCCGGCCCGAATGAAAACGTGCTCGGACTCCTGCCGCGCGCCGTGCGTGGAGTGGTAGTGCTCGGCCAGCGCGGGCACGAAAAGGGTGGCCGAGCCGTCGGCCGTCATCCGAACTTCTACCTTTGGCCCCGGCAAGAATTGCTCACTGCTCATTGCTAACTATTAACTGACCCCATGCCCCGCGTAAAAGTAGCCCTGCCCGACACCTTTTCTTTCAGCACCGAAGTGCCCGTGCGCATCACCGACCTCAACTACGGCGGCCACCTGGGCAACGACGCCCTGCTGGGCATTTTGCACGAGGCGCGGGTGCATTTCCTGCGCTCCATCGGCTTGCCCAATGACTACGATTCGGTGACCAAGCTCGGCCTCATCATGGTCGATGTGGCCGTGGAGTACAAGGGCGAGGCTTTTCACGGCGACGTGCTCCGCATCGACATTGCCGCCACCGACGCCAACAAGTACGGGTTCGACGTGGTGTACCACGTGCACAAAGCGGGCAAGGAGGTGGCCCGCGCCAAAACCGGGATGCTGTGCTTCGACTACAACACCCACAAGCTGCGCCTGCTGCCGGAGGAGCTGAGGGCGCAGGTGGGCTAAATTTAGTCGTTCTTCAGGGGCAAGTGCAGGGAGTCGGCCAGCTTGCTGTTGATTTCGGCCCGAAGCGCAAAGTCTAACTCGCCAAATTCGCCATACACAAGGCTGCTTTCGATGGTAGCTAGCTTATCAGTTGAAATTAACGATGGCAGTCGGAGGCCATTGGTGGCCGAGGGAACGACCAGCACATCGGCCGAACGTGGGTTTTGCACCCGCGACGAAATGAAGGCGACTGTGATGTCGACTGAACGAGCCGCCAGTACCAAAGCCGGCAGCCCCTTACTACCCAGCAAGCTGGTAAACGGAAAAGGCAGCATCACAATAAGTCCTTTTTTCACCGGTATATAGGCGGCAAAACAAAAAGTGTAGTCAGGCAAAACAAAATGTTAAACCAAAATCGCCTCTAAACATAGCATTTTGACAGCGGAAAAGGACAAAGAAAAAAGCCGCCAAAAATTGAACTTTGGCGGCTTTTCACTTCTCCACAGGGTGACAGCCTTACTTTACTTCCTCTACTCGGATGCTGTTAATTTCAACTGCTGTCGAGAAGTTAACTAACTCTGTCCGCTCAGAAAGCACGCCCTCTTGATTCATGCGCTCGAAGTAGGCCGCTGTTTCGGGCGGCAAGGCACCCATTACCCCTTCAAGTGGGTCGAACTCGTGAATCGGCTTATTGCCGGTGTCATACCCCGCGAGCTGGAAAAACTCAGGCCCTGAATCGTCCAGCTTGTGTTGTAGCGCAGCCAGCAGCAGCAGGTGGTACTTTTTGGGGTCGGCCATTATAATGTTGAGCATCACTTGCTGCTGGCGGATATTTTCCTGCCAGTAGTCCTCGCTAATCATCTCCTCCACGTTGCTGTAACCCCACAGCCGCCGCACAACGTCCGGTGTGAATTCGGTGTCTTGTGCCACATCGGCCTCAATCACGAGGCGAATTCTTTGCGTTTTTTTCATGGCTCCAAGTTAGTGGGCAGTCCCATAATAGGGAGCTTGCATCAAGGCTTTTATCTTGGTTATTTCAACTGAGGCATTTCTTCGGATGGTGCGGGCAACGGCACAACGGCATACTGTACAATTAGGTCAGGCAGGATGCCTTCTGTAGTCATATCCGCTTCTTCTGCTAGAACGAAGGTGCGACGCGATACCCGAAACGATAGCATAGAGTTTTTATCTATTGCTACCCACAAATAATCATCCAGCACTGGCAATGCTCCCGTGCTTCTGATAACGGCGCAAATGAGGTCGCCCACACGCTCCCGTAGAGGAAAGTTGCGTTGCCACTCTACGGAGGGGACATCCATGAAAAAAGTGCTAACCCGAATGTACTGCCCATTGAGCATGACAAAACGAGGGGGCATGGGAGCAGGCATAACAGTGAGGCTTTTAGAGGAATCCCAAAGCTAATGCTGGTGAGGCTTCACGGGTAGCCAAGCTGAGCAAATGGCTGCACTATTTGGCTAACGTGTCTCGAATCTGCTGCACAATGCTCACGCAAAGTTCTTCTCGCTCAGCTTCCTTCATTTTGATGAATGGCCTACTGGGTGCATTCAACCCCTGATATTTTATCAGGTCGGGGTATTCTTCTAGCAGGCACGGCTTCAGCACCCAAAACAGGATGGTGGCACCGTCTGATTTGGCCATTTCCAGTAGTGGAGGAATCTCTTTTCGCGTGATAAAATCCGAATTGAAAAAATCCGCGCTAATGAGCAGCAAGGCCACTTTGGCTTTGCTGAGGGCCGCTTTTATTTCCTTTTCCCATTCCTGACCGGGCTTTATTCGGCTGTCATCCCAGAAATCAATGCGGTTTTCTAATGGCTTAAAATGCCGTTTCAGCACGTTCAGCCACTTCTTGTCCAAATGGCTGTAACTGATGAAAACGGTGTCTCGCTCCTCGTTATGCACGGGATTGCTATGCACCACTTTGGGCAATTCATCAATTTCTTGTTGTAGATAGAAAAGAATCTTGTGAAGCATGCCGTGAAACGCAACATACCTGGCTTCGCCCTGCGCTAATTTTTCGGCATTGCGTTCCTGGTTCTCAGCCAGCACCAGGCCCATTTGTTTGTACACCTCATCCAAGAAAACAGCCTTGTTCAAGGGCGTGTAAAAGCGGGTCAGTTCCTCTTTGATAAAGGCTATAAAATCTGTGTAGTTATTGCTTCCGTTGTCCTTAAAGGCTCCCCAGCGGTGGGCGGCTTTCTGCCCTTCGCTGCGTAGTATGGCTTCGTCTGTCATGAGGTGAGGGGTGAAAATGAGCCCTGAAAGATACAGGAGAAGAAAAGCGCAGCTGCTGGTGGCCGCTTGGCCAACGCCGATGCGAAGAAATCAAGAGTACATTTGAGTTCGGCGTTTCCAATCCAGGTGCCGTTGCTTTTCCCGCCTCAATCATCGCTGCCACCATGCCACTGCCTCACTACAGCACCAGCAAAAACACCCCCAGCCTACAAACGCTCTTGGCCAATTACGCTACCCTTCGTGCTGCTTTTCGGACCAACGTGGAATTGCTAAAGAAGCAAGGGGCCGCGTATGCGGCTGAGTTAGAAGCACTGGAAGCAGAACACCCCGACGCGATTGACTACGCCAGTACAGAAGCAGCTAATAAGTCGTATCTGTGAGTAGCAGCCACCAGTGGCACCTTGCAAGGCTTGCGGCAACAGCGCGGTGAATTCTCTAAGAATTTGCTCAATAGCTTGCCGTGGGCGACGGAAGACCTCTTGCGCCGGGGCAACAAAATGCTGATTCCTGGTAACGATGATAGCGAAGCCAGTTATTTGCTTTGCTATGATGAGGAAGGCCATACGGATGAATATGTAGTGGAAAGCGTAGCATATGGGCAATCAGTGAAGGAAGTAATTGCCGATGCTAACCGTATGGCAGCTACAGAGGCACTATTGAAAGAACCTGGTGTTTCTCGCTTTCTCTGAGCTAGGAGCTAGCCCGCTTTCCTAACTCTATCTCCCGTCGAAACCCAGCTGGGCCAAAGCTTACTTTTACGCTGTCCACTAGGTAGCGCCCGCTACGCTCGGGGTACTTTCCATCCTCCAAATCGGCAACGCCTGAATGTACCAGATAGGGCGCACCAAAGGTGGTGAAGCTGCCCCGGTAACCGTCGTATTTAAATTTTGCCAGTTCTCTTTCGGCCATGCCGCGCAGCCGGTCTTTGTCGTACGTATCGGGGTGGTCTTCGCGGCCTAAGCGCAAAAAAACCGTGCGCTCTTCCCCGTCTTTGTCCCCAATGGCTGGGTCGTTGGGGCCGGGCATTGTCGTCCGTTTACCGTTGGGGTGTATGGCCACCACCTTGGCTTTAAGGCGCACATCATCTTTACGTTTGTAGCTCAAATCGCTGTCCACTACGTTTTGTTGAAAGTGGAAATATGCTTCGGCACCTTCTACCGAAGAACTGCTGGTGAACTCGGTGTAAGGCAAGCCCACAAATAGCTGTCCGTGGCGAAAATAGGCGCACAGTAAGTAGTCTGTACGCAGCCTCTCCAATACCCCGGCCACCGTAGTGCGGTCAGCCCGTAGCGAGTCAATGCGAACATTTTGCTTTGCCATCTGCGGCCCCAGCACCAGCTTGCCTTTGGCCGGGCCAGTTATCATGTCGGACAGTTCCCGCAGCAGTTCCAGCAAAGTGGTGTTCTTCCAGGTCTTATTGACGGGGCTACGCTTCAGCCAGAAATATTCGTCTTCGCACCGCACCTCAAAAGGCACGGTGGATTTGATTTCGGCAATGTAGCCGGTGAACTCGCGCACCAATTCTCCATCATAGCCCAACTCTACTTCCACGGGGTCGCCTACTTTGATAATTTTGGCGGTTTCCACGTCTTTGGAAATGGTCCCGTCGCTGTTTTCGAGGTTGGCGTGCCTTGGCATTTTGAGCGTTGCCGAGTCGCCTAGAGTCTTCCAAGAAGATTTCATTTCAAACCCGCCAGTGTGGTCGTACACGTACTGGCCAATGCCAATGCGGCAAGTGAGGATAAGTGCCATAATAGAGGAGGAAAAAGAGGAAGTAATTAGCCGTTGGTCGGCCGGGCCTGTGGCAAATGGTCGAGGGCCTGACCCAGGGCGGCCAGGTGCCGCCGTTCCACGGTGGCCCGCTTTAGCCCGCACTTCGCGGCAACAAAAGTGTAAGCCAGTGCCAGCGGCATATTGCGCTCCTGATAATAATGATTGAACAAGCGGAGTAACTCAGTCGGGGGCGTGGGGCGGCGTGGCCGGGCACACTGCCTGATGCGAGCGACGGGGATTGCATCCCCTGCGACAATGCTATTGCTCATGTCTTCCACCATGCCCACGGTAGGAACCACGGCGCGGCGCGGCCGGGAAATAAGTCGGCCCCTGATAACTTCATCAACGCTGGCAACGGCTTGGCTCACATCTTCCGTCATACCCACGGTTAACTGACAAACGGGGCGACTGGGCACAATCGGAGCAGCCAGCTGAGCGGGGCAACTTTCGCTTAGGGGTAAAGTGTGATTCATGGAAATTTCGCCTACTGGCTGATGCTGTTGACCGCTTCAGAATAACCTGTTTTGATGGGGACCGGAACAGGGCTAGCCGCTGTAATAATGGGTTCCAGGGTGCGGGGACTGAGGAAAAACATCTCTGCCAGCACCGTCAATACCTGATTGTAACCAAGGCGAATAAAGAGTTTGTGGCCTCCTTTTAACACCACTGGCACTTCTTCGGAAATAAGCCGGTCGTAAGCGGTCCGAATGGCTGTATTTCTTTTTGTAATCAACTCAACATCACGGGGCATAAACGGTATGAATGGAAAAGCCAAGAATGAAAAAAGCAGGGAGAAAAGAAAGGGGGCCACATAGTGCAGCCCCTTTCTTTCGATGGGTAATCCTCTCAAAACCCACCTATTGCGCTACTGCAATTGCGGAAACAGCGGCGCACGTAACGCGGCCCTCACGGGCCTAATTCGTATTATGAGGGTGGTAGTAAGCCAGGGCATCCTTACTCCCAACACTGCCCTGGCTCAAACGGGGGCCAACCTCTTTCAGCCCCTGAATGGGCCGCTGGAAGCTCTAGCCAGCAGCCCGCTACCAAATGCGTGTTAGGGAAGCTGAACCACGTAAGCGGCACTCGCCTGAACCGGATTAAAAGCATCGGACCAGCCTTCGTTCACCAGGGCCCTTCTCAAGTATTCGACGGGTTCAAACTTGCTTCCCATGCGCCCGTTCTGACGGATGGTTTCCAGCCCGCCAACAACAATTTGCAGCGCGTCCCATTCGTCTTTTTGGCGCTGGGAGGTGGCGTAGATGCGGAACTGTTCCCGTAGGGAATCCAGCGTGGCTTGCTTGATTTGCACCACGCCGTTCACCAATTCATAAATGGTAGTGTCAACGCGCGGATGTTCCCAACCACCTTCGGGGTTGTGCAACGTTTCCACCGCAGCCAAAAAGGCGTCCGTACCAGCGGGCTTTTGCACCAGGTCGTACACCCGCGCCGGTTCCACAGCCAGGCCGCCCACCAGGCCCGCCGGTTGCCCCCCGAGCAGCATCCGCCCCAGAAACACTTTGGGGTTGTCCCATAGGTCCGCCAAATCGGCCGTGGTGGGCACCGTGGCAACCCCCAACGCCGTGTAAGCAGCCAGTGCATCTTGCAGCCGTCCTTTCTTCGTGTTCAGTTGACTGAGGGCGTTGTTGTACCCCGTGGGGTTATCGGCAAGTAAAATCTTCATTTAAGGAGAAAAAAACAAGTTAAAAAACGAGGGTAAAGGCCCGGTTAATGCCCGTTAAATCGTGGAAACGTGTCCGTTTTTCCATCTATAACAGGCCGCTACTGACCATTTTTGCGGCTTAATTCAGGTCATTGTGTCCCGGTTATAGATACCATTTCGGACACAAAAACGGAGCGTAAGCACTCAAAACAGGCTATTCCTCCACCCGCTCAAAGCGGGGGTCACTGGCGAAATCGTGGCCCTTTGCGGGGAATGCGGCCAACTGTTCTTCGGACATTTCGCCGGCCATATTAATTACAGGGGGTTCTACCCCGGCCTTGTAACGCCACTGGCCAGTTGAGGGAGTTTCGTCTGTGGCAAGGGCAGCCAGGTTAAGCGGCGCACCCGTGGCCGGGCCTTTGGGGGCGGGGCCATTGGGGGCCGTACCGCTGGGGGCTTTGCCGTAGGCCTCCGTGAACAACCGGCTGTACTCCTCGGGGGCACTGTGCTTCAATTCCAGCAGCAGCTTGGGGTTCTCTTTTTCCAGCTGACGCATCGTCACGTCCGGCCCCAGGGCAGCCAGCTTGATTTTGGCTTGCTGCGCCGTGGCCGCCGAAACGGGCTTTGCGGCCGGGCTCCCGTTGGGCGCTTGCGGCTCTTTGCCGTACTGCGCTTTGTACAGGCGGGCGTAGGTATCGGGCTGGTCTTTTTTCAGGTACAGCACAAAAGCTGAATCCGACTTTTCCAACTCGCGCA
The DNA here is from genome assembly GCA_964242365.1 of uncultured Hymenobacter sp. Taxonomy (GTDB): domain Bacteria; phylum Bacteroidota; class Bacteroidia; order Cytophagales; family Hymenobacteraceae; genus Hymenobacter. The sequence continues at coordinate 7,172 of CAXTCS010000091.1, read as the reverse complement.
GGGTCAGCTTGTGGCCGTCTTTGTCCAGGGCGTCGGCGGCATTGGCATCGGTGGCCCCAGCGCCCAATTTCAAGGCAGTACGGGTGGATTGATTCATAAAAGAGAAATGAGAGTTATTTGATTTGAAATTAATCAGAATAGTCCTGTTAATTCCCATGCAAATCAAGTCATATAAAACTGATTTTCAAAATGATACTTCGTAAAACAACTTACGCTTGATTGATTTAGTCATATTGTCAAGACTAAAGCAATTGAATTTATTTACATCCGTTCGCCTATCTTTGCCACGGTCAGTTTAGGCAGACCTCCCCCGAAAGGCCGATTAGTTGCGCAAGCACATTGGCCTTTCATTTTTTTATAGCTTTGTCTTGCTCGCAGGAGCGCCCCGAAAGCCCGACGTTCTATAGTGGAACGGCGGGCTTTCCTCGTTTCGCCCCACCCCTAAAACAGAAGCCCCGGCCCCGCACAAAGGCAGGGCCGGGGCAAACGCCACGGGGCGGGTTGGTTCAGAGCGTGGCCGATTCTTCGCGGTCCAGTTGCTGGCATACATATGAAAGCGCCCATTCTAATGCTTGCGCTTGGCGGGGCAATAAGTCCGCACGATAGCGAGAAACTTGCGCCTTTACTACCTCACTGATTTGGGCTAGGGATTCATCAATCGCTTTATCCCTAATAAGAGCAATACGGGCCACCCAATGAAATTTCTTTTTCCAACTGCTGACCGTGTTTTCCGATATGCCCAGCTGCTGGGCAATGTCCTGCTGGCTGTTGCCTTCCCGAAACAACGTGAACGCAGATTTACGTTGGGCGATGGCTGCGGCCTCGCGGGGTGGGACCGGCCACGCACCTTTTTTCTTCCAGTTCGTAACCGTCGTTTCCGACACGCCCAGGGCGCGGGCAATATCCTGCTGCGGCTGCCCTTCCAAGTAGAGGGCGCGGGCGCGGGCGGTTTGTTCCAAATAGGTCAGGCTCATGGGCGGGTGTTGCGTTTGGTGGTAACAGAAAGGCCAGTGGCAGCCAGCAGCCCTTTCACGGCCCGGCTGGCTTCGGCCGTTTTATCGTGCTTCTGGATTTGCTCAAACTGGCTCACCAGCTTGGGCAGTTCGGCCGGGGAGAAGTAGCGCAGAGGCTTTTTCAGGTAGCCATGTTCGCTCAAAAACGTGTCGAGCTTGGCGCTGTTCATGGCCAAATCTTCGGGGCTGTTGCCCGATAGCCAGCCCAGCGCCCGGCCAATGGCAAAAATCTTGCGGCGCATCTTTTGGGCTTGCTCAGCCGTGGGCACCATTGTAGGCTTGGGCTTGGCCGTGCCCGGTGGGCGACCTCGGCGCTTCGCAGCTGGGGCCACGGGCGCGGGCGGCGGGGCGGGTGGCCCGGCCACGCCGGTATCGGCTTCCAGGCCCCGCGCCCGTGCGTCAGCCGCAAGGTGCTCAATCAGGGCAGCGGCTTGGTGCGGTTCCAGTTCACGGGCGGAATCCGTCCGCTTGGCGCTGAAATACAACACCAGGGCTTTTTTGTCTTCCATCATACCCAACAGGTTCAGTAACCCGTGCAGGCGTTTGTTTTGGGCAAGGGACATTTTCATGGCGAAACGGGCTAAGCTGCTTTTTGGGAATCAATCGGGCCACTTTCAGGCAGCTTGCCAATCTTTTGCAAGCCCTTGCTCATGTTCAGGGTCTGCTGTTCGGTCAACATCGTGGCCCGCATCAGTTGGGCCAGCGCGTGAAGGGACACCCCTTGCACTGGGTATTGGTCGGCCGATTCGGACAGCTGATTCAGCATTTCCGTAAGCCCTTCCTGAAAATAGCTGATTTCAGCAGCGGAGGAAAATTCGAGCGTGAGCGTCACGCCGTTTTGGTGGTAATGCAGCATGAGGGCAAGGGCTAAAAAGTGATGGATTGGAGTGACTGAAAGCGCGAAACTTGGCGGCGGTGAACACCGCGCAAGGCGGTCAGGCGCTGTTCAAAAAAGGCGTGATTAAGGGCCGTGGTGGCGACTCGTGCCAGTAACCCGGCCGTGTCGGTTTCCAGGCGCTGGGCGCGGGCTGTTGCCGTTGCCAGGGCAGTAGCTGGGCAAGTCTTCATGGCCTAGTTAGGAAAGGGCAGGAAGGCTTGTTAATTCGTTCACGATGGAGTTAGCCAGCGCCCGGTAATTGCTGGCTTTGCACACCTGTTTCACCGATTCGGAGTCGGTCAGGCCGTTGGCGTGGCACACGTTGCGCTTCTCGGCCGTGGTGGGCGTTGCCAGGAACTCCCAGGCCGCAATGCGGTCAAAGAATTCGGGCATCCCCTCCTTTTGCCGAAGCATCGCTTTTTCCAGGTTGGTTTTGAAGTATTCCACCCCATCCAGCACTAAGCCCGCGTGGCCTTCGGTCAGGTTGCGCAAATCGTGCAGGTACTGAATGAGCATCGGCGTGAGCTTGCCCGCCTCGTCAATCAGCAGCAGCGGGCGGCGCTGGCTGTTCAGTTCGGCCGCAATCCGCTCAATCAGTTCGTAGATGTTGCCCGTGGCATACACGCCCATCGTTTGCAGCATCTTTTGAAAGAACTGCTTGGCTCGCATACTCTTCTGCCAAGTCAGGTAATACACCTGCTTATTATCCTGCTCAAATGCCCGCAGGGCCGTGGTTTTGCCGTAGCCCGTGCTGCCGATGATGCCCAGCATCCGGCCTTTAGCGCGGGCTTCCTCACACACGGCAAACACGGTTCGGAAGTTGGTGGTGTTCACGGGCTGCCAGCCAGTGGGGCGCACGTAGTTCCACACGCGCAGGCGCATTTCCTCACTGACGCTTTCCCAATTGTGCTCAATGTTGCTGAGCGTGGCCCCGTTGATACCGATGTTTTTTGCCAGGGTGGCTTGACTAATGCCCTTGCGGTGGCGGTAGTCATTGACTGCGGCCCGCAACGTATCGGCGGTAAGGCTTACTTTAGTGTCCATAAACGGAGGTTAAAAGGTTTTGAAGTGATGTTTAAAGGCTGTTTAATGCCCGTTTTTTGCCGCCGCTCCCTGCCAGGAGCGGCGGTTTTGCGTTAGTCGTCGTCCCGTTCACGGGGTTTCCACACGGTCCCGTCCCCTTCGCGCCGCAAGCGGCCCACGTAGTGGTCCTGTGGGCTAAGCCCTGCCCCATGCTGCCCGAAATAGGGGTTGTTGCGCACGGCCACGGGTTCGGCCGGTTCTTCGGCCACCAGGCGTTCATCAATGCCGAATTGCTCCCGGTAGTAGTCCGTTTCGGCATCGTTGCGGTCGTATTTGGCAGCCGTGCGCGGGTCGATGAACGCCAGCGCCCCATCGGCCCCCACCACGGCCACCCCAGCGGCTATTTTTTCAGCGGTTTGCCGGTCGGCTTCGCGCTCAATCGCGGCTTTTTTCTTGCCGTGCTGCTGCATTCCGGTCAGGTCGGCTTGGCTTTGGTTCGCCAGGGCCTGATGCACCCGCGTTACTAGCCGCAACTCACAAATAGGCTCACTGCCGCCCGGCTGGAACAGCATGACTTTATGAGTAGGGTCCGCCAGCTCTTGCAGGTCGTAGCGCACTTCCACGGCGGTGCCATTTAGTTCCAGCGCCAGCGCGGGGTCTTCCACCTCGTACACGTATTCCCGCTTTTGCACCGTCAGCTTCACTTTGCAGTTGCGCACCTGCACCGTCTTCGCGGGCCAGAACAGCAATGCCCGTTGGTAATCTTTCAGCGGGCGGGCGTTGGGCTTTTCGCTGCTGTGGTAGCGTTGGTTGGGCGACTGGTTTTCCCCCGGCAAGGCCGTGCCGTTGTAGCGGTCGATTAGGTCCACCATGCGGGCCAGCATCGTATCGAGATTCGGCAAGCCGGTCACCTCGTACTGATGTTTCAGGAAATCGGGGTTGGCCTTTCCGTCGAGTCGGCGCGTCATCACGCCTTCGCCAAAGTAGCCCGCCAGGTGCTTGCAAAAACGGGTTTGGAAAGAACCAAACCAGCGTTCTATCTGGGCTTTATCCTGTGGATTGCCCACCTTCGCCAGCCGGAACACCACGCCCCGGCTTGTCAATTCGTCTTGAATGCGGCGGTATTCCTCCGATTTGCCGCCCGAAAAATGGTCATTCACCAACTCGTAAGGAGCCATGCCGGTAAGCTGAATGGCGCGGCTTAGGGCATTGATGGTACTGAAGCGGTCCTCACTGAGCGACATATCATAGCCCACAATCTTGCGGCTATGCACATCCAGAATCACGAACAGCGTGAGGCGGATTTTCTTGGTGCGGTCGGCATTCCAGCAGAAGAACTGCAACGGGCTGCCATCCATTTGCCACAAGTCGTTAGCGTGTAGCGCCGTGGTGCGTTCCAGGTAAGGTTGCACCCGGTTGGTGTACTCTTTCACCCCGTGCCGCTGCTTCATGAGTCGATTTTTGACGTTGGGCACCCCCAGATATTGCTTAATCCAGCTTTCCGACACCGTGGGCAGGCCGTTAGCCTCGCACTCATAGTTCACCAGTTCAGCCACCGTGCCGTAGCTGTATTTATAAGGCAATGAGAAGTAGGCTTCCGCCCGGTATTCGTGGAATGCCCCGGCTTCTTCCGCGTGGCTGTTGCCCAGGTTGCCATGAAGCAGCAAGGCCGTAACGCCTTCGGTGGCGCACGTTTTGAGTTGGCGACGGAAGTAGGCCAGGCTTTCGGTACAGTAGCCTTCCAGCAACAGCGCCCGAAACGGGCCGTGTAGCTGCTGCTGCGTGTAGCGGGGCGAAGCCTTCGGGTCGTTCAGCTCCACTAGCCGGGCAAAGACGGCGTGGGCGCGGGCATACACCCCGGCCCGGTCGTTGCCGTAAGCCGCCGCGTAGATGTCGTAGTAGGCCACCCACTGCTCCCGTGCTTGTGCCAGGTCGTAAGCCAGATTGATTTGTTCCGCCGCTAGCTCTACCTGCTGGCTGCTGTGCGCTATAAGCTTGGCAGCATCCAGTGCAGCACCTACGGTTTTAAATGGCAGCTTGTCACGAGAGCCTTTAGGCAGCGTTTCAAATTGGTAGTGTGTTTCGCCAGCAACATCCTTACGCACTACACGGCGCGAATAGCACCATGAATTCACGGTGCCTTCCGCCACGTATTCGAGCACAAGTTGCCGACTAACAAAGGGCTGCCCCGCCAAATCGAGCACCCCGTACTTCATACAGTCTTACCTTTCTCAGCCTCTTTGAATTTGGCTTCCAGTGCATTTTTCTTGGCAACGTCTTCGGCGTACACCTCCACCGCTGCATTGGCAATCCGTTCGCTGTTGAACTTGTCAGCAAACCAGTTGCTCACTACAGGCATTTTGACGCCTGCCCGGCGGGCTATCTCGGCTTTGCTCCCGTGAAGCAAGCCATTCTGAATTTTCTTGCGGTCTAGCATACCTTGCGCTTCTGTTTTCGTGAAACCCTGCACAAGATTACACTAAACTTCTGGATAAATCCACAAGTTTTTCAATACCGCAAGTAAAATCTTATGGAAAAGAGCCCCATTAGCAACCGCATTGAAGAGTTGATTAAGCATCTAGGCATTAGTCAAACTGCCTTTGCGAAAAGCTTAGGAACATCAGGCACTAGAATTTCAAACATCACTCAGGGCAGAAATAAGCCTGATTCCCAACTTTTATCCGCCATTGCGGAAGTGTATCCACAAGTGAATGCGGGTTGGCTGTTAACTGGCAATGGGGAATTGGATAACACAGTGAAAACATCTGGAACAAATACTCAAGAAGTTTTTACTGATTCGGCAAATAAAAACCCATATCTAAACCCAACACAAACCCATATCAAGCCAGCGAAACGGTGGAAAAAGGAGGAAGTAATAGCGGACCTAGTGGCGGAACATACCCAGGCCAGAAATGCCAAATGGTTTGATTATCTACTGAAAGACAACAAGTTGTTTCCAGGGCAGGCAGGCAGCGACGCTAAACAGCGTGAGTGGGAGCAGATAGACGCTCGGTTGCGTATCGTGGTCAGCAACCTACTACACATTTATGAAGTCACGGAGGACGTTCTAGGCATTCCATTTGATGATGAAGCCTACCAATCCCTTCGCGCTCAAAGTGCTCTGCCACGCCTTCAACGCACGGAAGATGGCCGTTACGTGAACCCGGTACATGAGATGGAGTACGATGATAGAAACCGCTACTACGATAGTAGAAACCAACTTTTGGCGCATTGCGAGGCTGAACTGAGCGAAGCGATACGCAACCTTAATATTGCCCTTTCCCACCCCGACCTAAAGAGGTTTAGCAGCACCCCACGCAAAGGCAGCGTAGCCGAACTGTTAATCAGCAGCGGCATTCTTGCCAAGCGTTACAATGCACGCTACGGCGAAGAGCCAAACGAGTAGCCAGCAGCCCCGAGGCGTGGCACCACGGCCCATTTTTCGGCCTAAAAAGCGGTTTTTTCGCGAAATTTCTCGGCAAATAGACTTTTCTACCCGTTTTAAAGGCTTTAGAAGCTTTGCGGTCCAAGCTGAATCCAGGCTGAATCCCAATAATGCACCTTTTGTTTTTGGCAGCACTCATTCGGTAACAGCCCCAAAAAAAGCCCTTGACAGCATCGTCAAGGGCTTTTTCGCGGATTTTTTCGCAAATTTTTTATTAGCTATTATTTAACCTTTTAATCTACCCCCCATAGGTACCGCACTTTGAGGTCGTCCACGGTATACACATCTTCATCCGGATGATGCAGAAAGGCAAAAACGGGTGACGTAGCAACGTATGCGGCTACCTGCTTTAGCAACAAAGCATTATCGGCATTCTCTAAATCGTCCTCCTCTGACCGGGACAGCGGGACAGCACCTGGCCTACGCCGACTCAGAAGATACTGTGCATAATCTAGTAATGCGGCGGCATCCTGTTCTGGTAAGCGGCTTACTATCTGGCTTATTTCCTCGACGACTTCCAGCTGATTCATCACAAAAGAAATGATATTGATGTACAAGGTACGGAGAATGCGAAAAGTGCCGTCCTGTCTCAAGCACTGTGCTGGGAACCCAACGCCTTGCCTGCTTGTATCTTTGTGCTATGTTACTGGAACTGCCCCTTGCCCCTACGCCCACCAAGCGCGACATTCGTAAAACCTCGCCCGACGACCTGAAGGCCTTTATGGTGGAGCACGGCGAGAAGCCGTTCCGCGCCAAGCAGGTGACGGAGTGGCTGTGGAAAAACACTGCTGCCACGTTTGAGGAGATGAACAAC
>CAXTCS010000090.1:0-15031 GCA_964242365.1 uncultured Hymenobacter sp. | reverse complement strand
CCGCACCCCGGCGCCGCGCTCGATGCGCGACGGCAACCTGCTGGTGGGCTGGGGCGTGGGCTGCGGCGTCTGGGATGCCCAGCAGAAGCCCACCCAGGCCAAGGCCGCCCTCGCCGCCGGCCACCTGACGGTGAGCAGCGGCTGCACCGACATCGGGACCGGCACGTACACCATCATGACCCAGCTGGCCGCCCAGACGATGGGCCTGCCCCTGGCCGACGTTACTTTCGTGCTGGGCGACACGAGCCTGCCCCAAGCCCCCGTGCAGGGCGGCTCCTGGCTGACCGCCTCGGTTGGTTCGGCCGTACAGGACGCGTGCCAGGCGCTGGGCAAAAAAGTGCTCCAACTGGCCCAGAAGCTGCCTGATTCGCCGCTTGCTGGCCTCGCCTACGCGGAGGTGCAGTTCGTGAACGGCGTCATTCGGGCCAACGAGGACATTCGCCTGCAAGTGGCTATTCGGGAAGTGCTGGCCGCCAGCGGCGAAGAGCAAGTGGAAGTAACGGGCGATGGCAAACCTAACATGGCCAAGCAGTTGCCCTACTCGATGCACGCGCACAACGCCGTTTTCGTGGAGGTGAAAGTGGACGAAGACCTGGGTGCCGTCCACGTCACCCGCGTGGTGAACGCCGTGGCGGCCGGCCGCATCATGAACCCAAAAACCGCGCGCAGCCAGGTCGTGGGCTCCGTGGTGTGGGGCATCGGCATGGCCCTGATGGAGGAAACGGTCATCGACCACCACTTCGGCCGCTTCATGAACCATAACTACGCCGAGTACCACATCCCGGTGCAGGCCGACATCCACAAAATCGACGTGATTTTCGTGGAGGAAAACGACGACATCGTGAACCCCCTCGGCGTCAAGGGCCTGGGCGAAGTCGGGCTGCTCGGCGTAACGGCCGCCGTGGCCAACGCCATCTACCACGCCACGGGCAAGCGCGTGCGCGAGTTGCCCATTACGCTGGACAAGCTGCTGTAACTCCCGGCCCCACTTAAAAATGACGGAGCTGCAACGCCTGTTTCTGGCCTACGACCAGCACTGTGCTGCGGGCCGGGCCTGCGCCCTGGCCACGGTGGTGGAGGTGCTGGGCTCGGCCTACCGCCGCCCCGGCGCCCGCGTGCTCGTCACCGACGCCGGCGAGCTGACCGGCGCCATCAGCGGGGGCTGCCTCGAAGACGAGGCCCGGCAGCGGGCGCGGCGCGCCATTTTCCAGGGCGAGCCGACATTAGTCACCTACGACACCCGCGACGAGGATGACCCGCGCCACGGCCTGGGCTCCGGCTGCCAGGGCGTGGTGCGCATCTTACTGGAGCCGCTGGATTTCAACGACCCGAACAACCCGCTGGAGCTGCTGCGCGGCTTTGCCCGCCACCCTACCCCCGCGGTGCTGGCCACGGTGTTTGAAACGGACACGGCCGGCTTGAAAGCCGCTGTGGGCCAGCGCCTGCTGCTCGCCGCCGAAGGCGCAAGGCGAGGCACTCCGCTGCTGGCCGGCCCGCTGGCCGAAGCCGCCCGCAAGACGCTGGCACAGGCGAAATCGCAGGTACTGGACGTGGACACCGACGGCGGGCCGGTGCGGGCCTTGCTGGAGGTGCTGGTGCCGCCGCTGCGCGTGGTCGTGTACGGGGCCGGCAACGACGCCCAGCCGCTGGTGCACCTGGCCGCCTCGCTGGGCTGGCACATCACGGTGCTCGATGGCCGGCCGCACCTGGCCACGGCCGGCCGCTTTCCCGAGGCGGCCGAGGTGCGCGTGGTGCCCGTCGCCGAGCTGGCAACCCAAGCCCCCGACCCGCTGGCCTACCACGTGCTGCTCAGCCACAACTACGCCTACGACCTGGCCGCCCTGCACACCCTGCTGGCCGAGCTGGGTGCCGCGCCCGCGGCGTTGGTGCAGCAATTGCGCGCGCCTGCACAGTTCCATTGGCCTGGATTTGGGCAGCGAAACACCCGAAGAAATTGCCCTTGCCATCGTGGCAGAAATCCAAACCCAGCGTAGCGGGCGGCAGGGCCGGCCCCTGCGCGAGCGCACCGGCCCGGTGCACGCGCCGGCGGAAACAACGGCGACCTAATGCAAGAAATTTACTGCTTATGAGCTTATTTTCTACTTCGCCGCGCCTCGACGTGCACGCCCACTTCATTCCCGACTTCTACCGGGAGGCAGCCCTGGCCGCGGGCATCAGCAAGCCCGACGGGATGCCGGAGTGGCCGGCCTGGAGCGAACAGGAGGCTCTGGCCACGATGGACCGCCTGCACATCGGCGCGGCGCTGCTCTCGCTCTCGTCGCCGGGTGTGCGCCTGGGCGCGGCTACCGACGCCGACGCCCGGCAGATGGCCCGGCGCGTGAACGAGGCCGGGGCCGCGCTGGTGCAGGCCCACCCCACGCGGTTCGGGCTGCTGGCCTCGCTGCCCCTGCCCGACTTGGCCGGGGCTTTGGAGGAAATGCGCTACGCCTATGACGCGCTGCAAGCCGATGGCATCGTGCTGGAAACCAACTACCAAGGCCTGTACCTCGGCGACCCGGCCCTAGGCCCGCTCATGGCCGAGCTGCACGCCCGGCGGGCCGTGGTGCTGCTGCATCCCACCGCCCCGCCCGGCGGCGTAGTGCCGCTGGTGGGCCTGGGCTACCCCACGCCGCTGCTCGAATTCATGTTTGAGACGACGCGCACCGTGACCCACCTGCTGCTGCAGCGGGTGCCACAGCGCTACCCCGGCATCTGCTGGATAGTGCCCCACGCCGGGGCCGCGCTGCCCGTGCTCCTCGACCGCGTAGTCGGCCAGGCCCCCGGCATGCACCTCGACCCGCAAGCCACCGACGAGCTGTACGCCACGCTGCGCACCTTTTACTTCGACCTGGCCGGGATGCCGCTGCCGCGCACGCTGCCCGCCCTACGCACCCTGGCCGACCCCACCCGCCTGCTCTACGGCACCGACTACTGCTTCGCACCCGAGAAATTAATCAGCACCTGGCAAACCAGGCTGGACGCCGACCTGACGGCGGCCGGCGACTGGGAGGCCGTGATGCGGGATAACGCACGGGCGCTGTTTCCCCGGCTGGGCAACGCCTGAAAATGCCGCAACAGGCACCCGCAAGCCCAGAACCTAAAACCTAGAACCTACCCGTTGCTTAGCTCCCTAACCTATGCTGCTGGCTCCCGACCCCCACCGACCTGCTGCTCGTGGCGCCGACCATCAATGGCAAGCTCTAGGCCTTTAGCTGAAAAACTGTGCGGTCCTGCTCTATGCGCTGCGCGAAAACCGGCACCTAGCCGGCACCAGAAAAAGCCTCTGACCACGGCGAGTACTGCGCCTGCCCCGTGCATCTCGACAGGTAGAGTGCCTTCTCATAACTGACGCTAGCCGTGATGAGCGAGGGCAAGGAAATTACTATCACTGGGGCAAATCATGGCCACCAGCGCCCTGCTGGCCAGCCGCTGCAGAAATTTAGGAACCTAAGTGGCAACCTCTGCGGATGCGCCGCCTACCCCAACATTCTCACGGCTATCTCAGAAGTCCTTTACGCCTAAAAGCTGTTTGTAAGCCAAGATGAGGTTACGTCCTTGTCAAACCTCTTTTCATCTTGAATTTTAGCCATGAAAAAAGCGCCCGCTTTGTTGCTCATTGATATCCAAAAGGCCTTCGACAACCACGCTCATTGGGGTGGCAACCGAAATAATAAGCAGGCGGAGGCCAACGCGGCCCGGCTGCTCGCGCACTGGCGGGCACAGGGCTGGCCCGTGATTCATGTGCGCCACGATTCTGTACTGGCGGGCTCTATCCTGGCCGCTGGCGCGGCGGGCAACGAGTTTAAGGAGGAAGTAACGCCTGTTGCCGGCGAGCCCATCTTCTCCAAATCGGTCAACAGCGCCTTTATTGGCACTGGGTTGCAAGCCCATTTAGTGGCCGAGGGCATCCAGTCCCTGGTGGTTGTGGGCTTAACGACCGACCACTGCGTATCCACGACCACGCGCATGGCCGGCAACCTGGGCTTTGACACCTATCTGGTAGCCGACGCCACGGCCACGTTCGACAAAACCGGTTTTGACGGCCAGCTTTATCCGGCCGAGTTGGTGCATCAAACGGCGCTGGCCAGTCTGCATGGTGAATTTGCTACGGTTTTGACCACCAGCCAGGCATTGGAAACGGTAGGCGCGGGCCACTTAGTGGCGTAGCTCACACCGCCTCCTAGCTTCTTATTTCCATGCACCCGCTTCAGTAGCAGCGTGCCACCAGCGCCGCGCAGGCGGTAGGAGCTTTGGCCCCCGAGCCGGTGGCCGTGCTTATTGCCGGCAGCACCTCGCACGCGACCACGTGATTCAGCCTGTTTTCAAGCCCTCATTCCCCCTAGCCATGATGGATGCCATCGGCCAACCCCTGGAGCGTGCCGACGCCCGCCTCAAAGTTACCGGCGCGGCGCGCTACGCCGCCGAGTGGGACCTGCCCGGCCTCGCTTACGGCGCGGTCGTGGTCAGCACCATCGCCCACGGCACGGTGCGGGCCATCGACGCGGCGGCGGCCCGGCGCGCGCTGGGCGTGCTGGCCGTGCTCACCCACGAAAATGCGCCCCGGCTGCGGGCCCTGCCCGATAAGCTGAACAACGTGCTGCTGCGCGGCGCGGGCGGCATGAGCGAAACGCGCCAGCCGCTGCAAGATGCCCGCGTGCACTACGCCGGGCAGCCGCTGGCCGTGGTCGTGGCCGACACGCTGGAACGGGCGCGCCACGCCGCTACGCTCGTGCAGGTCAGCTACGACGAGTTGCCGCCCGAGCTGGCCATGACCGCCGCCCGCCGCCAGGCCCGGCCCGAGTCGTTCGTGGGCAGCCCCGACGGCAAGCTGCAAGTGACCATTGGCGACCCGGCGGCGGCGCTGGCGGCGGCCCCGGTCCGGCTGGAGCGGGTGTACGAGTCGGCCATCACCCACCACAACCCCATCGAGCCGCTGGCCACCATTGCCGGCTGGGAGCAGCGCGACGGGGCCGACTTTCTCACCCTGCACGACACCAGCCGCTTCCTGACGGGCTTGCAGCAAATCGCGGCGGGGGCGTTTGGCTTGCCCAAGGAGAACGTGCGCGTCATTTGTCCGTTCGTGGGCGGCGCGTTCGGCTCCAAGGGCTGGCTGTTTGCCCCGCCGCTGCTGGCCGCCCTGGCGGCGCGGGTGGCGGGCCGGCCGGTGAAAATCGAGTGGCGGCGGCAGGATATGTTCACCGTGGCCGGGCACCGCAGCGCCACGCGCCAAACCCTGGCTCTGGGGGCAACGCCGGACGGACGGCTCACCGCGCTGCAGCACGACACGCAGTCGCACGCTTCCATGGTGAGCGGCTTTGCCGAGCCCTGCGCCAACGTGTCGCGCATGCTATACGCGGTGCCCAACCTGGGCTTCACCCACCAGGTCGCGCACCTGAATTTGCCCTCGCCCTGCACCATGCGCGGGCCGGGCGAAACCGTGGGCGGCTGGGCGCTGGAGTGCGCCCTGGATGAGCTGGCGGCCGAATTGAAGCTGGACCCCGTGGCGCTGCGGCTGAAAAACTACGCCGAGCAGCACCCCGAAACCGGCAAGCCCTGGTCGGGCAAGCACCTGCGCGACTGCTACGCACGGGGCCAGGCGCTCATTGGCTGGGAGAAGCGCAATCCCGCGCCGCGCTCCATGCGCGAGGGCCGCCAGCGGCTGGGCTACGGCATGGCCACCACCATGTACCCGGCCGCCCGCAACCAAGCCACGGCGCGGGCCACGCTTTCGGCCGATGGGAGCGCGCTGGTGGAAAGCGCCACCCACGAAATCGGCAACGGCGCCTATACTATCTTCCGCCAAATCAGCGCCGACGCGCTGGCCTTGCCCGTGGCGCGGGTGCGCTTCGTGCTCGGCGATACAACCCTACCCACGGCCCCTAACACCGGCGGCTCCGTGACCACTGCCACCGTGGGGCCGGCCGTGCAGCAAGCCTGCCGCAACGCCCTGCGCGCCCTCAAGCAGCTAGCGGCCCGCGACGCGCAGTCGCCGCTGTTTGGCGCGGCCGAAGAAGTTATTGAAGCCCGCGCCGGGCGCCTGCAGCTTATCGCCGCGCCGGCCCAGGGCGAAGAGTACGGCGCCATCCTGCACCGCGCCGGGCTGCCGACCCTCGCCGCCGAGGGCCACGCCCAGCCGGGACCGGAGAAAGAGCAGTATGCGTTTTACTCCTTTGGGGCCGTGTTTGCGCAGGTGCTGGTCGACGAAGACACCGGCGTCATCCGGGTGGCCCGGCTCTGCGGGGTGTACGACGTGGGCCGGGTGATGAACCCGCGCACGGCGCGCTCGCAGCTCCTGGGCGGCATGACGATGGGCCTGGGCACCACGCTGATGGAAGCCACCCACTTCGACGCCCGCACCGGGCGCCCCGTGGTGCGCGACCTAGCGGCCTACCACGTGCCCACCCAGGCCGACACCCCGGAAATGAGCGTTGAATTTCTCGACCGCCCCGACCCGCACATGGGCGAGCTGGGCGCGCGCGGCCTCGGCGAGATTGGCTGCGTGGGCACCCCGGCGGCCATCACCAACGCCGTGTTTCACGCCACCGGCCGACGCTTGCGTGAGTTGCCCCTCACGCCCGACAAGCTGTTGCGGGTGGACTAGACGAATGAGTCGTGGCACTGACAGGCTACATTGTTCCGCAGCCCACGCAGTTCGGCCTGCCGCTGTAAGCCTCCTGCACAAGGCTGTGCTGCACCCGTTTTTGTTGGTTTGCTGATTTCGGTTTCTGAGCTTTTTCATTTCCCCACTGCGTATAGCTGCCATTCCCACCATCCCAATAACCGGCGCTACCGGCACCATCGGCTCCGCGGGCGCGCAGCGGGTGCACGGCGGCGACGGGGACGGGGCAGTTGTCTGGCAACCCCGCTAAAATGCCCTACTTATCGGCGCGTAGTACGTTAACAGCAGATGAAAGCGGCGCTGATTCCTAATTTTCAACTCTACGGCACGAACGAAGCAACGGGTGCGAACCTGTTTTTTCATATTCTCCGCGTGGGCCAACCGGCAACCACGCCCGCCCCCGCTCACCGCGCGCCCCACCGTCATGCGCAGCTCCACGAGGTGCTGTGGCTTTCGGCGGGCCACCTGACCCTGACCATCGACGAAGCCACCTATTCGCTCGGGCCGAACACGCTGTGCGTAATTGCCGCCGGCAGCGTGCACGAGTCGACCGGCTCGCCGGACCTCCAGGGCTTGCTGATGCACTTTTCGACGGATTTTCTGCTTTCCGAGCTGCGGGAGGCAGGGGCGCAGTCGTTCGCCTCCGCCTACGGGACGCCGCCGCTGCCCGTCGCCTCCGCGGCCACGGCCGCCCGCATCCGGGGGCTGTTCGAGCGCATTGAGGAAGAATTCGGGCTGGTAAGTCCACAGCGGAACGAGCTGATTCGGCACTACCTCCACCTCATTCTGCTGGAATTGCAGCGCGAAACTGGTTCGGGCCGTTCCGCTCACTTGGACGGGGCCGGCGGGTTGATTTCCAGTCAATTTATTGCCCTGGTTGAACAGCACTACGCGACCAAAAAGCAGGTGAACGACTACGCCGAGCTGCTCCACCTCACGCCCAATTACCTCAACGCACTCATCAAGCAGGCCACCGGGCGCACGGCCGGCCAGCTCATCCGCGACCGGGTGATTCTGGAAGCCAAGCGGCTGTTCTTGTTCAGCGAAGCCACTGTATCGGAAGTGGCCTACGCCCTTCAGTACGACGACGTGTCTTATTTCTGGCGGCTGTTCAAAAAGGCAGTGAACGTTTCGCCGACCGAGTTCAAAAAGCGGGGATTCTAGCCAAAGCAGCGGCGAACCGACCGGTGCCAGGCGGTACCGATAATTCGTCCATTTATTTCCCGTATTTGTCTATTCCGAGGGCCGGGGCTGAAAAATACCTTTGTGGCAGGGTGTCGCTTCGGCCCCTCGCCGCCCGCCCGTGGGCTGGTGGCACCCGCCCGGCTCCGTGCCCCGGCAACCGCTGCCCGGCCCCCGGCCGCGCTTGGGCTCACCCCCTCCCTACCCCCCTCCCCATGGTAACCATCGGTCAACCTTACCGCCCCGCCGCCTACGTGCTGGACCGCGAAACCGCCCCCGCGTACTGGCTGGCGGGCACGCTGTGGCTCATCACGGCCGTGGGCCAGCAGACGGGCAACGTGATGAGCGTGCTGGAACAGCTGATGCCCCAGGGGCCGGGGCCGACCTCCCACGCCCACCCCTACGACGAAGGCTTCTTCATCCTCGAAGGGCAGCTCACCTTCTCCGGCGGCGGCGACTCCGTGACGCTGGGGCCGGGCGGGTTTTTGCACATTCCCCGGTTCTGCGAGCACACCTTTGTCATCGATGCCGGGCCGGCGCGGGTGCTGAATTATTACACCCCGGCCGGCAGCGAAGTCATCGTCATGAGCCTGGCGCAGCTGGCCCCGTCGCGCACCCTGCCGAGCATGGACGCCGTGCCGCCGCCGCCCGCCGACCAAATGAAAATTCTGGCCGCCTTGTTTGGCCAGATTGCCGTTGGCGGAACCCCGTTCATCGACCAGCCCAAGCCCGCCACGATGCAGACCGCGCCGGTGGCGTGGACGCCGGTGCCCTTGCTGCACGGGCTGGTGCGCGACAAGCCGGCCCGCACGCTCTTCGGCCAGCAGTGGAAAATACTCGCCGACCGCGCCGGGACGGGCGGCACCTTCGGCTTGTGCGAGGTCGAAACCCCGGCCGGGTTCCGGGAAGCAGCCCACCGCGACGGGCACGACGAGGCCATTTACCTGCTAAAGGGTAACGCGGAGCTGACGCTGGACGGCCAAGCTCATCCCCTCCGGGAAGGGGCCTTTGCCTTCATTCCCGCCGGCACGGTGCACCAGCTGCACGCGCCGGAAACGACGCACCGGCTCCACTTTTTTCTGCCCGGCGGCTTTGAGCAGGCCCTGGCGCGGTTCGGCACGTCCGCGCCGCCGACCCCGGCCCCCGGCCCCGCCGCCGCCTGGCCCGCCGGCCTGGCGCACTTTCTGGACCAGGTCGGGACGGTCTTCACCGGCCCGCAATAAGCCCCGACAAGGCGAACCAGCCGGCCGTGCGGGTAGCCGGCCCGCTAAACAGGGACTGTTTGGTCAACTTCCTACCGTTACCTGCCAGCCACTTCCATGAGCATTCTCCTGGCCCACGCCCAACAACTGGCCGAAAAAGCCCTGGCCAAAGCGGCCGAGCTGCACATCGACGCGGCCGTTGTTATCCTCGACCGCGGGGGCCGCCTCGTGCTGGCCCACCGCATGGACCACGCCTCCTACATCGCCGTCGAGGTGGGCCGCTCCAAGGCCGAAGTAGCCCTGGGCTTCCAAGCCCCCACCCACGTGCTGGCCCAACTTGCCCAGGACAGTCCCGAGGTGCGAGAGGCGGTACGCCTGGCTTTCGACAAGGCCACCCTGTTGCCCGGTGGCTTCCCCATCCTGGCCGAGGGAATGGTCATTGGGGGGCTTGGCATTTCGGGCGGCACCGATGCGCTCCATGACATCGCCATTGGGGAGGCGGCCCTGGCCTAGCGCGGCTCCAATCAATCGTTTCGACACTCGCTCACTCACCGAAAGCCCCACTCATGGACAAGAAAATAATAGGCCGCGGGCTATTGACCGCCAACGCCCTGGCCGCCGGGGTAGGCGGCTTGTTCGCCGACTGGAACGCAACCCACCTGCTCAACCCGCGCTGGCCGCCGCACGCCAAATTCCACGACGCCCAAACCATGTCGGCCGGGGTCGCGCTGGGCCTGACCTCGCTGTTTTTTACGTGGCGCCGGAAGGGCGACCCGACAACCAACCTGCTGGCGGCCACCATCGCCGGCGGCACGCTGTGGCAGACGCAGCTGGCCGCGAATTTCTTTCCCGAAACGGCCTGGACCGACCCGGAATTCCTGGGGCCGGGGCAGACCCTGGAGCAGGTTTCCCCGCTCGCTTACGTGGACCTCGCCGCCACCGGCTTGGTGCTGCTCGCGGCCTGGCTCTGCTGGCCGCGGACGGCTAAATCAACGCCAGCGGCGGCGGGTCGTTAGCCGTAGCGGTGGCTGCCGACCGCAGTGGCCGGCGGTTTTGCTCGTTGATAACCGACTCATTGCCAGCATTTAGCCCGCCCGGTGCCCGCGCGGACTTTTCTCAACTTTAATCCCTAAAAAAGAGCCCTCATGGTTGACACGACCCAGGACACCAGCCGCACGACCCGCCTCCTCGCGCTCATGAAGCAGGGCGACGACGCCTTCAACGCCCGCGACTTCGCGGCCATGGACGCGGTGCATCACCCGGACATGGTGGCGCACACCACCGGCAACGCCGAGCCCATCTACGGCCGGGCCGCGCACGCGGCGGTGATGAAGCAGATGTTCCGCGCCTTTCCCGACGTGCACGTGCACAACGACCCCTACCCCCTCCAGTTCGGCCGCGGCGACTGGATTACCGTGGTGAGCCGCACGACGGGGACCTTCACCGGGGAGATGACGGGCCCCGACGGGAAGGTAATTGCCCCGACCGGCAAAGCCTTCGATGTCGAGTTCGCTCAGACCGTCAAGTGGGACGGCGACCAGCTCATCGAAATAGCTGCTTTCTGGGACGCCGCCCTCCAAGCGCGGCAGCTTGGGCTGGCCTAGCCTGGCGGCGGATGTAGCGGGAGGCAACAATGGCGGAAAATCCACCGTCGGCCGCGCCGCAAAAGATTCTCAAACTGACTAAAAGAAAACAACTTATGGTAACCACTGCCCTTACCCCCGGTGCCCTTGCCGGCACCGGGCCCGGGAACAGACCCGGAGAAGCCAAGCAACCACTGGAAGCTTTACGGACGCCCGACGACCGTTTCCAGGACCTGCCCGACTTTCCCTACGAGCCGCAGTACGTGGATTCGTTGCCCGGCTACGAGGGGCTGCGGGCGCACTACCTGGACGAGGGGCCGAAGGACGCCGCCCGCACCTTCCTATGCCTGCACGGGGAGCCGGCCGGGAGCTACCTCTACCGCAAGATGATGCCGGGGCTGCTGGCGAGCGGGGCGCGGGTGGTGGCCCCCGATTTTTTCGGCTTCGGGCGTTCCGACAAGCCCGTGCAGGAAGCGGCTTACACCTTCCATTTTCATCGCGATTTTCTGCTTCGTCTGGTGGAGCACCTCGCGCTGCGCCACATCACCCTGGTCGTGCAGGATTGGGGCGGCACGCTGGGCCTGACCCTGCCCGTGGAGGCGGGTTTTCGGGCCCGACTGGACCGCCTGTTCGTGATGAACACCGTGCTGCCCGTCGGCCAGCCGCTCGGGCCGCACTTCTACGAGTGGCGGGCGCTGGTGCGCAGCCTGCCGGATTTGCCGGTGGGGCAAACGATTCGCGCCGTCACGCCCCAGCTCACTGACCAAGAGATGGCGGCCTACGACGCGCCTTTTCCCGATAGTCGCTTCAAGGCCGGCGCCCGCACGTTCCCGGAGCTGGCGATGGTTGCGCCCGACATGGACGGCGTGGCCGAAGCCCAGGCCGCGCTCCGGTTCTGGGGCGAAGAATGGGCCGGGCCGACGTTCATGGCCATTGGCGGCAAGGACGCGGACCGGGCCACGATGGACACGCTGCGCCGCCAGATTCGCGGGTGCCCGGAGCCGCTGGTGGTGCCCGATGCCGACCACTTCGTCCAGGAGTGGGGCGAGTCGATTACCCAGGCCGCGCTACGCGCCTTCGGGGATGGTTAGCCCAGGCACCGCCCCGCCGCAGGGCAATCAAAAGCGGGGCATTGGCCGTATCAACGGCGAATGTACCCGGCGCAAGGAGCCAGGGATAATTCGTCCGTGCCTGCCCCGTATTTGTCTATTTCTGGGGAGTTGATGCCGGAAACACCTTTGTAACAGGGTGGAAACAGCACTTTCGCGCTCCCCCTACCCCCCTAATTTATGGACCGGAAAAAAGCAGGCCGCGGGCTGTTCACGCTGAACGCGCTAATCGCCGGGGCCGGAGGTTTCCTCGCCGATTGGAACGCCACGCACCTGTTCAACCCCCACTGGCCGCCGCACGCCCGCTACCACGACGGGCAAACAATGGCCGCCGGGGTGGTGCTGGGCGGGGCCTCGCTGTTTTTTGCGTGGCGGCGCGCCGGCGACCCGCAAACCAACGTGCTGGCGGCGGCCCTTTTCGGGGGCGCGCTGTGGGCGACGCAGTTTGCCGCCATTTTCTTTCCGGGCAGCGGCTGGACCGACCCGGAGTTTCTCAAGCCGGGGCAGAGCCTCCACCAAGTGCCCCCGCAAGTTTACATCGACCTGGTAATGGCCGGCCTGGTGCTGCTCGCGGCCCGGTTGGCCCGGCCCCCAGCGCGGCCGGCCGCCCCGGCTACTGCCGTTCCTCAACTTTAGTCCCTGCCCCCATGAAAGCAGCCGGCAAAATCATCCTGACGGTGCCCTAAGCCGGGGTATCATGGGAAGCTTAATTCAACTTTTTTCTCCTTTACCCCATGTCCAACGCCCCCATCGGCACCCCCTGGGTCCTCGACCCCATGCACTCCGAAGTGCAGCTGCAAATCAATCCCTTCGGCATCTCGACCGTGGGCATCGCCTTCAAAACATTCGCGGGCTCGGCCCAATCGCAGGGCGACGATTTTAACCACGCCGAAATGGAGTTCTCGCTCGCCGTAGCCAGCCTCGACACCAACAATGAGCGGCGCGACGGCTTTCTTAGAGCCGACTACTTCTTCGACGCCGCGCACTACCCCCAACTCACCTTTCGGTCTACGTCCTGCACCAAAACCGGCGACAGCGACTATACGCTCACCGGTGACCTCACCATTAAGGACGTAACCAAGCCCGTCACCCTCGCCGCGAAGTACGGCGGCACGGCCGTGGACTTCCGCGGCGCTACCAAAGCAGGGTTTGCCATAACCGGCACCCTCAACCGCCAGGACTATAACCTGAACCTGGGCGGCGAGGCCGCCATCATGGTGCTCGGCGAGGAAGTGAAGCTGCTCTTCAACGTGCAGTTCACCAAGCAGGTACCCGCGTAAGCACGTTTGGTTTTTGTCCACCAAAAAGGCTGCCCGGTGAAGGCAGCCTTTTTGGCAACCACCATTGCGCGGACCAGCGCGGGGCTCATTTTCTAAAAGTCGAATTTTTACGCAAAGAAGGCAACCGCTACGCGACGGAATAATCGGTTCAATCCGACGAGTTTGTGCGAGGCGCAAAACAGCGGTTCCTGGCTTGTGCAGGGAAGTTGAATTTGTCAGCGGCCCGCTTCAGGGCGGGAAGGCCGTGGGCGTGGAGCACGCGGCGGATGCGCCAGCGGCCCCCTTGATGGCCTTGCGCCTGCGCCTGCACGCCGGCGCGCAGCCGGCGCGTGCCATAGCGCTGGCTGTGATACGCAAAGGCCTCGCGTACGGCCACGTGCCAGGCCGGCTCGGCCCTCGGCTGCTGCCGGTCGCGCTGCCAGGCGTAATACGCGGCCGGGGCCACGCGCAGCGCTTGGCAGAGCTGGCGCACCGGCATCTGAGCGGCCCGTTGGGCGATGTGCTGGTACGCACTCACCGGGTCGGCTGGCCGAAGATGAAGATGACCAAGGCTTTTGTTAAACTATCGAGCTCCTGCTCGGCCCGCTTCAGGCGAGCGCGCAGGGCCCGCACTTCCGGGTCGCGGGCCACTTCTGCGCTTCCCACCCCGGCCACCAGCTGCGCTTGCTGCCAGCACTAAAGCAGTTTGGGGCTGATGCCCAGTTGCCGCGCGGCGGCCTGCGTGCTGCGGCTCTCGGACGCCAGGCGCAGGGCCCCGGCCTTAGACGCTTCGTCGTATTTACGCCGTTTGTCGGGTGACGCCCCGCTGGATTTGGTCGCCATAACAGAAGAAATATACGGCCTTCTTCTGTCCGTCATTCCTAGACCACCTCATGCGTGGCCAGGTCGTAGGTCATCGGGTCCAGCAGTTCGCCCCGGTCCCGCTCGTAGTTGCCCAGCCAGCTGCACAGCATCTTGCGCTGCCGCAACGTGTGGTTGGCATCCGGTCGGCGGCGCGCGCCTTGCGCCACCACTCGCTGACCTGCTTGGCCCGCAATTCCAGGAAGTCGTTGGCCTCATCAGCTCCCGTAATCGTGCCCCGGAACCGCTGCCGTCCCTCGTTCCATTCCGAAGGCTTGCATTTCTCGCCCGTGGCACCCTTCAGCCGCAGCCCATCAAAGGAGGCAATCAGATGCACCGGGCAGCGGCCGGTGCCATCTTTTTTGTCATTCCGCAGCACAAATTGGGTTGTCATAAAAAAGTAGGGGGCGTAAGAGGGGGCGCGACTCGCGTCGCACATCCCACGTGAAGCGTCGTTCCTACAGAGTGGCCCGAACGCAAAAAACCCGGAAAACCGCTTCTGCGACGCGGGAAGCTGTTTTCCGGGTTTTCCGGGTTTAGACTATTGTACCAGAGACGGGGGTCGAACCCGTACTTCCTTACGGAAACGACTGTTTAAGAGTCGCGTGTATACCTATTTCACCACTCTGGCTCGTTTTTGATTCTTACCGCGATATGTTTCCGTTAGGGCGTGGCAATTAGGACAAAGTAAGCGTAAATTCTCAATTCGGTTGTCATTGTTGACGCCATTGATGTGGTCAAGCTCTAAAGGAATGGGTTTGTCGAGCCAATGGGTAAGCTCACAAGAGAAACACATTCGGCTAAGCCGTCCTTCTGCTATCAGCCTGGCCTTGAGCTTAAAAGATTGATAATTTGAACCTGTTACTAATAAATCACCTAAATCAGTCGTTTTGTTGACATTTCGGTAGCGCGCCCCCACGTTCCAGCCGGCTCCTGTAAAATGACTGGTATTTAGTGCCAGTTTTTGTATTCGGCTATGTACTGTCTTGTAGTTGCCGCCGGCCGGCACCAAGCCAATCCGGCTGAGCACTTGGCGCACCGATAAGCTTTCGACAACCGCTTGTCGAAACTCATCATCCGTGCTCAAACACTTGCGCTAGGCAGCCATTAAAAATCTGCTAAACAAAAAACGCTGCCCGAAGACAGCGTTTTTTCAACTATTTGGAGCGGGAGACGAGGTTCGAACTCGCGACCTCGACCTTGGCAAGGTCGCGCT